>JAHDBI010000018.1:24719-32486 GCA_020630475.1 Saprospiraceae bacterium
AAACATGTGCTATAACATTGCGGGACTTGCTTATCGAAAATTGAGAGAGGCTATTAGGGGAGATGCGCTTGCTGGTCAAATTAAAGAATTAGAGGAGGTTTACGAACAACTTAGAGAGATTTATCTTGGTCCCGATCCGCACTATTTTAAAAGTGGATTTAGTTTTCCGCACGTGACGGTTTTTTTAGAAAAGGAGGGAAAGATGACGGTAGATTTTTTGAGATGGGGATTGGTTCCGTTTTATACAAAAGATGCTATGGCTGCCACGAAAATCCGAACCATGACCTTAAATGCACGTGGAGAAACCATATTTGAAAAGCCTTCTTTTAAAGGTCCAGCTAAGTATAGGAGATGCATCGTAGTGTTGGATGGTTATTATGAATATTTCCATTATAAAGGTAAAAAGTACCCTTTCTTCATCAGCTTGAAAGATGAAAAGCCCGTCACCTTAGCAGGCCTTTGGGATGAATGGACGGATGGGGAAACTGGGGAATTGCATCGAACAGTCAGTATTGTCACGACCAAGGCGAATCCGGTAATGGCTAGGATTCATAACAACCCTAAGATTAAAGAACCGAGGATGCCTGTGATCATCCCACCCGACTTGCACGAAGAGTGGATCTCGATCCCGGCGCAAACTAAGGAAGAAAAGGAGTTGGTTAAACAGCTTTTAGTTCCTTTCGATGAGAAGCAAATGGAGTTTTATCCGGTTCCTCAATTGATTGGCAAGAAAGGAGTAGGAAACACAGAAAGTTCTCGCGAAAAAATAAATTACGACGTACTTCAAGATTTAGAATGGGTCTATAAGGTGTAGTGCAATACTTTATTGCAATTAAAATACAGGAAATCAGGTATTTATAGTTATCTGATACAACAGTGAGTTGTACATTTTGTGAAAATTGTGATTTTTATTGGAGTTGCTTCATGTTAGTTTTAAAAGAAAAAAAATGAAGTATCCAATCTTTTACCTTATTGTTGCCAGCTTATTCTTTTCACTTGAAATTTCTGCTCAAGAAATCCCATGGCATTTTAAAGAAAGGACTGAATTATATGAAGAGATGCATGCGGCAATCCAAGATGAGTCGGGTGGTTTCTTAATTACAGGAACCGTATTAGAGGGGAATCCGGCGTCGGGACATTATGCTTCATTTGTTAGAAAGTTAGGTCCATCTGGTGTCTTGAAATGGGAAAGGTTACATTCCATGTTGGATGGAAATGAATTTAATCTTGAAATAGCCGTTGATGCTACTGAATTAAACGATCATTACTTTGTTTCGATTTCTCAAATAAGCGGTGCAAATAATACAGGTGCTTATGTGATGAAACTAGAACCTAATTCAGGTGATATTATAGATACGCTTTATCGACCATGGTTTGATATCACGGAAATTCATAGGACATCTGATGATCATTTAATGACGGTTATGATTGATTTAAATAGTGGGGATATGTCTCTGGCCAAATTTGATGACCTTTTTAATTTGATTTGGGAAATTCCATTGGAGAATTTGGAAGGGGGCATTTTTGATACGTACTCTCATTACTTGTCATCAGGAACATTTTTTATCGTTGGTTTTAATCAGCAAAATGAAAATGAAGCCATGCTCTTGGAGTACAATGATGACGGAGTTCAATTAAGAAATGAAATCTTCGCTATTGATCCTGCACAAACGAGGAATGGTATAATGACGAGTTTTATTGATGAATCAAAATTGGCAGTAGTGGCTAATGGACGGAAATTATCAGGGGTACCAATTATTAGAATTTTGGATACAGAGAATTTATCGGAAATTGCCGAAGTAGATTTGTCTGATGATTTCTTTTGGTTGGAGCGTATTATATCACTAAATAATCACTTGTACGTTTTTGGTCAGGATGAGGCCAATCATCCGTATCTGGCTATTTTAAATGAAGATTATGAAATAGTCAAAACAATGGAATACGGAGACGTTTTTTTTGATGAGACAATCGATGATGTTTCATTTACTGATGCGGCAATCACCCAGGACGGGAATATTCTGTTTTCAGGAATGATTATTACTGGTTTTCAATCTGCGGGACATATCTATGGTGTCATGAATACCTGCGGTGGATTTGAATTTTTAAGTAGTACACTAGAAGAAAACCCAGATGTAGAAATTGCACTATTTCCGAATCCTTCAACGGACTTCATTTATGTGACATCCGAAAGAAATATTATTAGTTGTTATGAGATTTATGATATTTATGGTCGCTTAGTTTCTAGCATTAAGAATGACTCGAATTCAACGAAAATCCCAGTGAATCATTTGCACGAGGGGACATATTGGTTAATAGTAAAATCTGACCTCGGTCAACAAAGCATAAAGTTTATTAAGTCTAAATAGAACATATTTTAATTCTACTAATGTGTTTTCCTTAATGCAATGATATTGCGTAACTTGTTGCTTACTTTTACACCGCGAACTATCCAAGGTATTTGATTGTTTAGTTCACAATTAAAATTAATCGATTATGTTATCAAAAGTTATTCAAGACGCCTTAAACGAGCAAGTGAGAATTGAAGCAGAGTCTTCGCAAGTTTATTTGGCGATGGCTTCTTGGGCAGAGATTCAACCAGGTATAGATAATATCACCTCTTTCTTCTACCGCCATAGTGATGAAGAGAGATTGCATATGTTAAAATTAGTACATTTTATTAATGAGCGAGGAGGATTTGCCGTCGTGCCGGCATTGCCACAACCCGTGTTAACTTTCCCTTCCTTACATCATGCATTTAAATCTTTATTAGATCACGAGGTTTTTGTTTCTGAAAGTATTAATAAGTTGGTCGATATCTCTTTACAAGAAAAAGATTACGCGACGCATAATTTCTTACAATGGTATGTTGCCGAACAAATAGAGGAGGAAGCTTTAGCTCGAACAATCAACGATAAATTAGAACTGATCGGGGACGATAAGGGTGGCTTGTACTTATTAGATCGAGATATTTTGAATGTTTCTGTAACAGGAAACAGCAATATGGAATAATGAAAAATGTTGTAACGCTTTGTTGTTTTTTACTTTTTTGCCTTTCGGCGAATGGTCAAGTGATAAAAGGAAAAGTAACTGATATTATCGGAATGCCCTTGGTAGGTGCAAGTGTACAATGGGTCAATTCTGATCAAGGTGTTGTGACAGACATCGATGGATTGTTTTCTATAATGGATGAAAATGTTTCTGATCGTAGACTTGTCGTTTCATATGTTGGTTTTCGCAATGAAGAAATCACCGTAGGCGATCTAGCATATTGGGAAATTCAATTGATTGAAGACAATACTATTGAAGGGGTTGAGATCAATGCCAAAGGAGTAGCGACTCGATTTACGGATGATGTCAACAAGGTGGAAGCCATTGGCACACGTGAAATTCAAAGAGCGGCATGTTGTTCATTAGCGGGATGTTTTAATACCAATGCTTCTGTCGAATCAGCCACTTCTAACATCATCACAGATGCTAAGGAATTAAGAATTCTAGGATTGTCAGGTGTGTACAATCAAATTTTATTCGATGGAATGCCTTTTATTAAAGGCTTATCTTTTGCCTATGGTCCTGGGAGTTATCCAGGGTCATTGATCGAAACTATTTTTGTTAGCAAAGGGACTAACTCTGTATTACAAGGTGCGGAAAGTATAAGTGGTCAAATCAATATTATTCCGCATAAAGTAGATAAAGCTCCGAAATGGTTTTTTAATGGTTTTGTCAATTCCTTTGGTGAAAACCAGTATAATGTCAATCATATGTTGGACAAAGGATCTTGGAATAATTTCACTACGGTTCATTTGACCTTACCTGCGCAAAAAAGAGACATTAACGATGATCAATTTAGAGATGTAGTTCAGACACAGAGAATGTCCTTTTTCAATAAGTGGGTGTATAACGATAATGATGACTCCAAATTTAAAGCGCAAATTGGGACTAGATTTTGGGATGAAGAAAGAGTAGGAGGGCAATTGGATTTTGAAAAAGAAAATAGAGGAAGTAATGAGGTTTATGGCCAAACTGTCGATCTTACACAAATTGATGTTTATTCCAAAATGAATTTGGAGTTGACAGATGATTTATCGTTGACTCAGCTAAATAGCGCTTTCACTCAAAACCAACAAAGCTATTTTGGAATTAAAAAATATGATGCTAAACAGCTTTCCTTGCACAGTGACTTATATGCTGATTTTTATTTTGGAAATGAACATAATATAAAAGCTGGAGTCAGTTTTAAATCGAATAGATTAAAAGAAGAAATCGAATTATTGGAGGAAGTTGATTTTCTACATTTTGAAGATGAGTATAATACCGATTACGACTTACCAGGAGCATATGCTGAGTTTAAATGGAATTTTGAACCCTTCGTTTTCTTGACTGGAATTCGCACTGATAAGTATGGAGAATTTGGATGGAAGCATGCACCTAGATTGATGATGAAAGCCTCTGTTTGGGATGAAACAGATATTCGATTGACTTTTGGAAAGGGAATAAGGATAGCACATCCTTTATCAGAATTTATTAATGTCCTTTCGGGAAATAGAGACTTAACGGCATTTACTACACTTCGGCCAGAGGAGGCATGGACCACAGGTTTCAATCTTTTAAAAACCTTTAGAATCAATGAAGTTAAGTTAACTGTGTCAGGTGATTATTATCGGACCAGTTTTTCAAATCAAATATTCCCGCACTTTCATCACGCGCCGAGAACGGTTCAAATACATAATGACTTCAATGAAAGTATTTCGACCAACTTGCATTTTCAGAATAATATACAGTTCAACGAAAGGTTTGATATCAAGTGGTCTTATGACTACTTGGATGTATATCGTACAGTTGAAGGAGAAAAGAGGTCATTACCATTTGTTCCTACACATCGATGGATGGTCAATGGATCCTATAGTACGGAAAATGATCAATGGCAAATAGATGCTAATTGTAGATTTACAGGCGTCAAGGAGCTGCCAACAACAGAAGGGTACCCTGATGAATATCGATTATCTGATTTGTCGGAAAACTTCACTATTCTCGATGCACAATTAACAAAGCGTTGGACAAACTTTGAAATCTATTCTGGAGTTGAAAATATTTTTGACTTCCGTCAAGAAAACCCAATCCAATCCGCAGAAGATCCATTCGGACCTTATTTTGATACGGCTTACACTTGGGGCCCGATTAAGGGAAGAGAATTCTATCTTGGATTTAGGTATTCAATTCGATAGATACCTACTTATTTTTTCATGTTATTCCAGTTTTTATTTGATATAGAATCTAATTCCTGTACCTAAGAAATAGTTTTGATAAGACTGTTCATTTTGGGTGCTCAATATTGCTGGTGTTCTTTGGTAGCTCAGTTTGAAGAATAGTTGAGAGCGGTTAAAAGCCAAATAATCTACACCAAAGTCTAATTGAAAACCCATTCTATTTTTCAAACTGAATGAAGGATTGTCGATAATTGCATTTGTTCCATCTTCATAAATTTTATTGACTCTTCCTTTAAATTGATGCATTAGATTGTAGTTTATTCCTGCGCTGGAAAAAAGATTAAAGTTTTCTTTTCTGAATTTAAACCCAATGTTTAACGGCACACTCAAGACCTTGTGTTGGTTGTTATGTCTAATGATACGTTCTTCAGTATATATTTTGGTTATTGTTCCGCTGAAAAATAATGTGTCCTCATTTTGATCAAGGAAGTATCTTGTTTGATCGCTTGTTTCTTGGATGGTGTCACTTTTTTGTTGGTTATATTGAAAAAACTCATTAATGATTTGATGTTGGAATCCAGCTTGCACAAACCATCCAGATGGATGTTGATACCCTAATTCTAAATGGTTTGAAAAACTCCATTCGGCCTTTATAGTTTTTTCATTGTTTTTTAGTGCTTCATTAAAATTCATGTTGTTACTCAATGGGTGGTATGATTTATTGACCCATCCAAATTGAGTGTGGGCGCTCATGAAATACCCTTTAAATTTATTTTCTCCTGTGTCTTTTTCTTCGGATAATTTATCAGTTGCGCTTTGAATAGAAAGTAAATCTTCAAATGAATGATTCGTTAAAAAAGACGAAGCGGAGTCAGAGATTATTTGAGCATAAAGTGCAGGAAGTGATTCGAAGATTGTAAGGGTATGTCGATTGTTGTTTAATGCCTTTGATTTCTGTTGTTTAGAAGTATTGATCTTAATTGAATTATTGGGTAAAAGTTGGTCAGAAGGAGCGCTGTTTATTCTTGATTCCGTTGGATTTAATTTTGTTGTATTTTTTATATTGTTCGCTATTAAAGGTGTATGTTCATTTGTGCTTTTTGTGTTTGTTGACAAGTCTTTAGGTTCACTTGATTGCTTAGTATGTAATGTTGCTTTTTGTTTTTCTGGAAGTATGCTTGTTTGTGATGTAAGATTTGATTTTTTTAATGTCGATAAATTATTATCGCTTTCATCTAATCCTGAGGAATTAGGCTTTTTTATTTTTGATGGGTCAGGAGAATTATTTGAATTGTTGTTGTCGGTTATTTCACGATGATCTAAACTTGATTGATCCAATAGAACATTCTCATTGATCACCAAGCAAGTTGAAATTAAAAGAAGAGGCAAAAGCAATAACCATTTTTTGTTGAAGGTCGTTTTGTTATGACCTAAGCCTTCTTTCAAAGGCTCCACGAGTTCTTCCTTGTCCCAATCGACGGTATGATTTTTTAATTTATTTTTAAAATGCTTTTCCATTTTTACCATTATTTATTAAACAGGGTTCTAGTGATTCAAAGTTTGTTTAGGTTTTGAATGACTATGAACTTTAGCACTCTTTTCGATTAATGTTCTTAATAACTTTTTAGCTCTGGTCAATTGTGAACGTGAAGCACTTGCAGTGATTCCAAGCATATGAGCTATTTCATTGTGATTGTATCCTTCTATCTCTTTGAGATTGAAAATAATACGACAACCATCAGGAAGTTTATTTAGAAGATTCAAGATGTCCTCAGCTTCAAGCTGTTCAATGATCACTGCATCTAAAACTAAGTTGTCCTTTATTTCAATTTCTTCGACGAAACTTATTTTTTGAATTTTACGAATATCCTTGAAGGCTTGATTGATTAATATTCTACTCATCCATGCCCCAAGTGATCCTTTCGCCTGATCAAATTGATCTATTTTATTAAACACCCTTAGAAAAGTTTCCTGAACTAAATCTTTGGCAGAGGCAATGTCTATAGTATATCTTATTGCTATGGACATCATTTCGTCGGCATAGTTTAGGTACAACTCTTTTTGAGCTGACCACTCACGATTTTTACATCGTGCTAACAGTTGGTTTATGTTTATACTAGATGCCAAGTTTTACTTTTCGATTTGTTTCGTTGAAATCTCATTTTTAGTTCTATCAAATTTCGGCTTGACCGAACTAAAAATGAGATAAGTTATTTATGTAGTTATTGTATTCTTGCTCGAAAACTCCCCTCTAATGTGCCTAGATCGTTTTCGAATCCATCTCGTACCTCACCATTAAAAGTACCCTCCACAAAATCACCATCATTCATTGTTATTGTCGTACTTATTTGATATCCTTTGACAAAAGTTGTGAAGCCGTTGTAAATATTTATTTCACTTGAGGCATTACCTAGATTAGCATCTGAAGTAATGAAGGTGATATCTGTTCCATTGTCATAATCAGGATCCTTTTGCTTTAATAATAGCTGTCCGTTGCTTAATATATTCGCGTAGGTAAATAAATCGGGAGTGATTTCTGTTCCACCTCCGATAGAGTAGCTAA
>JAHDBI010000018.1:32586-43951 GCA_020630475.1 Saprospiraceae bacterium
GCGTAGGTAAATAAATCGGGAGTGATTTCTGTTCCACCTCCGATAGAGTAGCTAATAAAAGTGTCATCATCTATGCAAAGACTCAATTCTATCAACCCTGTTGGATTCATCGAGTAGTCGATAATCTTTTCTTGATATAGTCTAGGGTTTTGAGAGGCAACTGTTACAATTACTGGATGCGCTAGAAAGTCACACTCCGATCCAGCAAATCCTGCCGTCCCCCAACTATGAGTTGTTAAGCCGTTGCGCTTAAAGAATATGGAATAATCATTTAACTCAGTTCCTTGACAATCATCTATAGAGGAGAAAAATCCACTCAAGCCACTTGAAGATAAATCAACACTTTGATCAAGCAACACTCCTAAGTCAGTATCCTCAGAATAGGAACCCAAAGGAATGGTTCCTATAGGGTGGCAATCAACGATATAGTGTAGAAAAAGCTCTTCATCCGCCAATGTTGTAATGGTGAAATCTGTAAAGTCATCAACGGGCATTGTGGTTCCGATTAATTCATTATTGGCATTGGTTATATAGTAGACGGGTACATGAGTAGAGCTAGGATTTTGAAGTGTACCACTCAATTTGATATAAGGTCCACCTAAGCTGATAGATTCTCCATCGACATCTGGAAAGGTGGTTCTTATGAGATTAGTACCAAACTTTGAATCGACTAAAGTATCTACTTTGATCACATTGTTATGATATCCTTCTGATTCAAATAATAAATAAGCACCTTCATTGGGAACGGGTTGAAGATCAAAATTAAAAGTGCCAGTTTCTGTTGTATTTACTTTGTCTAAAATTTGACCATCATACATTAGGGTGACATCGACATCACAAAGAGCGAAGTTTATATTAGTCCAATGAAGAATACTGTGGAATTCATTGACAAAACCTGATATTTCTAAATCTGTTGTAGATACTAATTGAGATGGTGGATTAGAAGAGACCGTATTAGTGATGTCACTGTTTTCATGACATGAGGTTAAAATCACTACTAAAATGGCTATGGATATTTTAAGATATTTCATTTTACTTTATTTTCGTTGAAGCATTCTAATTGAAAGGATGGCCCTCCTTAATAAATAGATTTTTTCAAATTGATTTAATTTGTTGATCAACCTTACATTTATACTATCCACTAAAGAACAAAAACGCTTGAACCTCATCCGGATTATTTTTAAATACTTTAACGTTTCCTTATAGAAAAGGGTAGTGACACGATGGCATTCTCACGTCTAAAGGGTGTAATTTATTAATCACCAAAATATAATAACACATGTTTGATCAGTTAAAAAATCTTGCACTACAGAAATTACAAGAAAAAATGAGTGGCAACAGCTTAAATGCTGAAGCGACTAACGAAGCAGCTTCTGAAGGTGCTAGTGCTTTACTAGATAGTCTTAAAGGTGGCGACTTAAGCCAAATTACTGCTCTTTTTGGTGGTTCTTCAGAAGGTGGAGCAGTTAATGGAATCGCAGAAAATATTCAATCAAAGTTGAGCCAGATCCTGCAAAACAAAGGAATGAGCGCTGAAGAAGCTCAAACAGAATCTTCATCTACTGCTCAGGATTTAATTTCTGGATTAAAAGAGAAATTTCAATCAAATGCAGAAGAGGATAGTGCTTTTGATTTAAATCAGATCTCTGGATTACTAGGAGGTAACGCTGGTGACCTTTTAAATAAGGCAAAGAATTTATTTGGGTAAACCCAGTCCATTTACGATACAAAAGGCCATTTAGAAGAAATTCTAAATGGTTTTTTTAATTTAAAGTATTATACCAAGCCAAATGATTCAGAAAATTGTCTTTTATTCTTTTTGTTTAATATTTGCTGTGCTATGTACTCCGTTAAATGCTCAAATTGAATGGATTAATAAGCAGTACTATTTTGAAGGTAATGAATACTCTAAAAATGAAGTGGAAGATCTCTTTAAGCAAAATGAGGCATCCTACCAAAAGTATAAAGCATATAAGTCACAAAACAAAATGGCATGGATTTTTGGTATTCCAACCTTGCTCGCTGCAAGTTATACTACCTACAATCTGTATGGATTAAGTCAACTTGAAGGGGGTAGAGCTAGGAATGGGGATGATTTTAATTATGTAATAGGAGTGCTGATTGGCGGAGCTATAACTGTATTGACTGGTGTAGTCACTATGGCATTTCACTCCAAGGCTTCATCCAATTTAAAAAAGGCAATAGACTTGTTTAATAATAGCATTTATAGGGATCAAGGATCACTTCCTAATATCCATCAGTTTAAATCGGATTCTGTTGTAGGACTCGGAATGGCTTTGAGATTCTAATGTTGTAAGTTTTTAATGTTATAGATTCCTTTGTATTGGTATAATTTATTTCTTCTGATAGGCACGAGCTAAACAAAATTGGTAAAATATTTTCTGTCCAATGCTGTAAATGGACTCGTTTGGAAAGAAGTCCTTAGATACCTACGATACGAAGAGCCATTTGGAAGAAATTTTAAGTGGCTTTTATTATGAGGTTCCAAAACAAGAAAATTAGCCGTTAAAGGATATTGTAAGTTGAAAATCGATATACAAACGTTTTCATGTGATTTTATAAAACATAAGGGATTTAGTTTTTCTGTTTACGTTTTGTGAATTAGCCATTCTAGAATTCACAAATTGATTTAAATAGTCATTATCTACAATCGTATTATTGTACCAGAGATAATACAGTTTGAATTTATTGATCATTCAAATTGAAAATTATGTTTTGGTATTTACGATGGGTCTTTTTGAGCTCCTTTCTATTTTTCTTTTCCTTTCATCTGCAAGCCCAATTAGGACATCAGGGAAATCAGTTTACTTTTCAAGAAGGCACATACAGCAAAGATAATTTGTGGAAAGTATTTGCTCATGATGAAGAGGCTTATAAAAACTACGAACAATACATATATAGAAAAAAGATGGCTAATTTCTTTGGAACTATTTCTATTGTAAGTATGGCTGGAGCTGGTTTATCTACAATAGGTTTAACCGAATGTCAGGATGGAATATGCCACGGTCAACTGGGTTCATTCTTCATTTTTTCTTTGCTTGCAATAATTACTGGTACGACTGGATTGATTTTTAAATCAACAGTCAATTCGAAATTTCGTCAAGCGGTAAAATTGTTTAATGAAAATTTTTCTAAGGATATAGGCACTAGAAATGTCAACTCAAAATATACGCCAAATACAGCACTGGGTTTTGGGGTTGGTTATACATTCTAAATCCTTAAAATTAAAATTCATGTATTCAAATAAAAGAAAAAATCATTTAAAGAATTTGAGAAAATTCCTTTGGTTATTACTCATCTTTTGCTCTCAAAATTTGATGAGTCAAAAGCGATTGGTTAAGCAGCTTGACGATTATTATTATCAAGGAGAGCAATATAAAGCAACTGAATTAGGGATCGTTTTTTGTAAAAACCCGATATCTCAACAACACTACAGTTTATTTAAAAAGTATAGGCAAAGAACATTAAGGTCTGGGTTGGTTAGTTTAATCTTTGGAGGTCTTTCAATTTATGGTTTTTCACAACAATCTCCATATGAAGGTGATTCACCAAATTATGACGGTTTTTACGCGGGACTGGCTGCAATAGTTTCCGTTGTTTCAGCGCTTTTTGGAATACTCAATTATAGACATGCAGGAATAAATTTAAGGAAAGCTAAAAATACTTTCAATGATGGACTCCGGGCAATTGGATTAAATAAACAATACGAATTAAACCTAAAGACGAGATCGCAATTTAAGATAGCTTGGTCTTACCATTTTTAAATGATGTATTTGGCTTTCGCCAATGATAAAAAATCAAAAAAAAATATGAATATTAAAAAAGTTTTAAGCCTTATAATGTGTTGCCTTTTTTTTTCCATTTTCCATACGACAGGACAAGGTATCATCAAGAAAGGATCGAAGTACGAGTATGATCAATTGATTTATTCCAAAAAGGACTTATGGAAGATATTGAAAGTAGATCAGGATGCTTACGCACTTTATAAAAAGTCAAAATCAAAACAAAGGGTAGCTAATATTTTTGGCTCGGTTTCCTTAGTCAGCATTCTAGGAATCGGTGTGTATTCATATAGTTTGCAGCATTGCGAAGGATCACCATGTTTGCGTCATGTAGGTCCAGTTATTGGTTTGCTAACAACTGCTATTGTTACAGGCATAATTGGAATCACAGCAAATGCAGATGCAGAGATAGAATTTAAAGAGGCATTAAGAATGTTTAATGAAAACCATAAAAGCAAACTGGGAGCGCAATTTTTAGAATTGAATAAAGACATGAATTTACCTATCCAATTTGGATTGAGTTTTTCTTTTTAAAAAATGAGTATGAATATATTATTTAAAATCGTCTGTGTAATTGTTGTTTTTTTTATGCTTCATTTTTCGGCTTTCGCCCAAATAGAAAAGATGGGAGGCAGATATTACTATCAAGAGAAATCTTATAAGAAGCTCGACATGAATCTAATTTTTGGTCAAGATACAGAAGCCTTTCAGGCTTACAAGAGTTATAAATATCGCGAAAAATATGCTTGGGGTTTTGGTTTGGTTTCTATTGTGTTTTCAGGGTTGGCAATGGCAAGTTATGTGGAAATGCAAAGTTCTGAAAGTAATCCAGGAAACATCCTAAGTTTTTTAGCCAGTTCGTTTTTGGCCAGTGTTTCAGGAATTACGGGAATAATCTTTAAAGTAAATGGTTTGAAGAAATTTAATCAAGCGGTTTCCATATTTAATCAAAATCTTTCGCGGAATAATCGTGGGTCTTTTGGGATACAAACTTGTAATTTAGAAAGTGCTTCGGTTTTTGGAATGAGTTATTCTTTTTAGCGGAATTATTTCAAGGACAGATAGGGCTTTTCAAATTATGCTTGTACATTAGAGTAAACACAAAAACCTATGGACGGCATCGAGAAATTTAAAGTCAAAGTGAAAATCCCAGTGAGATGGGGAGACATGGATGCATTTCAGCATGTTAACAATACCATTTACCTTAGATGGAATGAATGTGCCAGGGTAGAGTATTTGCAGAAATTCGTCACGGGTTCGTTTAAAAAGCAAATATTGGGTCCCATATTGGCGCGACAAGATTGCCGTTACATTTCACCTGTCAATTTCCCCGATACGGTTATTGTGGGTATTAGGACTGCCGAGATATTAGAAGATCGTATCCGTTTAGAAACGAGAATCTATTCGGAAAGCAATTCTAAACTTTGTGCGATTATTTACAGCACTGTAATGGCTTACAATTTTAAACTGTTGCGAAAAGCTGAGATTCCAAAAGATTGGATTGACGCGATAAAGTCGTTGGATTTTAAATAGATTTAATCTAATAACTCAAATGACACCTTAACCATTGCTCTGATTTCTAACTGTCCAGGAGCAAAACTAAAGTCTTCATCCGTATCTACCGTCTGTGACTCTGTGTTGTTGGCATAGGCACCTGTATTTCTGGTTCGATTGAAATTAATTTCTTCAATCAATTTGGCTTGACCTATTTTTTGTCCTAAGGCTTCCGCCAAAAGTATCGCTTTTCCCCTTGCCTTGAGCATGGCTTTTTGCCTTGCCTCATCTTTGATTCTTTTGATTTCTGTGGTCTTGAATACGGGATTACTGATTTGCTCAATGCCCAAAGCTAAAATACCATCGACAATACGATCATAGTCATTCAAATTATCTAAACAAACGCTCATGGATTGATTGGCCCTATAGTAGTTGACTTTATTATTCTTGTGATTATAACTTGGTCCAATATTCATGTATTGGGTTTGGATGTGTTTTTTAGGAATACCTTGATCTTGAAGGAAGTCCATAAGTTCTTTTGCTTGAGCTTCACTCGTTTTCCTCACTTCTGCCACTGAATCCCCAGTTTTTTGGATATAAAAATTAAGTATGACCTCATCTGGTGCAGTATAAATAATCGCTGACCCATCAACGGTAATTAATGGAATGTCGAGGGATTGAGCATTCACGGGAATGATAGAGCAAAGGCTTAGAAAAAGTATCAAGTATTTCATAGAATATTTTTATTTATAACTCCAAATACACTCGTTTTGGTACATGAAAAGAGCGCTCTTTAAATTAAGACAATAAAAATATTTTAAAGGTTGGGTAGGTCTTTTGAAGATACTCTTGTCTTTAATGAAACAGATTAAAAATCAAATTCTTTTTATGTAGACATTTTACACTTTTCATAAATAATAGGTGGCCACTTATCCATTATGATTGGACAAATTAAAAACGGGAGACTCTATTAGTTTGCCTTATTGTTAACCTTAAACTTAGAGAAATGAAAAGTTCAAAAATTAAAATGTTCCTCCTTCTCCTCATTGCGGGATTAATGTTTCAGGCATGTTCTGACGATGATGATTTTACCACAGATTCAAATTTTGCAGAAAATGATGCTGTCGACCTGAGAGGTGGGAATGGTCCCAATATTCATATTTCTCAAATGAAAAATGACATTGTTCATGATTGGACAGAAGTCATGCTCGAAGTAGAGCGTTATGCGGCTGGTATGCGACCGAACGGAACGGCAAGAGCCTTGGCTTATGTGAATTTGGCCAGTTATGAAACAGCTGTACCTTTAATGCGCAATAGAAAATCGATGTCTCGAAAGTATCAAGACTTTAAATTGCAAAGAAGAGCTCCTCGAAGAATCAACCCAGAAATAGCGATTAACGAAGCTTTTGCTCGAACGCTGAGTCATTTTTTAATCAATGTACCCGAAAATCACAAAGCTAAGATTGAGGCATTTAGAATAGAAAAGAAAGCGGAGTTAAGTGGAGGAGAGAGTTCAAAGGTCATTCAAGATTCTGAAAAATGGGGTGCATATGTAGCTCAACAAGTTATTAAGTTCGCACAAACTGATGAAGAGGCTGAAGAACAAATTTTAGAACCACAGCCTTTATCCTATGAACCACCAGTGTCAGATGGATACTGGACATACTCTGCAGACCCTGAAAGAGCTTTGTTTCCATATTGGGGAAGTGTGCGAACCTTTGTGATTTCACCTAATCAAACAACAACCATTGCTCCATTGGTTTATAGTGAAGAGGAGAATAGTGAATATTTCCAGCAAATGTTGGAGGTGTATACGGTAAATAATACAGCAAAGGACGAAGAGAATGACGATTTACACATTGCAGAGTTTTGGAGTGATGATGCAGAAGGAATCATGTTTAGTCCACCAGCTAGACAATTGGCTATAGCCAATCAATTGATCAAACAATTTGAATTGGATCTTGAAGAAACCTTAGAGTTGTATCTAAAGATTGGATTCTCATTAAATGATGCTGCGGTGGCCACATGGAAATACAAGTATGAGTATATGGTCATGAGACCTAATGTATTCATCCATGAATTTATAGACCCAGATTTTCAAACGAATTTGTTTAAAATCGTGTATTGGCCAAATCCGAGCTTTCCAGGATATCCATCAGGACACTCTTGTTTTGCATCTGCAGCTGCTGGAATATTTAAAGATTTCTTTGGTAACGAATTTGAATTTACGGATAGATCACACGAAGGTCGTTCAGAGTTCTTAAGTGACCCGAGGACATTTTCTAGTATGGATGAAATGGCAGAAGAAAACGCATTTTCTAGAATACCATTAGGTGTTCATGTCAGAATGGATTGTACCGAAGGATTAAGATTGGGATATGAAATCTCCGACGCCTTGAACGAATTTAACCTAGGCAATTAGCACAGATGATTGTTTTCTAATCGATAAGTGAAGGGGCGTAAATTACTGCGCCCCTTTTTTGTTTCGCATTCTAATATAATTCGTTAGCTTCTTTCTCTTTGTATTCCATCACTTGACTTAAAGCATCGGGTACAACATCACTACACGCTGTAATCAAACTTCCATCTTTAGCATTTTCTATAGCATGACTAATCGCCTCTTTTTCAGACTTAAAGACCTTCACATTTTTGTCTTTATCAACGGAATGAATACCTTCCATTAAAAGTGCGATTAAGTCTTCTTCGCTTTGACCACGTAAATTTTTGTCCTGACGAATAATCACTTCATCAAACATTTCAGCTGCGATCTTACCCATTTCAATATTATCTTCATCCCTTCGATCTCCGATTCCTGCAATGATACCCACTTTTGGCGTGCCATCAAGGTTGTGAATAAAATCTTTAAGAGCATTCATTCCTGCCGCATTATGCGCATAATCTAAAAGCATACTAAAGTTCTTAAACTTAAATAAATTGAGGCGTCCGGGAGTCTGCGAAGGTGAAGGAATAAATGATTCCATTGCCATTTTTATGTCTCGGATATCAAAGCCTCGAATGTAACCAACTAGTGCAGCGGGTAAAACATTTTGAATCATAAATCGAGCTTTACCACCGTAGGTTAGAGGAACGTTTACTGTTTTAACCACACGCATTTTCCAATCACCTTTACATATCGTAATGTATCCATCTTCATAGACTGCATAAAGACCATTATTTTTTGCATGTTTCCTAATATGAGGGTTGTTAATGTCCATGGAAAAAAGCGCCACCTTAGACTTTACATTTTTTCTCATATCATAAACTAATTCGTCATCGGCATTAAGAATAGAATAACCTTCTGGTAAGACGGTTTCAGGAATAACTCCCTTTAGCCGAGCCATTTGTTCGACAGTATTTATACCCCGTAGTCCCAAATGATCCGGAGCAATATTGGTGACAATGGCTATGTCACAATGATGAAAACCAAGTCCTGCTCTAAGTAACCCACCACGTGCCGTTTCTAAGACTGCAAAATCAATGGTCGGGTCCTTTAAGACGAATTCAGCACTTACTGGACCAGTACAATCTCCACGATCCAACATATGATTTTGGATATAAATACCGTCAGATGTAGTGTATCCTACTTTATGTCCCATCATTTTTACCATATGAGCTATTAGTCGAGTAGTCGTTGTTTTACCGTTAGTTCCAGTTATAGCGACTATTGGTATTCTAGATGTGCTACCTGGTGGAAACATCATGTCCACAACAGGAGCAGCTACATTTCTTGGAATTCCTTCAGTTGGAGCTAAGTGCATTCTAAAACCTGGACCCGCATTGACCTCCAAAACAGCACCGCCTGTTTCTCTTAATGGTTTGGAAATATCCGAACACATGACATCAATTCCACAAATGTCTAGTCCAATAACTCTGGATATTCGTTCTGCCATAAATATGTTTTCTGGATGGACAATATCTGTGACATCCTTGGCTGTTCCTCCAGTACTCAAATTTGCAGTATCTTTTAATGTTAAGACTTCATCTTTTTCTAGAATAGATTCTATGGAATACCCGGCAGCCTGAATTAAATTTAAGGTCATATCATTCATTTTAATCGCAGTCAATACCTTTTCATGACCATATCCTCTTCTTGGATCTTCATTGACTTTATCCACTAATTCTTGAATAGTGGATTTTCCATCACCCACCACATGAGCAGGAGTTCTTAAAGCTGCTGCAACCAATCGATGATTGATTACAAGAAGTCTATAGTCATCTCCTGTGATGTATTTTTCAATGATGACCCGTCTAGAAACCTCTTTAGCTGCTTTAAACCCTTCTAATGCATCTTCGTAATTATTAATATCTATGGTTATACCTCTTCCATGATTTCCATTAATTGGTTTAATAACAATGGGATATTTAATATAATCAATGGCATCTTTCAATCCTCTTTCAGTTCGAACGATTTCTCCTTTAGGAACGGCTATATTGGCTTGTTCTAAAAGATGCTTTGTGTCTTCTTTATCACATGCCAATTCAACACCAATGCTACTAGTATCACTGGTGACAGTGGCTTGTATTCTCTTTTGACTTACCCCATATCCAATTTGACAAAGTGAATATCTATTTAGTCTAATCCATGGCATTCCTCTAGAAACGGCTTCATTGATAATGGAGCCTGTACTAGGACCTAATCGTTCTCGCTCTCTAATTTCGCGCATCTCTTGAATGTCTTCAGTCAAGTCGTATTCTCGATCTTCGGCAAGTGCAAGAGCAATTCTAAAAGCGGCTTTTGCAGCATATCTTCCTGCCTTTTCTTCCATATAAGCGAAAACAACATTGTACACACCATCTTCTCCGTATCCTCTTGTTCGCCCAAAACCTACATCCATTCCGGCAAGGGTTTGAATCTCCAAGGCAATATGCTCAATGACATGACCCATCCAAGTCCCTTCTTCTACTCTTTGAAAAAAACCTCCAGCTGTCCCTACAGAACAACGATGCTCGATCATGGTTGGGAATAATGCTTTTAAACGGTCTAAAAATCCAGGTATCTTGTCAGTGGGTTTTTGTTCGTACTCTTTTAAATCAAGTACCATCACAATGAGTTTATGCCTGCGAATAGACCAGTAATTTGGCCCGCGCATTGCCCGAATTTCCCGAATTTCCATAGTATTTCTTTTTTTGAGTTGGTTTAAACTAATATGTCTATATGTACTAAAAATAAAAATTTGGTGGTATATACCATGATTATTGATTTAATTTGCATCCAATTAATTTAAAACAATGGCATTTAAAGGCATTTTAATACCGATTGGGGGGAATGAAGATAAAGGGGCAGAGAACCAAGATGGAAAATCGCTCGATTTTGTTAAGGATGGTATTCTCAGCAGAGTTGTTCAAGAGAGTGGTGGTTTGAATGCAAACATCATTGTATTTCCTACTGCTTCAAGCATTCCCGTTGAAGTCGGAGAGATGTATATGGAGGCCTTTACTAGATTAGGATGTACCAATGTGACCGTATTACAGATAACAGAGAGAGGTCATGCGGAAGATCCTGAAGTATTACATGCCATACAAGCTGCAGATTGTATTATGTTTTCAGGTGGCGATCAATCACGAATTGTTGATTATATGGGGGATACTTCAGCCCATCGTTTAATCAAGCATCGATTTCAAAACGATCGGATTGTGATCGCGGGTACTAGTGCAGGAGCGATGGCCATGTCCAACGAAATGATTTCTGGTGGGAGTAGTTCGGAAGCTTTACTTAAGGGATCAGTAAACATGCGTGAAGGAATGAATCTAATTCCAGGATTAGTTATTGATTCGCATTTTATACAAAGAGGTCGATTTGGTCGATTGGCGGAAGCCGTAGCAAAATTCCCTCATCTTTTAGGGGTAGGATTAGCAGAGGATACCGGAATGATCATCACTAATTGTAATGAATGCAAAATCATTGGTTCAGGAATGGTGATTATTTTTGATCCTTCGAGTCTTTCCCATAACAATGTTGAAATTCTAGAGGAAGGCACACCGATGACCATGTCTGATCTCACAGTTCACGTATTGGCCAATGGCGATTCATTTAACATTGATGAGAAACGAGCATCGGTCTTACCTAT
>JAHDBI010000121.1:0-6935 GCA_020630475.1 Saprospiraceae bacterium
GCATCAAAAAAAACCTTGTCTTGACTTAAATAAAAATTTTGCATCGCTATATAAGCATCCCATCCTCCTTTTGCTTTGATACTATTATCAACTAGCTTTTTAGCGAATTCTCCTTCTTCTTTGGTTGGAACCTGTAAGGTTATATCGTAAGTCGGCTTGATGTCCTTCTTTTCAACAGGCGTAGGAGGAGGAAGCTCTTTTGAACTATCCTTCTTGCAAGCTGTACAAATTAAATGGATACACAAGAAGACAATGATGATCTTAAAACATTGAAGTGACTGATTAGATCGATATAACATATTAGATAATTTTATTATACGAAGATACGCTTCAAGATGGAGAATACTTAGTACTTTAGTATCACTTTATCTGTTAAAATAAGTCTATGCATTCGGATACCATCATTGCCATTGCTACGGGACCTGGTCAGGGAGCCATTGGGGTCATTCGATTATCAGGTCCAAAGGCCATTAGTATATGTGATGAATTTTTCTTTGGAAGAAATCTGGTCAAGGCAGAAGGTAATACCGTGCATTACGGTAAAATTAAGAACGAGGATGATGAGATTCTTGATGAATGTTTGGCTACCCTATTTCGAGCTCCTCGTTCCTACACGAAAGAAGACATTGTTGAATTGTCTTGCCATGGGTCTCCCTTTATTTTATCAGAGATTGTTCAGCTGTTCATCCGTCAAGGAGTGCGTCAAGCGCAACCAGGTGAATTTACGATGCGTGCCTTTTTAAATGGCCAACTCGATTTGGCGCAAGCCGAAGCTGTTTCAGATTTAATTGCTAGTGAAAATAAGGCTGCTCATTCTATTGCCATGCAACAAATGCGTGGTGGATTTTCCGATCAGATAAAGGATCTACGAGAGCAATTGATTCATTTTGCAAGTATGATTGAGTTAGAATTGGATTTTGGTGAAGAAGATGTTGAATTTGCAAATCGAAATGATTTGACCGAATTGGTTGGTAAAATTCAGCGCTTGGTTTTAGAATTATTGCACTCGTTTAAATTAGGCAATGTCATCAAAAATGGTGTCACTACTGTTATAGCGGGTAAGCCCAATGCTGGCAAGTCCACTTTATTGAACGCATTATTGAATGAAGAAAGAGCGATCGTTTCAAATATTCCTGGGACGACTAGAGACACTATCGAAGAGGTATTAAATGTAAAAGGTATTCCTTTTCGACTCGTGGATACCGCGGGAATTCGAGAAGCTACAGATACCATAGAGGCCATAGGTGTTACAAGGACAAAAGAAAAAATCGAACAGTCCTCCATCGTGATCTATTTAATTGACACATCGAATACTAGCCCTAACATGTTGTGGCAAGAATTAAGCGAACTAAATGTCCATCCAGACCAACTCGTGGTTATTCTAAATAAAATGGATCTCAACCCATACACTGATATTGCATCCTATCAAAAGGAAACGCTCATTAAATCTGATCATATCATTTCAGCCTCTGCCTTGAATAAGATGAATGTACCTTACATCAAAGATAAATTGTACGAACTGGTCCTAGCAGATCAATCACTTCAAGGTCAGACTGTGGTGAGTAATCACAGACATTATGATGCCTTGTTTCATACTAATGAAGCATTAGACAGAGTCGTTATTGGAATTAATGATGGTGTGAGTTCGGATTTTATCGCTATGGATATCCGAAGTGCATCACATCATTTAGGGGAGATTACGGGAGATATTTCTACGGATGATTTGTTGGAGAAGATTTTTAGTTCGTTTTGTATTGGAAAGTGATTTTTATTCATATTAAACTTTGAATTATAAAAGGAAAATTGGTCCAACTCAATTTGTACATCAACAGGATTAATAATAACCTAATAATAGTTTTAACTAAAAGCAATAAGCCGTTGATTCAAGTTAAATCAACGGCTTAATGTTTTTTTTATTGATTAAAATTATTCTGGAATTTTGATGGCCTGGACGAAGTAAAAGTCTAGAACATACATTATTCTTTCCAAAGGATTTATAGCTACATTATTTGAAAAGAAAGAACCGTTATAATCGGAATTTTTGGTTTCAAATTCATGTAAAACCTCTCCGCTTAACAAATCTACAATCATTAATTTTCCATTGGTAAAAAAGAGTTTACCTTCAAAATAGTTCATCGAAAAAACAGCTGGACCAAAATCTATAAAATATTTTTCTTCGCCATTTGTTTTATTTAAAAGGATTATTTCACCGTCATCAGTACTTAAAACAACGTTATCATCAATAATCATATAATTTCCACCAAAAGAAACTGATGGATATCGTTTTTCCCATTTTAAATCTCCTGTATTAATATCAACGCAAAAAAACGATCTACTTCCTCGAAAGTACACCAAATCATCTTCAATAATTGGATGATTATAGCCACTAAAAGATCCATTCTGTTCAAAATTTTGAATCTCCCACAGTATAGAATCTTGAGTCAGATTATAATTCATTATTATCGGAATACTTTCCCAAGGAGAAAATTTATACTTCGCTAAACAAATTATCAGCATACTCTCTCCAGATGAACTAGTATAAGGTGCAACTTTTCTTATTGCCTTAAAATAGCCGTCATTGTCATGATTAATATCTAACAAAGTTTCACGCTCACCAGTCGCTTTGTTAATTGATATAATTTTATTTTTCGTAACTGTAGATACATCATTTCGCGCTATGGATATTATTTCATCTTCTGTAAAAAAATTAAAATCATAAATGCCAAAGTCATTTTCATCATAATCAAAAAACCAATTTGGAACACCAGTATCGATATTCATAGAATAATAAGTATCAAGAACCGCTTGATATATATTATTCTCTTCTAAAATTATAGGATTAGCAAGACTTAATAGTTTTTTATCACCATTCCAATTCCACTCGTATTTTCCTGATTCTGAATTGAGGGCTAATAAATCAGACCTTTCAGGAATTTGACCGATAACTTTCCTTTCAACTAAAACTTTTCCATTTTTAAACGATGTAAATAAACTACTATAAACTCCACTAGAATCTGGATTAATAGGTTGTTCCCAGATTAACTCATATTTGAATGAATCTGTAGGTTCTTGAAGAATAGGAATTACAGAATTTGAACATCCTATAAAAAGAAGATATGAAAACAAAAATATTAAATATGTTGGGCTCGAATATTTCATTTTATTGTCTTACAAGCTTAAAGTGGATATATTGACTAGATGTGTTTAGAGGGTCAACAAATTTGTTAAAAACTCCCCACGTATTCCAATCATTTTTCATTTGAATATGATTACTACCTGGCATATCAAAGGTATGAAATTCTCCTTGACCTTCATTTGGGACACCGACATGTGGAACATTTACCGCAGAATTTGCCCTTACTGTGCCATCGCTTTCATTTTTTATAAAATGATAAATATAAATAGGAACGGTGGTTTGAGTACAATCATAAAGTGGACCTGGAAATGGTTCTTCGCACGTAACAACGGTTCCTTGCGGTGTAATACACGTACACGCGATAATCTCCTCTCCTATTTGCTCAGGAATAATCTGGTCAATATCCGACAATAATCTATATCCTTGATCTAGGTCGGCAACCCATTCGTATGCTTCGTAAAAATCTTGAGCGACCTGACCCCATTCTTTCAGAGTAGTTGCACCTGAATAATTCCAACTGAATGGATTCCACCATTTTGGATCAGGTGCATGTGCATTATTAAAAATGATTTCATATCGCTTGGCCAACAAGCCATCTAAAAAATCTTCATAATCTTCTTCAAAGTTCTTTTCTCCATCGGGATCTCCTGCCATCCACAACTCATAACTATTTGTACTATTGAAGGATGAATATGCTTGGCGCAATGAGACAGGGTCGTCTTCTAAGCCATAAGCAGATACAATTGGCATGTCGTACAAATTATTAGACAATTCAATCATATTATCCGATTCCGGATGTAAACTTTCACCAATTGGTGGGATCATTTGATCCAATAAATGGCCCGCACCTAAAGAAACAATTTTATCGCAAACAAAATCTTCGATAAAGCCATCTTGATTATCACTACCTAAGGTTATGTTTCGTGCTATATTTCTGAGAACAGCACCAAGAATGGGAATAGGAATTTGAAAATTTGCAACAAATTCACCAACGTAAGCTTCGGATAATACATCACATCCCTCTGATGCAAATTGTTTTACCTTATTTTTATTTCCTACTAAAAAGGTGCCTTGGTGTGGGGTTCCGAAAGTGATCATACCATTATACTGTTCGTTCCAACTCTCGGTATTAAACAAGTCATAATTCGCTTCCATTCTTCGCCCAACAATTCCTCCTAAGCTATGTGCGATAAGATATGTTTTATCCACAGTGTAATCAGGAATTTCAGGATTCTCTATATACTCATCATTAAAAGTTTTCAATTGAGCATTGATGTCATATGCCGCATCATGAATTCCTGTTTGACTGTATTCTAGGTGGGGTGTATTGACTTCATATGTTTGCCAAAAATGAGTTCTCACTTTTTCCCATGTGTCTACAGAGCCCGCTATTCCATGTAAAAAACCAACAATGCGCTCATCCTTTGGTGGCGGTGTCGTTGATGGATTTTCCGTATTTGGTGGAATATTAAGTTCCCCTTCCGTTACAATCACATGATCAATTATTGTTTTTGAAGTTAAGCACTCTTGTCCATTACTAATTTGAGCAAAAAGAAGTAAGCAAATAATATATGTATGTTTCATGGCTTTAATTTTTAACAATTTTGAAATTAGTGACCTCATTCTTTGAATAGACGGATACTAAATAGATTCCTTTTGACAAATTCCTTGTATTCAATTCAAGACGGGTATTATCAATTCTATTTAATGGAATATCATGAACATCACCGTTTATGCTTCTGATTTCTACAGTTGAGTTTTCAAGATTTTTTCCTTCGATGACAATCTCATCTACAGAAGGATTTGGAAAGCATTTAAATTTTACAGAATCTGAAAAGGAATCATTTTCATCGGCTAATTGGCTCCTTGATTCGACGCGAAATCCTTGATATTTGTAGTTGGAATATTCCTTTCTAGTTATCCGTTTTACACATTTACCGTCGTACAAATTCACATTTGACGAGAGCAATTCGACTTGAGGCGTTAGGTAACCTTGCGAATTGATCTCAAAATTTATTTGTATATGAAAACTAGAACTCGATTCTGGGTACTTTGTCACCATAATCATTTCATCAGGATGATAATAAGTGGTAGACGATTCTGTTGGATTAAACATTGAATAATAACCCAATGGATAAAACGAATACACTAAACCATTAAGGCTAACTTCTGTATACGAACCCTTATCAACAATTATCACGTTAGAATCTTGCTTCAATTCGTCTAACATTTCTGTTCCTGTCATGAATTTAGTCAACAGTAATTGCGAAGAGAATGACTTTTTTCTGTCCTCAAAATCTTGAATTTCCTCTTTACTATAGGGAAAATATTTTGTGTGTTCTGCCTTGTCTTTGGAAGCACTTTTGAAAATTTGGATTCCATTATTTCTATAAACAATTTTCTCTGTTTCCGGCATAAAATGTGGAACCAAATTATTCTGACTCTTGAATTCTATTTCTTCAGAATACATGTCATTAACTAATTGGTATGTATGCCGCTGAATTGAACTTCTACCTCGAAATTTCAACATATCCAATTCAGAATAATCCTCTATAGAGGTTCCCGCTTGAAGTTCGTAATAAATAGACTCTTCAACATCGAAGCTTTGACTTTGCGGCTCAAAGAAAATAGTCGATGTATTTTCTTTAGTGGAAAATATCCCTTCCCTACAAATATTTAGAGCATTGACATCTAGAGTCAAAATAAAATGTAGAAAAAATAAAAAACTAATTCTTACCATGATTAAAAAATTTAAAGTGAACAATCACTCCCCATTTTTTAATACCAAATAAAAGTTTAGAATAACTGTTGGAATGGAAAATCCTCAGATTTTATCTTTAAATCTAACATTCGCTAACATCCCAATAAAAATTAAAAGGATCCCTACAAACGGCAGGTAACTATAGGTCTCCCCAAAAAATGCATAGCCTATAATCAGTGCATAGATCAATTCCAAATATTTGAAAGGAGCCAATACGCTAGCCTCTTCTAATTCGAAAGACTTGGTCATGAAGACTTGACCTACTAAACCAAGGATGCCTATACCAATAACGGACGTCCACTCCTCTGCCAATGGCGTTCTCCAATATGAAATAAAAAAGAGACTAGTAACAATAGCGATTACCATGAAGTAGTTGATAATGGTGTAAACGTTTTCTTTGGCAGTCAAGTATCGTATTAGAACAAAAACAGCACCTACTAAAAAAGCAGATATTAAAAGAAGTGAAAAACTAAGCAGGTCGATCCTTACGTCAAATCCTTTTAAGATTAAAACTCCAGTAAAGGCTACCGCAAAACTCATCCATTGTTTCCAATTGACCCTTTCTTTTAAAAAATACATGGCCAATGCAGCACCGAATATGGGCCCGAGATAACGAATTGAAATAGCAGAACCTAAGGGAATTCGTTGGAGTGCAATAAAGAACGTAGCTAAAGAAATCAATCCTAAAAACCCTCGCAAAAATAGCCACTTTGGTTCGTGACCTACAATTGATATTTTCTTATAAAGTATATATGGAAAGATAAATACGAAAGATCCAAATGCCCTACAAAAAACGACTTGCATCGGATGCATCTCGCTTAACTCCTTCGCCATGGCATTCATTACACTGAAAGCGAGCGTAGCTATTAATATGTACAAGATGCCTTTTGACATGAAGCAAAGATCGTCATTTTTTACCAAACTCCTTGAGGGATATTCCCGCGTAAGGTGCATGAAAGGCTGAGACGAAGGAGCAGGCCCGCAGGGCGGAAGCGAAGCGTACTCTGCAATGGACCGACCCGAACATAGAGAGCGGTC
>JAHDBI010000121.1:7035-8096 GCA_020630475.1 Saprospiraceae bacterium
GAGAATAATTCTGAGAACGATTTTGTTCTTAGTGAAGAGACTGTAACAGAAAAAAAAGAATTATTTGGAGATGATGCATTGAATAATAGTTATTTCGTTTCGGATACAGTATATGTTTGGGATGATTCCCAAAGCGATTGGGTGGTCAAGGATAAAGGCTATTCAGGAGATGAAACCCTTAAAAATTCAATTGATGATTTAATTGAATCCCAAGGTATTTATGAGATCAATTGGGACATTCTTCAGAATCTGGAATACAAACTCAAATATTTCCCAGATTTAGAATTAGAGATGTATTCACCGATTTTCCCAGAGGCTATCAAATCTTTAGACAAAAAAAAGGTCATCATTAAAGGATTCGTCATCCCTTTTGACGTAGAACAAAACTTAATTGCCCTGTCGCTAAATTCTTTTGCCGCATGTTTTTTTTGTGGAAATGCTGGTCCAGCGTCCGTCATCAGCCTGTATACTAAGGATGAAGAAAAGTATAACATGGATGATTTTATAAAATTTCAAGGAGTCCTTCATTTAAACTATAACGATCCAAATGAATTCTATTTCATCTTACGCGATGCAATAGAAATAAGAGAATAAGGGAAACAAAAGTATTCATTGGAATCTCCATTACTTTTAAAAGCTTGTCATATTCAACGAATGCAATGCTCTTTTAACACCATAAATACCACTGTTTACGAGCAACGATGTTTCTTAGAATTCCAAACATCAACATTGGCGAAAGCCAAAATATAATCCTAATAATTCCGTAATTTCGCATCCGATTTAGTTCACCCCTGCAAAAGAAATGATATGAGTAAAAGTAAAATTATATATACGATTACGGATGAAGCTCCTTATCTAGCGACGCATTCATTCCTTCCAATAGTTAAGGCATTTACAGCTAAAGCCGGCATTGAATTAGAGACTCGAGATATCTCCTTAGCTGGAAGAATCTTAGCGCTTTTTCCTGACTATTTGAATGATGATCAAAAGGTTTCTGATGATCTTTCTTATTTAGGTGAACTAGCTAAAAAACCAGAAGCAAACATCATCAAGCTGCCCAA
>JAHDBI010000122.1 GCA_020630475.1 Saprospiraceae bacterium
GAGATATCCTAAGTGACCCCAGCTTGGACAGTATCTATATTTATAATTCGATCTTCGTATTGGAAGGAGATCATAGCTTGACCGTCTATTGTGGGGACTGCATTTATCAAAAAAGTATAGCTAAACTTGGATGCCCCAATAAAGCAGGAGTAGCTCTTGCGAGTCAAGAAGATCCAACAAGCACATCACTTAGCGCTACAGAAAACATAGAGCAACCCACAAGTTTGCGTGAGGAGCAACTCTTAAACCAGAAACCTGAAATTAAAATATATCCCAATCCTTCGGTTGATTTATTTAAAGTATTCATATCAAGCCCTCATGAAGGAATTCATCATATTTCTGTTTACAATTCCAATGGTCAATCCATCAACACTTTCAAAAAGGATTTTGTCATCGGAACCAATCATATTCAACTTAATATGAATGACCATCCCCCCGGCATTTACTTTCTCAAAATTGAAGGCAGTGACTACATTTTTGATACCCAAAAAATGGTCCTCGTTAAAAAGTAAATGTTTAATCCTTGTTTAATTTAAAAATTAGAATTATGAAATTATTGAATATATATATAAGTAGAATTTTTATCGCATTGTTTGTAATGTTCATTCACCTTCAAGCATACACTCAAAGTCAAAACTTACCCACAGCGAGTTTGCATTCAGGAGGAAAGCAAGCAAATATACCCGTAAATTACAATAGTGGCAGCGCAAACTTATCAATTCCAATACACAACATAGCAGAATTTGACTTAAATCTACCTTTGTCTATTTCTTATCAAACGGGAGGAATTCAAGTTAGTGAAGTAGCCAGTAATATTGGTTTAGGATGGAATTTAAATACTGGAGGAGCTGTATATCGCGAAGTAAAAGGACTTCCGGATCATTGGAGTTTCATTCCATTTAATGGAAAGAAACATGCCGGATATTTAGAAGCTCAGAATGCAAATAATTTTGATTCGGATTGTGAGGGCGATTATGTAATCGATACGGAACCAGATATTTTCACTTTCAACCTTAATGGAATTACAGGAAAATTCTTTCATAATTTCCAAGGAAATATTGTGCAAATAAATGATTCAAACATAAAAATAGAAAAGTATGTTCATAATGAATACATAGGTCAAGTTGAACCTGATATCAGTATTGGTAATACTCCACTTATAGATGTATATACAAACATAATATCCGGATGGAAATTTACTCTTCCTGATGGAACAATTTTCATTTTTGGTAGCGACACTGTTAATGATGTTACAATAGAAGATGAAGAATATTTAGTTGAAAGGTCTTATAATAACAATTGGGCTTTATCACCTTCAACAATTCACATTCCAACTGTTACCAAATGGTTTTTAAAAGAAATCGAAAGTGTCACTGGCCACAAAATTGATTTCGAGTATGAAAAAGAATCTTATGCCCTTGCAAACAATATGTCAACAACCATTAAAGTTGATGAATTCTGCAATGTCGATTACGGAGAAAGCGAAGTAAAACTGTTTCAATTTCAAAAGAATCGAGTTGATACTTACAGACTTAAAAATATTGAATCTTCATTTTCTAAAATCGAATTTATTGCAACAGAAGAAAGAGAAGATTTAGCTGATTTTCCGGTTCAACAATTTGGTAATTTACCTCAACAAGCAAGAAAAATCGAAGAAATACGTATTTTAAAAAGAAATCAAGGTGATTTTCAGTGTTTCAAAAATTTTAATTTCAATCAAGACTATTTTATCTCTTCGGAACAAGGATTTTTCTATCACCCAGATTTCATTTTTCCATTATGGCCACATAATTTAGCTCTAAGCGAGTACCCAGACTTAAAAAGATTAAAACTAAATGGCTTGAGAGAATCGAGTTGCGATGGTTCGTTGACCTTAGATCATACATTTAAATATCATGAGGAATATTCTCTTCCCAGACGACTATCAAAAAGCCAAGATATATGGGGTTTTCATAATGGAGCATATCAAAATAAGACATTAATTCCAAAAGTAAATTTTGCATCCAATTGCATTGAAAACTTAGACTGTTCTAATTCAAATCATATAGCATTTGCGGATGACATGGAACCAAATATTGATTTCGCAAAAACAGGATCATTGAATGAAATATCCTATCCAAACGGAGAGATTATTGGAATAGAATATGAAGCTCATGAGGCCGTGGTCTATAACGGCTTTTCAGGTGATTTTGAAAATAGAACAATCGGTGGACTTCGAATAAAAAAGCTAAACACTGTAGGGCTATCAAAATCCTTTGAATATTCCAAGGAGTATGAAGCAGCACCTCCTCGTTCTTCAGAAGAAGTATTTCTAAATCTCTGTGAAGAATGTCCAAATAGTCCTCTTCCTATCCAGGAACCCGACGGTGGTGGAACAAATTCTTGTCAGAATCAAAGTGAAGATCGTGAATTTAATCAATTCATAGCCTGCGATGCTAATATAAGATTGCGTTTTCAGGTAACGCCAGAATGGTGTACCACTGAGACAATGTTTATCCGTTTAAAATGGTTTAATAATGATGGAGGATGGGGAGGATCAATACAAAGAACTATTCCTTATACAGGCACCACTTGGAGTGATGAGATTAATCATAATGAATTGGTAAATGCGGGACTTAGACCTGGTTTTACCTATGATTTTATTTTTGAAACATTCGATAACGACAATATTTATCTGTCTGCGACTTCTAGACTATATATAACTTACCCGCATGCTCCACAAATCAATGGAGAATACTCTTCTGGTGTAATCGTAAAATATCCTACTGTTTTGGGACTGAATAATAGAGTTCGTACAAACACGTTAACATATTTCAATGAAGAATGTGTTGAAGGACAAATATTTGAACTATCAACTAACAAAAGTAGTATCACTAGTTCATTGGCAGGTAGTCATGTTACCTATGGAGAAGTAAGAGAAACACCTGAGTCTGGGGAATTTGGATATTCCAAATACGAATACAATGTGGAATCCCAATATCTCAATCAACGTTTCCTATTTAACGATATTGACCCAATTTACCCTCTAAATCCAGCTGTACCCGGAATCGATGAGCTAATCGTAGAACCTCTATTTGGAACACTTAAAAAAACTAGTTTGCATTCAGCATCCAATGTTGAAGTCCAATCTTCAGAATACGAATATTCTGTCAATAGTAGCCAACACTTTTTTCATAAGACAGGATGTTACGAGCGATGTATCGAAGAAGATGATGACATGGAATTGATCAGAGAAACATCTAACTATCAACTTAAAGGATCCAGAGTCTTATTAAAAAAGAAAACTAGTCAATTAGATGGTGTAACAACGGTTGAAGAAATTGATTATGACTTCGAATATTTCCATCCAATCAGAAAAACGGTTTATGCTTTAAATAACCAAGTCAATAAAAGAGTAACAGAAATAAAATATGCAAATGATGTATTGCGATTTGATTTAGTCAGTAAAAACATGGTGGACATCCCTTTGGAATCCTTAGTCAATGGGGGCTTGAGTGGCGGAACTAAAATAGAGTATTCTTCTGCATCTGCATCAGCAAAACCTAAAGTTTTAGCTAAATTCTATGCGCTCGATGATGGCACTTGGGAAGAAGAGTTTAGAATAAATTCTTTCAATTCTAATGGACAGCCTACAAATATTAAGTATCGTTCCAAACCATTAACAACTGATATAACTTGGCAAAATGGGCTATTAAAAGAAATCGCTTATGATTCACGTATATCTAACATAAACTATGATAATCTCAGAAGAACTACCTCACAAGTCTCTAATGAGGGATTCATTACGTCATTTGATTCTTATGATGGTTTACATCGCTTAATGGAAAAAACTGATTTAAATGGAAAGTATCAGACAACGTATGACTACTTCACATCAATCAGTGATTTAGAAAAAATTGTATCTACAATTTCTTTTCCCCAAGATGCCTTTGGGATCCCAGATAGAATTAGTGAAAGTTACTTCGATGAAAAAGGGCGAACAACGAAAACCGTTGAAAAAAATTACACCTATGCCGGAAGTGATTTTGTTCAAGAAAGTTTTTACGATGCACTTGGAAGAAGTATCCAGCAGAAAGATCAAGCGGTACCCGGTATTGCACAAACTGTATTTGAAGAAAATCCTTTGAGCAGGCCATTGAGCCATATACCCGCGGGTTCTCCAAAGCCAATCACTTATAGCTATGGTTCTAATAGTGCAGGTCAAGTTCCGGGTTACAATTCCAACTCCTTGTTCAAATCAACTGTATTGGATGAAAATCAAAGACAAACGATCCAATTTACGGATATCTTTGGAAGAAAAATATGTGTCATAGATGCACTTGGTCAAAAAACGCTGTATGAATACAACGATAGAGATCTTGTCACTAAAATTATTCCTCCAGGCGCAGGTTCATCCGATTTAACAAAAATATATACTTACGGATACGATGATAAAGGATTACTGATGATGAAAACCATCCCAGGCCAAAGTAATCCATATACATATAGCTATAACGATCAGGACATCCTATCAAGACAAACTCTTTCTAACGGTACAGCTATCGAATATGTGATTGATGATATACATAATGACTTTATTCATCAAATAAAAGTTGATAATGTAATCACTCAAGAATACTTTCCTGAACATTCCGATCTTCATACTTCATGGGTTAGGCAAACCAAAACATTAGTTCCAGAAACTGGCGAGTGGCTTACCAACAATATGAATTTAGATGCCTACGGTCGAGTTCAAGGGGGTGACGTTGATTACCTAAATGGATCGATGTCATTTACTAACACATTGGATGATATGAGCAATGTAAGGGATTTATCGGGAACACATTCAGGGGTTTCAGGTGATGTCTTTGGATATAGTAGTGAATTTGAATACGACAAAGGCCTAAGGCTTAAAAAAACGACTTCTAGTTACCCTGAATTTCCTGACCAAAAAATTAATTCTTTTGTTTACGACGATTCCGATCGTTTACAATTTAAATACCTAGGAGATGGTTTACAAGAATTATCATTTGGTTATAATTCAAGAAGCTGGCTTAAAAATATTAATACAGTTGAAAGTACTTATGCCGTGGAACCACCTGATTGTAATGACCCGGATGATGAAACCCCTACAAAATGTCCACCGACAAAAGCAGAAAGAATTATCGCTTTGGAAGTATTATTCAACTGTGATGACTTAATGAATAGCAATCCAACCAATGTCTTGATTAAAAAGAAAGAATATGTTGAAACTTTGGAAGGTAATCATGTATACTCCGATGAATCAATTGTGATTCCTTTTAACGGAGGCACTAGTTTGTTGTCCGTAAATTATTCAGACTCTCATACACCAACATTCTCGGCTGACCAAATTGAAACAGCTCAAGAATGGATAGAATCCAGTATACTAGATTGTTTTGGTACAAGTTTGAATAGTCTGAGTAATGAAAACCAAGCAAATGTAGAGACCTTAATCCTAGCTATGGATGGAGGAGATGGACCTATCGGACCACCTACTGGACCCAGCGAACCCATTGGAAAACTTTTCGGTCTTGAATTAAATTATTTTAATGGTAATTCAGAATTAAATGCGGCTTCCCAATTCAATGGAAATGTCTCCTGGATGGAATGGAGGGTTAATGGAGAAATCGAGCAGCAATATGGATTTCAATATGACGCCTTGAACCGCCTACTACATGCGCAGTACAAAGGGGAGGACGCCTTGGAATGCAAGGTTTTACCTCCAGGGGCATATGATGTCACAATTGGTGATTATGATGAAATCGGAAACATAGGTTCAATTACAAGAAATGGCCTTGTGGAAATGGTAGAAGATGTTGGTCAATATGGCTTAATTGATAATATGCAATTAACATCTGTGACTAATAAACTGACCAATGTCGTTGAATCAGCTAATCCCACAAAAGGCTATCAAAATGGTGGAGGCTATACTTACGACAGCAATGGCAATTTAACTTCAGATGCCGCTAATGGAATCACAAATATTACATATAACTATTTAGATTTGCCAACATTAATTCAATCCTCACATGGTACGATTGAAATTTTATATGATGGTGTGGGTAACAAATTGAAGCTAACTCAAACACCCAATGATCCTAATCAAGAAGTAAGAGAAATAATTTATCAAGGCAATGTACAATACGTTAATGGTATTCGTGAGAGTATTCTTTTTGAAGAAGGCCGTATATTATACAATGCCGATTTGCCCATGGCCGAAGGAGAAGAAACCACGGACTACATGGAATGGTCTATTTCTGATCATCTCGGAAATACGCGCGTACGATTCACCGATAAAGATGGGGATGGAAAAATACAAGTCACCCCTGACGTTCTGGGAACCAACGAAATTCTAGGCTCATCTCATTACTACCCCTTTGGTATGCAATTGGAAGGGAATTTTTCTGAAGAACAAGGAAAGCAGCTTGCGTATCAGTACAATGGTATAGAGCACTTTGACATGATGGGTCATGGAATCAGTTTAGCTGATCTAAGAGTGCATGATGCCGCACTGGGTCGCTGGTGGCAAGTGGATCCATACGCCGAAAGCTTTACCTTCATGAGTCCTTATGGTGCAATGAATGATAATCCGATAAGCTTTATTGATCCAGGAGGTGGGTATGCCTTTTCAACCATTATTTTCGGTGCCGCGGCAGGTGCAGTAGCAGGAGCTACAGTTAGTGCCGTAGCTGGAACCGATTTTGAAGAATCGGTTGCAATAGGAGCAGCAATTGGAGCTGGAATAGGCTTAGCAGTTAATCATGGGCTATTTTCTGGTGGCGGAAATCTAGAAGCAGTAAAAACATTCAATCATCCAGGAATATCCAGTTTCTCTTCTTTTAGTGGATTACAGACTTTAAGTCATAGTACCATTAAAATAAAATTACTTAATTCTGCGTTGTCTAATCAGAATCAATCGGATCCACCCCGTAAATTAACTTTTGATGGGGAGAGAATGTCAGTAATCATTGATGGGGAAACGATAGCTTCATATGCCGCGGTCTCTGGTAGACCATTAAAAAATGGGTATTTTGATTACAGTGCTAATCGTCAAAAAATTCATGATATAGGTCCAATTCCTGAAGGTGAATATATTGTTAATATGAACAAAACGCAAAGATGGGATGACTTAGGTTTCATACAAAAAACAGGAGCTTTTTTCGATAAAGGACGTTTCCCTGGTGGAACGATTGCTTGGGGGTCTGAAAGAGTTGATATAACACCGGTTGGATTAAACCCTTTTGCAATAAGGCAGAGATCAGGTTTCACTATACATGGAGGAACTTATCCAGGTAGCGCAGGCTGCATTGATTTGACTACTAATGACAAAGCATTTTTTGAAAAAGTTCGGAATACTGGAACTTGGAATTTAACAGTAAAATACAAATGAAAGCAATAAATATATTTTTGATAATTATTTCTTTAATACTAAGTTTAGGGTTTGGCTATTTTATTTTTGACATAAGTTTTAACCAACTAGAATATGTTAAGATATATAGAATAAATCCTAAATCAGTACATTGGAACAAGCAAAGCATTACAAATTTTCTTTTACAACACTATTTGTATCTCAGTTTATTTATAATAATATTTATAACAAGTGTTATAAGTTTAAAACGGAATACCATTTTTTTGAAAAAGGTGAATATTTTCTTTCTATTCCTTACAATTGTTTGGTTTGTTTATAATTTATCAATGTATTTTATGGATGGTTTTGGACATTAAGTATTAGCCCGAATAATAAAACCACTAATCAAGAAATGATCTATTCGTTTTTTTGATTAGTGGTCTTTAGTAAAAAGAGAAGATTCTTAAAATTCTATCTAACGACAAAACACATTAAACATTTTTACTATATTTAAAAACACGTTTTAACAAATAGAGATTAAAATACAATTTCTATTTATTGGAGTATCCCCAATTGTTAGGACAGGTTTAGAATAATTTTAAGTTAGATAA
>JAHDBI010000019.1:0-16017 GCA_020630475.1 Saprospiraceae bacterium
AATGAATCCATATGAATAAAACGAAACTAAGAAATTAACAAGTATTCAATTAGGATGCAAAATACATTCAAATTAGCTGAACCAGTAATATAGTAGAAAATTTGACAGAACATTACATTTGCTAAATAACATATGCTAGCAGATATTAATTGCAGCTATATAATATAGATCAGGGAAGGTATTTTACTTTTGGTCAAAATAGCTCTACTTGAGGCGTTCACATCGTGTTTGCAAAAGCTCAGTTTTTTGGATAAGAGCTATTATAATATGTCTAGATTTTAGCAATTTTTGAAATTCTGAAAAACCCCCATTTTCGGGCATCCACGCCACATCTGCAAAAACACAATTTTGACTGTTTTCTGTAACTTAAGTTATCTATATATGTGCAGGTATGGTATAAGGTTACTCAAAAAAAGGTCAAAATCGGGTGTAATTTCTATCTTTGTGTTTGTGCATTTCGTCTGATTCAGAATAAATGCAGACAGTTCTATGAGTATTGCTGATGAGTAAGTACACATAGACAACCGATAAAGTTAAAGCGTGAAGCTGTTTTCGCCTAGAAATATCTACAATCTAAATTTTACCGAAGACAAGCATGATCGCCCACGATTTGCGTGGTGCGACATCTTGTACATGGTAAATACGGAGTAGATACCGTCTAGGCGTGGAAGGTTTGTCGTTTCCACGCTTTTTTGTTTTCGATGGATATAGGAACGAGGTCTATCATCAAATAGATACTTATGAATAAATCTATACTACTTGGATTCTTTTCCCTGTTCCTCTTCGCTTCATGTGGTGGCGATGATGAAAACAATTCCAACAATCCTGATTGTGATTTCATTGGAAAATGGTGTCAACCTTCTCCATTAGACCCAAATGAATGTTATGATCTATTAGGTACTTATATAGAATTTAGGGCAAATGGTGAATTGCTGCTAATAAATACAACTACTCAAACATGGGAATCTTCCGACTGTATGATAATTGATGTCATCAATACAGGTACGGGAATTAAGGCAGCAGAATATGAAATTATTGAAATTGATGCCAATACTATGACTATTGATATTGGTACAGAGGTACAGTTACTAAGGGAAAAATAAATTATATGAAAAAGATTTTATTAGTTATATCATTCTCAGTTATTGTAAACATTTCATTTGCTCAAATTTACGGGAATGAAGGTGAAACGGATTTTTACTTGAAATTTGAAAGAGATACACGTATTGTAAATAATGTTCGTGCCTTGTATGTCATGGAGGATTTTATTATTGTAGGAATTATTGATCTCGTTCACCCTTTCACACCTGCACCTTCTGCTTTGTTTTATAGAAAAAAGGACATTGAAAGAAGCAATGGGTACGCAAACGGTAAATTTTATACCCTACCTATGGACGAGGATAATTTTAATGCCAAAATGTATTATAAAATTAAATGTGATTGTGATAAACGTCTATTCACAATTAGCGAATACGGTTTTGTTCATAAGGATGATAAAAAGTTTCCCGATCTTGATTGGTTAAGCCCAAAAGGTGATAAAATCTTCACTCGAATGTATGAAGTGGTTTGCGATAATCGTGACTTCTTGACCTTAAAATATTGAAAATATGCAAGAGTATTTAACGTCTGTACTGATATTTTTTTTGCTATTAGGATCTCATCACTTAACGGGGCAAGAAATAAACTGCGAGGAACTTCTAGAATATGTTGAGGAACATGGAGACTTTTACGACAGAGTAGATATAACTGATCTATTACTAGAAGATGATTCGGGTTGGATTAAACAAGTAACCTCTTATGAAATTGATGATGTTATTGTAGTGATAGCTGAGTTTAATCGAGATAAATACGGCATTAAAACGGACAAATATGTCTATTGTGGAATACCTGATGAGAATTGGAGGGCTTTTGCAAATAAATTCAACAAACCTAAAATATCCTATGGAAAAAAATTCCATAAATATATTATCAACTATAAATGCAACTGCAAATGAATTCAATAATACAAATGATAACATTAGTCATACTGGCACTTTTATATTCTGATGTTTGTCTCTCTCAGACCGTGTACAAAACTCCATCAGGGGAAAAGTATCACACCAAACATTGTAGGCATATAGAGAATACCAATCATAATATGACTATGACAGAGGCAATTACAAAATATGGTTTGTCACCTTGTAGCCAATGCAACCCACCATATAACCCTAGCTTAACTGTAAGTAAATCCAGTGTCAACGATGACTATAAATGTGAAAGTCAGCAATGTAAAGGCTATGCCAAAACAACAAAAACAAGATGTCGTCATAGTACAAGAAATTGCAATGGCTATTGTGCCAACCATGATCCAACAAATAATTCAAGAATTAAGCAAGGCGATTACCGTGTTGACAATAGATTAGGCTTAGTTCCTTCAATCAAAAAGGCAACCCCTTCAAATAGATCATCTATAAATACTTATGTGTGTGGAGCAATGACTAAAACAGGGGGTAATTGCAAACGAAAGGTAAAAGGAGGTGGCTATTGCTATCAACATAAATAAGTTTATATGAAAGACAAAACTACAAAAGTCCTATTATCAGTAATTGCTATTGGAATATGGGGATTATTCTTACAAAACTCAGGTGTGCTGCCTACTAAAACCTTAGTCTATGTTAAAGGTGGCAATATAGATGCAAATGTAAATGGTGAAGTAGATGCAAATATCTATAATACCATAGATGTCAACTTGCATGAAATTAATGGGATGCGTGACGTGTTTTACAATAACCCAAACAGAGGAGAAAAAGATAAATATTATCTCATACCTGTTACTTCACAATGACAAGAGTGCAAGTAGGTGAAATAGGATATAAATTTGATAAATACCTTCGTGATTAACTTTTCAAAGAACTTTTAGTCTCTTGGACAAAACTAGAACCATATTTCTGGTTCCCCATCGAATAGATTAGAACAACCTGTGTAATTCTATAATTTATTTGATATAAAAAAATATATATAGTTAGTAAAATACTTGTGTAACCCCTGTAAATATTGTATATTACTACTCTATTAAATCCATTAATAGTAGGTGAGGGATTCACCCCACCCATCATTAAGTTTACAGTCTGGAATACTCTGGAAAGATTGACTCCAATATTTATAGTGGAATTAGCTTATTTGATTCATTTACCCTTTTTACGAAGGTAAGAGGGTGCAGTTATTATACTTGCCAAAGCATAGGACAATTGATATGTGTCATGTACGGGGTCGTACTTAAACCCCCATTTGTTACTGATATACGGATTGGGTGCTTTATTTACAGCCTGTTTAAGTATTTCAGAATATTTGACACGTGCAATTGTTCCCTTAATTGGTAGTGAATAATTGTATTGTTTTTTTGTATATCCTTTAAGGGCAACGGAAATAGTACTTTTAGCAAGTCCAAGTTTTTCTTGAATTTTAGAGATACTGCAACCCATTTGTTGGCGATTTCTGACCATCGCCAAACTGGTTTCAATTTTCCCAGATTTTTCTAAACTGGCAGCATCACTAATTTTAAAATCTTTCCAAGCGTATCTAAAACGTTTTTGAAGTAAGAGGGCTATTTGCTGAATGCAATGGTATTTAAAAGCCATATACGATTTTAGATGTTCCTCATGGAATTGAATGTACCATTTAGTGGTGTTATGTTCATATTCAATTCTTTTACGTCCTTTGGGGTGTATTCGACCTCGTTTTATTCTGGCAATTCGGTTACTTTTAAGTACAGTAACCCAACGTGCTGCCGTTTTGTTGGATATATTACAGAACTCGCTTACTGCTTTTATATACTCAGATACTTCGATATAACCTTTATTGGCTGTTAGCATTCCTGTAACTGCAAAAATGTATAGGGCTTTTGCTTTTTTATTTTGGAAATAGTCATTAATAACCACCTCATTGATATTAAATACTTTTGGTTTTACAATTTGGTCGTTTACTTGTGTTATTTCTTTTTTTGTTTCTAAGACTAAATTCATTTTTAAAATTTTAAGTGTTTTTAATAATATTTCTAAAGCGATTCAAATATACGATTACAATGTTCATAAAATAGTAATGTTCATGAAAATAACATTTACTTAACTAAAATATGAACAAATTCATGTGTTTTAAAAATAATGTTCAAAATACTTTGACGTTCATGAAATTATATGTATATTTGCATTATGATGAACACAGATCAACTAAATGGATTGGTATATAAAGCCTGTTTAAGATTAAAAGAACTAACTGGAATTAATTATGAAAAATTGGGAGGTGGTAAAATGCCCTTATCACGTGATGGTTTAGTTAGATTAATTTTTAATGATAGTACTATTGAATACGAAGTAGAGGGTAAAAGCGAAGTCAGGGAACTAGGTAATCTTTGGGTTAAGATGTTAGTAAAGTATCATACGGAGGAAAATCTGAGAAATATTCTTATGGTTTCCAGATACTTTAGTCCAAAGGTAAAAGAGGAATTGAAAAGAAAGCGAGTTAGTTATTTGGAGGCATCAGGTAATTGCTGCATTCAATCGAATGGGGTATTTGTATTTATAGATGGTCAGAAGTCAGAACCAGCACGCATAAACAAAGTAAATAAATCATTCCACTTGCCAGGGCTAAAATTAATATTGACCCTACTTAGTAAGCCTAATTTGGTCAATTCTAGTTATAGGGAAATGTCGGATATAGCCCAAATTGCTCTTGGTAGTGTAGGGTGGATTTTAAGGGATTTAAAGCAACAGGATTATATAGAGGAAGAAAGAAAAGTAAAAACCCTCATTAATAGGTATCAATTATTTGAGAGGTGGGCAGAGCTTTATCCCCTTACACTTAAAAAGAAGCAATTAATAGGTAGATACAAGTGTATTGATGAGCAGTTAAAATTTAGCAATGATGAATATTGGTTGATAAGTGCATTGAATTTAAACGAGAAAGCACCAAAGGCAACCGACTATACAATTTACACTACAGTAAAGAAGAACGAACTTAAAAAGAAGTTTGGGCTAGTGAAAGATGATGAAGGAGGGATAGAGGTAATGACCCCATTTTGGAATATTGAAAGTGATGCTTTTGGTACTAATAATATGGTTAATCCATTGTTGAATTATGTGGATAGGGTAAATCATCCCACTAAACGAAAATTAAGTACAAATGAAATAAAAGATTTTTTAAACAAACTAAAACCGATACTCAATGAAAAAGACTAAGGAGAAAGTCAAAGACGAATTAAGGCAGATTTGTAAGCTGATGGTAAACATATTATATAACTCAATGCAGAATCAATGTTTAAAGACGGCTTAAAAGGAAAGACATTTATTGCTTATAGTAGGTGTTCTACAGAAGAGCAAAGAAAGCAAGGTAATTCCCATGAATATCAATTAAGGGAAATAAAGGATTTTGGTAGCCGTCATGGTATGAAACTAGTAGGTGAGTTTTCAGATACTATAACAGGCACTAGCTTTACACGTCCTCAATTAGATAGAGCAATGGAATTGTGTAAAAGAATGAATAATGAAATTGATTATTGTTTGGTGTACAAACAAGATCGTTTTGGTAGGGATGCTTTAGGTGCATTGACTGTTACGAAGGAATTTAGGGAAATTGGAGTTGAGGTAAATTTTACTGATGAATGGGTAGATTATTCAGATACTAGCCATCCATTAACATTGATGTTGAAATATGCAATGGCACAAACAGAATCATTGAAAATTGGCGAACGTACTAGAGATGGTATTTATCAGACTAATTTAGATGGTTATCGAACATCAAATGCACCAATTGGATATTATAAAGTAGATTCTGATGTAGTTGGTAAAAGTGGTCGGAAAAGGAAAATATGTGTACCCGATGAAGATAAAGCACCAATAATAAAAGAGTGTTTTGAATTGTTGGCAACTAGGACAATTAGCCAAGCAGAACTATATAAAAAATATAAAGATAAACTTGGAATCAGTAGATCACAGTTCTACAGGATGCTCAAAGATGTATTCTATACAGGTAGATTATATATTAAACCACATAGGCATTATGAAGCCAAAATTATAGATGGTAAGCACGAGGGTATTATTTCTATAGATTTGTTTGAGAAAGTCCAAGAGGTTGTTAATGAAGCCAACCAACCAAACTTAGGGAGAACTTGGACTGTAAATAATAAAGATATGGATTCCGAATACTTCTTAAAGGGAGTACTTAAATGTCCTGTTTCTAATAAGATGATGACTGCCTATAGTGTCAAAGGCGGTAGATTTCATTATTATTCTACACCTTCAGGAAGTAAGAAGGTTAATATACCTGTTCATAAAGCTCATAACCTTGTTAGAAAGGCATTACAAGAACTCAAATTGAACTCTGATACCTATGTCTTATTGAAAGAAGAATTGGACAACAGGCACGATACAGAGACTAAAATGATAAGGAAGCAAAAAGGAGAACTTGAAGGTAAACTTATTCAACTTAATCAAAGACAAATAAATATTGAAGATAATTTGGCTGATGGTTCAATTGATGCCAAAGCATTTCAAAGAATATCAGATAGAATACTACAAGATAGGACTACTACAGAAGAACAGCTTATTAGGGTAGATGAAGTACTAAACGAGGGTACAGACTTCAAACTAAGGGTACTTGAACTACTTAAAAACATAGTTACCATCTATGATAACTGTACTGCTATGGAAAAGAACCAACTTCTAAGGAGTTTGTTCCCTGTCTCATTTACGGTTGACATTTCTAGGGGTAGAGTTCTAACCGAAGAAGTGAATAGATTTCTATTCCTAAACCCTTGTGAATCAAACGAATGTAATGTTTTAGAAATAAAAAAAGAGACAGATTTTGCAACCTGTCTCATCAAGGGTGGCTAATGGGATTCGAACCCACGACCCTCGGTACCACAAACCGATGCTCTAACCAACTGAGCTATAGCCACCGTCTAATTGGACGCAAATTTAAAATTTGTTCTTTAAACTAATCCTCTTTTGCGCTTATTTTTCTAGTTCATTGGCTTCTTTTAAATTAAAGCTACGAGAAACCGGATTTAATGGAGTATCCACAAGTTTACCGTCCTTATCTAATAAGCTTAATTCTATGGTGTTTTCGCCGAAAGGCAGACCTTCTATATAATAAGGTTGCCAAGTATCCATTATATGATCCTCACCATTTATAGATGCTTTTACTTGATAGTTTTCCATGCTTGCATTCGCCATATAGAAATCTAACATGACCTTTTTGGTATCGTCCCCAACGTAGGTCCCCTTTGGACGACTATAAAATAGCATAGGGCTTTTTATATCTGTTGACGACTTCATGCTTTTTCCTTCCACCATTATCTTTTGAGCAGTGTAGGCGTCTTCCGTTTTGATACTTTCATGGTAGGATCGAGACAGAAAAGCAAGCAAATAGTGTTCGCCATCTTCTAAGTCATGTTCAAAATTGGCCGTGTATTTAGCTGCATATGGTCCGTTATCTACGATTAAATGGATGTGCTGTCCTTTTCCTGAGTTAGCGCACATTTTACTTTTGGCATCTGGAGTCTGTTGCCCCAATTGGTATTCGCCGTCTCCTAATTTAAAGTCAAAAACTCCTTTTTCGTAGCTAAAAGATTTGATTTGAGCATCCGCGTATTCCGTAGAGGCTGCGAAAGGGCTGATGGTGTATTTATTTGTTGCTTCAGTGTTTGTTTCTGGACTGTCTTTTTTGTCCGTTTTACATGCGGTGAGTAGTAGGAAACAAGCGAGAATTCCAAAAGTATATTTCATATTGTTAAATTTCTTGATACTTTATTTTAATCGTGCGTCTAAAATAAGGATAGTTTGCCATTTGAACGGCCACGTGGAAGCCATCATTTTTTTCTTATATTTATATTACAATTTCGTTTAATGTGTTTTTTACGCTTTACGCGAATGGGTAAAAACTAGGGTAAAAAGCTCTTATTAAGTTCATGAGTACCTTAAACGACGAAGAAATCATACAATTATTGAATAGTGAGGGTGAGCCCGCTATGAAACATTTGTTTGATAAGTATTACAACTACATGTGTCACGCAGTCTACAACGTATTGAAAGATACGGTGATGGCCGAGGATATTGTGCAGGATGTATTTTACGAAGTTTGGAAGAAAAGAGCAAGTATTAATATCAGTACCTCCCTAAAAGCCTATTTACGAAGAGCAGCGGTAAACAAATCATTGAACCACATTCGAAATAATCGAGTGAAAATTAATGATAATGAAGATGCTGTTATTGAGCTCAAACAAACCAATGAAGACGTTCAAGCTCAAATGGAAGCAGATGAATTAGAAATTGTAGTGCATGAAGCAGTTAGAAGTTTACCGCCTAAATGTATGGAGGTCTTTAAATTGAGTCGATTTGAACTAAAATCTTATCAAGAGATTGCAGATCATTTGGGTATATCAATCAAAACTGTTGAAAATCAGATATCCAAAGCCTTAAAAACACTAAGGAATGCGGTATCTGCGCATAAAAACTTATAAATAGAAAAAAATTAATATTTAAATAGGGGGGTGCCTTCAAAACTGGTGTCTCTTATATACTAGAATGAAAAACGATAAATACATATCATTAATTCATAAGAGTATATCAGGAGAAATAAATACTGCTGAGCAAAATGCTTTAGATGCCTGGATAAATGAATCTAAAGAGCATTCGTCCCTATCCGAAGATATTAGAACTGCATGGGATTTAAGCGCAAGCTTTGATGAGTCCGTACAGTTTAACCCATCCAATGGTTTTAGCAAATTTCAACAACAAATAAAGGCTGAAGAAGCGCCAACCGCTCAGGTATTCAGATTGATGCCTCGTTTAATGCAGGTTGCAGCAGTATTTATTCTTTTGCTTGGAGCATGGTTTGTATTTGATATGAATCAAACTAATGTATATACTGCTGATGGTGATGTTTTATACGTCAGTCTAGATGACGGTACAGAAGTATGGTTAAATGATGGATCATCTGTTGAAGTATCTAAAGGCTTTAATCAAGACAATCGTACCCTCAATTTGAAAGGTGAAGGATTTTTTGATGTAGCTAGAAATGAAGATGTGCCTTTCTTAATTAATGTAAATAACGCTCAAGTACGAGTACTTGGAACGGCATTTAATATAGAATCTTCTAATAAAGGTGTTATCCTTGAAGTAAAAGAAGGTCTAGTGGAGTTTAGCAATGGTGAAGAAAAGACTTTAGTAAAACCTACAGAGAAGGTTATTTTAAACGACAACACGAATCTATTTGAAAAGTCATCAGTGAGTTCTTCAAATAGCTATTCATGGATACACAAAGAATTAAGTTTTCAAAACACACCGATGGCTCAAGTATTTGAAGAGTTAGAACGGTATTTCAATGTTTCGATTTATCTTAATTCATCATCTAATTTAGATTGCTCATTTACCTCTCCAAGTTTGAAAGATATCTCGTTGTCTGAAATCTTGAAGGTAATAGCAACCTCGTACAGTATGGATTATACGATGGTTAATCCAAAGGAAGTAAAGATTACAAAGTTTGATTGTAAGTAAACGACAGTATACAACCTTTTCGAAAAATTAAGACCACGTCACAGCGTGGTCTTTTTTTTTTGCAAAACCCTAAGAAGACTTTATTGTTAAATATATAGTTGTTTTATTTGCAATTGAAATCATGAAAAACTATCTCAGCCTTATAAAATTTAGCCATACCATCTTTGCTTTGCCCTTTGCATTGGTTGGTTACTTTTTAGGAGTAATTCATACGAATGCCTTCGATGGTAAAATTTTATTGTTAGTATTGTTGTGTATGATCTTTGCACGAAGTGCAGCAATGGCCTTCAATCGATACATTGATCGAGATATTGATAAGGCCAATGCGCGTACAGCGTCTAGAGAAATTCCAGCAGGTGTAGTATCCAGTCAAAATGCCCTGGTTTTTGTTCTGATTAACTCCATTTTGCTCATTGTTACGACCTACTTTATTAATCCAATTTGCTTTTATTTAAGCCCTATTGCTTTATTGATCACTTTAGGATATTCCTATACAAAGCGCTTTACATCACTTTGTCATTTTGTTTTAGGATTAGGTTTGGCATTAGCCCCTGTAGGAGCTTATTTAGCAGTGACCGCATCTTTTCATATAGTGCCTATTTTATATGGAATGGTTGTCCTGTTTTGGGTGGCTGGTTTTGATATTATTTATGCGCTTCAAGACACTGATTTTGATAAGGAACAAGAACTGTATTCTGTACCAACCCGTTTTGGTAAAAAATCAGCTTTAGGGATTTCAAAGTTTTTACATCTTGGTGTAGCAAGCATTTTGCTCCTCACTTCTTATTTAGTGTTTACTGAATTAAATGGAATGGACTATATACATTGGATAGGCACCTTCGCTTTTTTGGTATTGTTAGCGTATCAACATAGCCTAGTGAGCCCCAATGACTTATCCAAAGTGAATCTTGCGTTTTTCACGACCAACGGAGTGGCGAGTGTGATTTTTGGTTCGTTTTTTATTCTTGATTACTTCTTATAATCCTTTAAGAAATCAGCGAGTAATCCTATGGCTTTGGCTCGATGACTAATATGTGATTTAATAGATTTACCCAATTCGGCTAGGGTTTGCTGGTAACCATCAGGAATAAATATAGGATCATACCCAAAACCTTGGTTACCCCTCTTTTCAGTATGAATAGATCCTTTTAGGATGCCTTCAAAGTAGTATTCCTTACCATCTAGAATTAAAGCCGCAACTGTTTTGAATTGTGCAGTTCGATCCTTCTTGTCCGAAAGATTTTCTAGTAGGAGTTTCATGTTGTCCTCATTATTTTTGTGCTCCCCGGCATACCTTGCAGTTTTCACGCCTGGAGCCATATCTAAGGCACTCACCTCTAAACCGGTATCTTCTGAAAATACATTTTCATGAAAGCGAACATAAATGTGTTTGGCTTTGATCATGGCATTCTCTTTCATGGTAGATCCAGTTTCCTCTATATCCTCATAAAATCCAATATCTTTTAACGAATTGATTTCCCATTGAAAGCCTTGAAGAATATCTTGGACCTCTTCGACCTTGTTTTGATTACCAGTGGCAAATATGATTTTCATGATTATAGTTTAAAGGACTGAATAGCCTGCCAAAGTGCCCTCTTTTTATCGGCATTTTCTTTAATGCTTTGAATGCTTTCAGAAAGTACGAATTGAAAGCATTCGAAGCTATATCTTTTGTAGTGCAGAAGTGTTGATTGAATTCCTAATTCCTTTGGGGTCCACCCAAATGCGAAGAGTTTGTCAAATGGGTATTGTTCCATCAAATAATTTAGATCAAAATTCATAGATCCATAAAGAATACCTAAATCATCGGGATAGTTAAAGCCAATCGCCTTGATTATCTCAAGGAGTTTTTCTTTACCACCATTCGATAAGTCTGCTTCACTACACAGAATTAATAATTTTTTACCCAAATTACCATCTATGTGGTATTGCTGGTTTGTCGAATTTGGTAGCCGAATTAATGGAATGTCAATATCCATGAAAATCAAAATTAATCAAAGTATTTTACTTTTGTACCGAATATAATTCTGTTTGAAGCACAAAAACAGTTAAATTTTAAAATATTCCTAAAATTACATAAATTTGTAAAGAGAATGGCAGAAGGCTAATCGAGAATCTGATTTACTTGATTTTAATTCATTATTATGCAGTACAACCTGAATATTCAGCGAATAGCTGAATCCAATCGAATGAATATCGACTTTTCTAATTTACCATTTGGTAAAGTTTTCTCAGATCACATGTTTGTTGCGGATTATGATGGTACTGAGTGGACCAATTTGGAGATTAAGCCTCTGGAAAATTTGAGTGTTCACCCTGGAAACTTAGCTTGGCATTATGGTCAATCTATTTTTGAAGGTATGAAAGCGACTAAAGGAGCGGATGGCACACCTTTACTGTTTAGACCAGAAATGCATATTGAACGATTGAATGCCTCTGCCAGAAGAATGTGTATGCCTGAATTTCCGGCTGATTTATTTGACCAAGTGATCCGTACTTTGGTTCATATGGAAAAGGATTGGATCCCTTCAGAAGACGGAAGTGCATTGTACATTAGACCATTGATGATTGCGATGGATGAAGCATTAGGCGTCCGGGCATCATTAAAGTATAAATTCATAGTCATGTGTTTACCCGTAGGTCCTTACTATGCTAAGCCAGTATCTTTACTAGCGGAAACGAAATTTGTGAGGGCTGTCGACGGTGGAGTAGGAGAGGCAAAAACCGCCGGTAATTATGCAGCAAGTTTGTATCCTGCCATGTTAGCTAAACAAGCAGGCTTTGATCAAATCATGTGGCTAGATGCCAAAGAGTATAAATATATTCAAGAGGTAGGTACGATGAATATCTTTTTTGTATTCAAAGACAAGATCGTAACTCCAGCAACTACTGGAACCATATTGAAAGGAATAACGAGAAATACGTTCATTAAGTTGTTGAATGCTAAGGGGTATGAAGTAGAGGAGAGATTAATTTCAATTGATGAGATTTATGAAGCAGAAAAATCTGGTGAACTTTTAGAAGTATTTGGATCCGGAACTGCTGCTGTTGTTGCTGTTGTCAATAAAATCTCGCATAATGGTCGATCTATTGAATTAAATCAAGAAGATTATAAAGTGGCTCCAATGCTTAAGGCTCATATTGAAGGCCTAAGAAATCGAACCATTGCTGATGAAAATGGTTGGATCGTTCCAGTAAATATGCTTGAATCAGTTTCTTAGAAAGCTGGATGTTTAGGCTTATTTTGAAGAATGAGTTCTATTCTTTCCATAACTTCCTCGGTCAAAGTACCAGCCACTGTAAGGGCTTCCATGTTTTCTTCTAATTGTTCCATTTTAGAAGCACCTAATATTGCTGTACTCACGTCCGGATTTTTTACACACCAAGCGATGGCTAGTTTAGGCAATGTCGTATTTAATTCAGCAGCCACCTGATTTAATCCTTTCACTTTTTCTAAGCGCTCAGGAGTTAAAGATTTCTTTTTTAACCACTCTAAATCATCCATATCCATTCTTGTTCCAGCCGGAATATTTTGAATATACTTGTCGGTAAGAATACCTGAGGCTAATGGAGACCAAATGGTCGTTCCTAAACCAACTGTTTTATAAATTTGTTTGAATTCTACCTCCACCTTGTCACGATAAAACATATTGTACTGTGGCTGTTCTACAATTGGTCCAATAAGGTGGTTTTGTTTTGCAAATAAATGCGCTTCCATGATTTCTTGCGCTGACCATTCAGATGTTCCCCAATATAAAATTTTGCCTTGCTGAATAAGATGATGCATTGCCCATACGGTTTCCTCAATACCGACATTCTTATCGGGCCGATGACAATAAAACAGATCCAAATAGTCGACTTGAAGACGACGTAACGCAGCGTGACAGGCTTCAAATAGATGTTTACGACTGAGACCTGTTTGATTAGGTTTTTGTCCACCATCACCAAAAAAGGCTTTACTGGAAACAAGGTAGGAACTTCTTGTCCAGTTCATTTTGGATAAAATGCGCCCCATGACTCTTTCAGACTCTCCAAATGCATAAACCTCTGCATTGTCAAAGAAGTTCACTCCATGATCATAGGCATAGGCCATCATGTTTTCTGCTACTTTATTACCGATTTGATTACCAAAGGTGACCCAAGAACCAAAACTTAAAACACTAATTTGTAATCCAGATTTACCTAATCTTCTATACTCCATCGATTTCTTTTATATATAAACATAAAAAAAAGAGCCACCAAAAAGGCAGCTCTTCTCATTTTGTATTGATTATTTCTTAGTTACCGAATTGGTCATAAGTCAATGTTAATACAATCATTCGACCGATGATTGGATTTCCTACATTAGTAACATACTCTTCTTTTAAAAGATTGGTAACACCCAATTTAACTAGAGTTTTCATTCCATCTAATTTGTATGATAAAGATGCATCTAATGTTTGGTACGCTGGTATTTGACCGTTTCCAAAGCTACTAGAGTAGAAGAAATCTTGCTGCCATCTATAGTTGGCTCCAAAACCTATTTTCTTCCATACATCTTTACTAGCTATTCCTAAACCAATTTTGTTTTCTGGAGTATTGAATCCAGGATCAAAATTAGATCCTTCAAAAGAAGTACCTATAAGTTTTTCTTGATCAAAATTGACTTTAGCCCATGAGTAGTTACCATTTACAGACCAGTCTCTATTTAATCTATATCTGAATCCTAAATCGATACCATCAGAGCTGAATGCAATCGGAACATTTGTATATGGGAAGAATCTTGTTCCCTCTCCATAAGTAGTTCCTCTATATGTTAGACTCTTTGTTGACAACACACTAAGCTGATTGATGAAATCCTCATACATGTTGTGGTAATAGTTGACGTCTAAAAATAAATCTCCACCAATAATACCTTTATAACCTACTTCAATAGCAGTTAATTGTTCAGGCTTGACATAATCTAAATCAACCATAGTCTCCCCATCTAAGGCTAAAGCACCATCCTCGAAAATATTGAATATAGTACCATCTGCTTCATTGACAATAGCCGCATTACTTTCCGTACCTCCAAGGAGTAACTGTGAAGCTGGGAAGAAAATAAATTGACCTTGAGTTGTTGGGTTTCTAAATCCAGTTTGCCAAGAAGCTCGTAGGTTATGCTTTTTGTTTTCATCCATAGAGTATACCGCTGAAATCCTTGGTGAAAACTGACCTTCAAAATTTTCATTTTTGTCATATCGGATAGATCCTGTAAACTTCAAATGCTCATCAAGAAGACTTTTTGATGCTTGGAGATACCCACCATATTCGTCAATAGTAATTCTTTCATTCTGCATCGTTTCTGGATTCCACTCTCTAAATACTGTACCATCAGTAAATAGACTGTACCTTCTAATATTGGCTCCAGCCTGAAGTCCAAATGCATTTCCTACGGCATTTGATAAGTCATAATTACCTTCAACATGATACATTCTAGAATTATCAATAAAACCAGCTCCTCCAGATTGGAATAAACCGGTTCTTACTTGCTCTATTAACGCAGAAAGTTGTTCTTCATCTGCCACAAAATCTATAGTTGATGGGCCAGCGCCTAAGTTAATCAATTCGTATGCTGCAGCTAATGGTAGGTCAGGGTGTAACGCTCCAAATCCTGCTAAAGTACTTCCTGCAAGAATTTGTGCTACCGCATCAGTTGTAGCTTGCGTCCAGTTTGATGTTCCACCCATATTCGCAAATAATTGGGCACTTTCTGCACTAGCACCTGGCAATGCAGCCGCTAGATTTGCTGCGACAGCCCATCCTCCACTTAATGGAACAGGATAGGTATTTCCTTCGATTTCGATAGGAACGGTTACGTCATAAATAGAAGGCCAAATGGTTTCATTCGCAATAGCCCCTAATGCGGACAGGTTATAAGAGTCTCCATCATCGGTAAATGACCCATATGCTCTAATATTCCAGTTATTGGAGTTTAATTCAAATTTTGCAAATTGCTGTACAAAATCTCTTAAAGCATATCTTTCTGATCCTTGGTATACGGATGAACCAGAACCCCACTTATAACTCACGTTGGCTTCTAAGTCGTCACTTAATCTATAATGCAATGCACCATCAACTTTGATACTTTTAGCTTCATTATTATCTAATAAGAATTGCTCCTCAAAACCCCATCTTTTCATACCTCCTGCAACTGGAATGTTCGTTTCATCACCATAAAGATTCACACCATTAAAAGCAGCTTGACCCGGAGTAATGGAATTATCAAATGTTTCTATGTGTGTATCATAATCTTCAGCTCTCCAGTCTTCTGCAAAAAAGGTAGATACATTAAATTTATATGCTAATTTATCATTGATTTGGTCTGCATATCTTAAACTCAAACCATATAGCGGGTTCGTTTCATCGCTTTGAGCAACTCCTGTTTTAATTTGAGCACTGAGGCCTTGATAAACCCATGGATCCTTACTATTCATGAATAAGATTCCATTAAAAGCATTTGGTCCAT
>JAHDBI010000019.1:16117-24183 GCA_020630475.1 Saprospiraceae bacterium
ACCCATGGATCCTTACTATTCATGAATAAGATTCCATTAAAAGCATTTGGTCCATAAAGCGCCGATGCAGCACCTGGAACTAATTCCACGGATTTAATGTCTAACTCAGAGATACCTACTACATTTCCTGTAGGAAAGTTTAACAACGGAGCGGCATTATCCATTCCATCTTGTAATTGAACAAACCTCGTGTTACCTGCAGTAGCAAATCCACGCGTATTTACGGTGTTAAAAGTCATACTGGCTTGCGTACGTATCACCCCTTTCATGTTATTGATTTCATCGTAAAAATCAGCAGCTGCAGAAGTTTTAATTTCTTGAAGACCAATTTTTTCTACGGATACTGGAGATTGTAAAATATTCTCCTCTACACGTGATGCAGAAACGACAACTTCATCGGCAAGAATTGATTCTTGCCCCATGGAAATAATCACTTCCTGATTAGGGCTTGTGATTTCTACCATTTGTGTGGCATAACCTAAAGCAGTAAATTCTATAACAAAAGGCAATTCCTGACTTGTTTTTAGTTCGTATTTACCATCATAATCGGTAACAGTTCCTGTGCCGACAGTACCTTTTACAAGGACATATGCACCAATTATTCCTTCTCCAGTTTCAGCATCCGAAACCATTCCTGTTACCGTGTTTTGTGCTTGCATTGAAGTGCACAAAAAGCAGCATGCTATACACATCGCTACCCAATTTAGTTTTTTCATAAGCATAAGAGTGACAAATTTTTGTTCGTAAGTTTGCTTTTTCTCGGTCACAAAATATCAAAATATTTGATGAAACAGCATAAAAATAGGTTTCTAGCTAAAAAAGTTTTATGCCAAATCAGGCATTCAAATATTGGTGGAATAGCCACAATTTGTGCATTTGAAGGTACCTGAGTTTAGGATTTTCTTCCATCAATCGAGATTCTATTCTGTTTTGATTCTTCTCATAATAATTCAAAAACGTCGGGAGTAGCTTCCAGTACTTAAGTCGTTCGTAAAAATCGATTAATCGGGTATGTCGTAAAGCCTTGGTTTTATAGAGAGTGGCTAAATTACTTGTAGCCTTTTGCAGTTTTTCTAGGAAGACTTTTGTTGTTTCTACTCCTTTGTGTTGAAGCGGATTGTCTATATGCTTTATCGGAACATTCAGTTCTTTCAGCCTTTCGGCGAATAAGGTGTCTTCATAGCCATATTGAGTGATGGTCTCATCTAATTTAATTCGCGCATATAATTGACTGTCTATGACAAAATTATTGGTCAAAAAGTTGAGATAAGGTCGTTTGCTTCTTTTCCTTGCATTTAGGGCTTCTCTAGCCGTTCCATATTTCCAATGCAATTGTTTTTTCTTGCTTTTCGGCATTTTTTTGGTGTAAGTCCTGCCACCATACACCACTTGATGTTCCTTAATGCAATCCACATAATTTTGAATAAAATGGCTTCCAGGTACCTTGCTATCGCAATCCATGAAAAGCATTCTGTCAAAAGATGCCGCTTTAGCTAACCAGTTTCTGATCTTTGCTCTTCCTAGATTTTCGCTCATTTCAACATAGTTGACTCTGAATACTGATCTTAAGGCTTGGTTCTTGGCCTTAATTCGCTCTCTTGATCCATCATCAAAACAAATGATCTCATAATTGATTTTGGCCTTCTCACATTGCTTTGCCAGTCGAATGACTAGACTCGTGACGTCGTAATTGTAAATGGGTATGAGAATACTTAGCATTTTATTGATTGCGCTCAACAAAAATAGATTTTTATTAAAAAAAGCTGCTTTACTGTAATCACTCTTTACTTTTAATTGTTAGAATTATAGAAATCCTCGTTATGAGTCAAACAGCATTACAATTTTTAGTTGATTCTCCTGATTTAGACGGACCTTTAAAAGCCCTTGCTCAAAAAGTGTTGAGTGAAGAAAGAATCAGTGAAGAAGAAGGCTTATTCCTTTTTGAAAAGGCCGATTTATCCTATTTAGGAATACTCGCCAATTACATTCGCGAAAAGCGACACCAAAACAGAACATATTTTAATCGAAATTTTCATCTCGAACCCACCAATGTGTGTTTGTACACCTGTAATTTCTGTTCATATTCACGATTGATCAAAAAGAGATCTGAAGGATGGGAGTATACCAAGGATGAAATGATGGACATGATCAAAGCGTACGACGAACAACCGGTGACGGAAGTTCATATCGTAGGTGGAGTTTTGCCTCAATATGATGTTGATTTTTATACGGATCTTTTCAAGTCGATCAAAGAACATCGACCTGATTTACATATAAAGGCCTTAACTCCTGTAGAATATCATTATATCTTTAAAAAGGCTAAGGTAAGTTATGAGGAAGGAATGAAAATGATGTTGGATGCTGGTCTGGATTCTATGCCAGGAGGAGGAGCGGAAATTTTTCATCCAGAGATTAGAGACGAAATCGCAGGTGGAAAATGTTCAGGGGAAGAATGGTTGAGGATTCACGAGGTATGGCACGAGTTAGGAAAGCGCTCAAATGCAACCATGCTTTATGGTCATATCGAATCATATCGTCACCGAATTCATCATTTAGAAGAGTTGCGTAAACTTCAGGATAAGACTGGAGGCTTTCAAACTTTTATACCCTTGAAGTTTAGGAATAAAGGAAACGATATGGCTCATGTTACGGAATCGACCTTCATTGAGGACTTAAAGAATTATGCGATTAGTAGGATATACTTAGATAACTTCGACCATATCAAAGCTTATTGGCCAATGATTGGAAGAGATACTGCTCAATTGTCTTTGTCTTTTGGCGTAGATGATATTGATGGAACCATAGATGATACTACAAAAATCTATACCATGGCGGGTTCAGAAGAACAATCGCCTAAAATGAGTACAGAAGAACTGGTCAAATTAATTAGGGCAGTGGAGCGCGAACCCCTTGAAAGGGACACCCTGTACAATATTGTCACAGACTTTAAAGATGTTGTCTTTGAAGATGAAAAGTCATATAAAGGTTATATACAATTACCGGTAGTAAATAATTAGTATGGATTGGATAGTTATCTTGAATAATTTCAGTGCCTTAGCTACGCTTGTTTTTGGATTATGGGCTTTCGCCAAACCTAAAGCAGCAGCTAGATTACTATACCTTGACACTTACAAGCAATATGGAATTTCAGAAATTCGATCTACTTATGGAGCATGGATGTTAGGAATGGGCGGCTTTGCCTTGTTTTGTCAAAATGATCTGGTTTTCATGGCCTTAGGAGTCGCTTATTTAGTCACGGCCCTGGGGCGTTCAATGAGCTTTGGCATTGATGGAAGTTTTAATAACAAGACCATCAAGTTTGTTTTGTTTGAAATAACGATGGGACTATTAGCCATTGTTTAGTGGGTTACTCAACAATGAACCTCTCTTTCTCTTGTGCATTTATTGATTTAAAATATAAATCAAAGAAAATGTTGATATAAAAACCCAAAGAATAACTGCAAAGACTATTGGTTTTACACTAGTGGATTTAATCTCATGAATAGAAATACTTGTACCGACTAAAAAGAGGGTCATAATGAGTAATCTTTTGGCGATCAGTACGATGAGATGTGTAGCATCTTCTGGGAGAATTTGGATGCTATTTATACAGATCGCCATTAAAAAAAGGATGATGAAATAAGGAATTTTTATTTTTTCTCCCTTCGTTTTGAAAATAAACATAGAACAGATGGATAAGGGTATTATCCAAAGCGTTCTGGAAAGTTTGACAATAGTTGCAACTTTTAAAGATTCTTCTCCATATTCTATCCCTGCACCAACCACTGAACTTGTATCATGTATGGCTACTGCACACCATAAGCCAAATTGCTCTTGAGTAAGACTTAGATAGTGACCAATAGGAGGAAAAACTAATAAAGCAATAGAATTGAAGATGAAAATTAAAGCCAAAGCAATACTGATGGTACTGCCTTTTGCCTTGATTACAGCTGAAACAGCGGCGATGGCACTTCCACCACAGATTAATGTACCAGAAGTTATTAAGTGACCCAGCTTTGAATCTATTTTAAGGATTTTAATTAAGATGAAAGCTATTGACCCCGAAGAGAAAATGGAGAGAAGGGTCAAATTAAATCCTTCTACGGTCGTTCTTAGTGTTTCATCAGCAAACATAGAAAAGCCTAAACCCACCACTGAAATTTTCAATAAATACGAAATAGACTTTGCCAGATATTTTTGAAATGGATGGTCAAATACTATTCTATAAACAAACCCAAGAACTAGGGCAGCTGGACTACTTAAAAACCCCAAAACAGCAGTAATGGCAATAAGAATGTAAACTATTTTAGAGGCCATCGACATTCTGATTAATTTCGGAAATATTCAAAATCTGTACCGTTATAACGACCAATTCCTTTTTCGAGGCCAAACCAAATATCTCCACCTTTATCTTCTATGATTCCAAATACCTGACCATAACCGTCAACGATTTTTGAAGATGAAGTTTCTTTTGAAGGCTGAGGCAAAACAGTGTATCGAATTAAAGACATACCATAGGAGAAATCAAGATCACTTTCACTGGAGAGGATATTCCCAGAAGATTCTTGATACAGATATCCAACAAAATTCTTAGAATGCATTTTGAATGCTTTACCATCATAACTCCAAAGCCCACTTTGACCACCTAACCACAATTTGCCTTGATCATCTGTAATGATGCTTCTGGTGTTGTTGAAGGTATTTTGGTTTTCTCTTTTGATCACTTCAAATTGACTGCCATCAAATGTACATGCGGTTCCCCTTGTTCCAATCCAGATTTTTCCTGAGCTATCTTCTGCAAAACTATTGACATCGTCGTTGCATAAACCATCGGCTGAGGTATAATTGGTGAAACTTGTGCCATCGTATAGACTAATTCCGATTTGAGTGCCAAACCAAAGCAATCCTGTTTTATCTTGAAAAATACATGTCACATCATTGTTGACCAAGCCTTGTTTTGTAGTGATATTTTCAAAAAATTCACCATCGTACCGATAAAGACCCGCGCCTATAGTGCCAAACCAAATAATCCCGTCCTTATCTTCTAAAACGGAGAAGGCTCTAAAACGTCGAAGTTGATCTTTATTGGTGTGATTTGTAAAATACTTACCATCGAATTCGTATATCCCATCCCAACTAGCCAACCAAAAATGACCCTTTGAATCTTGAATGATGTTTCGCGTTATGTTTGTTGGGCCATAGGTAGTTTTAATGTTTTGATTCCCTTCTGCGAAGTAGGGGTCATAATCTTTCTTTTCTAGTTGGGCATTTTTTTCTTTTGGCTGCGCTTCAGGCTTTTCGGTTGTAGAAACGCTTTTACACGCGACGAACGTGAATAAAAGGCCAAAAGTTAAATAGAAAAATTTCATTGTTTTCATTTGAAAAGGGGGAAGATACAACGAATCTGTTGGATTCAATGTGATGAGTTTTGACTAGGGTAACCCTATGAGTGGCTAAAAACTTTTACATTAGACAAGAGATATTATCAATAGAATTCCTTTCATGCAAGAAGACAATTTTACATTAAGACCGACTGACGATTTCATAGAGCTCATTAAATTGTTGAAGCTCAAACAAATTGCTCAATCAGGAGGACACGCCAAGCTTTTAGTGGAAGATGGTCTTGTGAAGGTGAATGGCCACCAAGAATTCCGTAAACGTAATAAGTTAAGACCTGGAGATGTGGTGGAACTAGACGGAATTAAAATCACTATTGAGAGATAACTGGCTAAAACATATTGTAATAATATATAATATGTTTTTGAAGTAAGTTTTTTGCTGTTTTGGTCAACCAAAATACAAGCTGATAGATTCCTTAACGGTTTTTATATTATCCCTCTTTCTCATCCTTCAAGCGTCTCATTTTCTGTAAATTTGAGTCCAACTAAAGATCTGATATGTCAACCCAGAATGTAGAAGTTTACAAGCCTAAGCATAAAATCAGAATCGTAACAGCAGCGTCTTTATTTGATGGACACGATGCTGCTATTAACATCATGCGACGAATCATTCAATCCACAGGGGTCGAAGTGATTCATTTAGGACACGACAGGAGTGTAGAAGAGGTGGTGAATTGCGCTATTCAAGAGGATGCTAATGCCATTGCCATGACTTCGTATCAAGGTGGTCATAATGAATACTTCAAGTACATGTATGATTTACTCCAAGAAAAAGGTGCTGGTCATATCAAGATATTTGGTGGAGGTGGAGGAGTAATCCTGCCCTCTGAAATTGAGGATTTGATGGATTATGGAATCACCAAGATTTATTCTCCTGATGATGGACGAGAAATGGGCTTACAAGGAATGATCAATCATTTAGTGGAGTCGTGTGATTTTGCCATTGGCGACAATCTGAACGGTGAGGTCAATAAATTGTCGAATCAGAATCCTAAGGATATCGCTAGAGTAATTTCTGCCGCAGAAAATTTCCCAGAAATCGCAAAAGAATCATTGGACTTGATCCATGAAAAAAATAAGGAATGTAAAACTCCTGTATTAGGGATTACAGGAACTGGTGGTTCAGGAAAGTCGTCATTAGTGGACGAATTGGTCAGAAGATTTCTCCTTGACTTTAAGGATAAAACAGTCGGGTTAATTTCTGTGGACCCTTCTAAAAGAAAAACTGGAGGAGCGCTTTTAGGGGATAGAATTAGAATGAACTCCATCAATAATGCTAGAGTATATATGCGATCATTGGCTACTCGTCAAAGTAATCTGGCTTTGTCAAAATATGTAGCGGAAGCCATTGAGGTATTAAAAGCTGCAGAATACGATTTGATCATTTTGGAGACTTCTGGAATTGGGCAATCTGATACCGAAATCTTAGATCATTCTGATGTTTCGCTTTACGTTATGACTCCGGAATTTGGAGCTGCAACTCAACTAGAGAAAATAGATATGTTAGACTTTGCCGATATAGTGGCGATCAATAAGTTTGACAAAAGAGGTTCGTTGGATGCATTACGCGATGTCAAAAAACAATATCAAAGAAACCATCAATTGTGGGAAGCCGATCCAGCGACATTACCTGTCTTTGGCACCATAGCATCTCAATTTAATGATCCTGGTATGAATACCTTGTACAAAGAGATCATGGATAAATTGGTCGAAAATACCGATGCAGAATTAAAATCGAGTTATGCCATTTCTGATGAGATGTCTGAAAAGATATTTGTGATACCTCCAGCTAGAACAAGATATTTATCGGAGATTGCTGAGAACAATCGAGCCTACGATCAAAAGTCAAAAACGCAAGTTGAAGTCGCTCATAAATTATTTGGAATCTACAAAACAATAGAAAGTGTTGCTGGTACAACGGTCCAGTTAAATGGATCCGGAATCGATGAATCGTCGATAGAGCGCCATGAAGAAAATAGTACTTTTTTAAATCTTTTATTTAGTGAGTTTGATCGTGTAAAGAAGGATTTGGATCCATACAATTGGGACGTTATTTTAGACTGGCCTGACGTCAGAGATAGATATAAAAATCCTGTCTATACTTTTAAAGTCAGAGACAAAGAAATAAAAATCAATACGCATACGGAGTCCTTGTCTCATCAACAAATCCCAAAGATCTCCTTACCTAAATATCAATCATGGGGGGATATTTTGAGATGGAGTTTGCAAGAAAATGTACCAGGTAGTTTTCCTTATACCTCTGGATTGTACCCCTTTAAAAGACAAGGCGAAGATCCGACAAGAATGTTTGCTGGAGAGGGTGGACCAGAACGAACCAATAGACGTTTTCACTATGTAAGTTTAGGTCTACCTGCTAAGCGATTATCTACGGCTTTTGATTCGGTGACCCTTTACGGGAATGATCCAGATTACCGTCCAGATATTTATGGTAAAATCGGAAATGCGGGAGTTTCTATTTGTTGTTTAGATGATGCCAAAAAACTTTATTCTGGATTTAATTTGGCCGATCCACGTACCTCCGTGAGTATGACCATTAATGGTCCTGCCCCGATGCTTCTTGGCTTTTTTATGAATGCCGCCATAGACCAACAATGTGAATTATATATCAAAGAAAAGGGTATAGAAAAAGATGTTGAAGCAAAGATC
>JAHDBI010000019.1:24283-34370 GCA_020630475.1 Saprospiraceae bacterium
AATAAGTTTGGTCCTAACCTTTCCTTCTTTTTCTCCAATGGCATCGATCCAGAATATGCAGTGATTGGTAGAGTAGCCAGAAGACTTTGGGCGAAAGCCTTAAAACATAAATATGGAGCGAATGCTAGAGCTCAGATGTTGAAATACCATATTCAAACATCAGGTAGATCATTACATGCTCAAGAGATCGATTTTAATGATATTCGTACAACGCTTCAGGCATTGTACGCTATTTATGATAATTGTAATTCACTTCACACCAACGCTTATGACGAAGCCATAACAACTCCGACAGAGGATTCAGTACGCAGAGCCATGGCGATCCAACTAATTATCAACAAAGAGTTAGGCTTGGCCAAGAATGAAAATCCGATTCAAGGTTCCTTTATCATAGAGGAACTCACTGATCTTGTTGAAGAGGCTGTTCTGCTCGAATTTGATCGGTTAACCGAAAGGGGAGGCGTGCTTGGCGCAATGGAAACCATGTACCAGAGAAGTAAGATTCAAGAAGAAAGCATGCACTATGAAATGTTGAAGCATTCTGGAGAATATCCTATTGTCGGTGTCAATACATTTTTAAGTTCAAAAGGCTCACCTACGATTATCCCTGATGAAGTCATTAGAGCAACGGAGGAAGAAAAGAAATATCAGATCACCATGCTTGAGGGTTTACATGATCAACATTCGGCAAAAGCCAATAATCTTTTAAAGGCCTTGCAAACTAAAGCAGTGAATAACGAAAACATTTTCGAAGAATTGATGGAAGTGTGTAAGGTTTGTTCACTTGGTCAAATCACCAATGCTTTGTTTGAGGTAGGAGGGCAGTATAGAAGGAATATGTAATTCGCGTTTTCAACGATTTATGATGAAATGGGTTTTAGTTTTTTACTTGTTTTTATCTTTTGTTCCGCAAGGCTCGACTCAAATACTTTATGATTCAAAGTTTTCTGATCAAATATTTTTTGGACCTAACAATGTTTATCCGATTTCGCAATCCGTTTGTGATGTATATCTCGAGGAACTTCATGAAGTTCATGAAAGGTACAAACGTCGTAATAAACATGAGCCGAAAGACCTAGAAGAATTTAGAGATGCTATTTACAATCTTATTGAAGGTTGGACTTTGGTTCGGGACTTTTTATTCTATTATTATGACAATGAACATTGTAAGGAATTTACTTATGGATTAAATACATTTATTAATGATCAAATTACAATCGTAGAAAATACAGAAGAAGATTATATCGAAATAGTTGAATACATAGACATAGAGAGGGTGAAATTAGAAAAGCCTTCCTGGCAAAAACGCAAAGCTGATAAAGATTGTATTTCAAATGACCCTGACGATTGTTACGTGTTATGCTTTGTTAAATTCAAAAATGTTTATTTAGATTATTATGATAATGAATTAGATGAATCTTTTTTACAAGAAATCTTTACACATTCTAAAAAGAATCAGCGCTTCTTTAGACGATTCGAAATTGAGCTTAAAAAAGAAAAAAGTAAGGCTGCGTACATTGAAGAATTAGATCAATACTTTTCAGCTTATCAACTTAATTATATAAAGTGCTAAATTCTCGTGTGCATAAATGTTTTTCTAGGTATAAACCCTTGTCGAGAGTTGCTTAAGATTTGTTATTTTTAATCAACTCAAAACAACAGTATATGCACTTCCACCGTACATTGAGAACAGTCATTGTTTTATTATTTGTGTCATCGTCATTTATTGGTTTTTCTCAAAGTTTAAATCTAGAACAAACCAGTTCAGGCCAACTCAATTATTGGCTCGGTGATCAAGATCTTTCAGAGATCATTTACAAGGATTATTCTTTGACTGGACCGATGAAAGAATTGTCATTTGATTATAAGTTTGGTATCCAGAGTAAAGTTTATGCATCCGCTACTGATTTTACGGATTACGTGATCATTTCAAAGTATGGTGATGTATTTAGTGTCTGGCTAAAATCTTCCAATCAAAGTTATTCTTTGTTATATAAGCCAGGTGAGAAGATTAGGGAAATGGATGTCGAGTTTAATCAACAATTGACTTGTATGGAAATCAATGGGGATGTTCAACAAGGGCATAACCATGTGGACGAGGTGGAAAGTAATGGGGCCGTAAATGCATGTGCAGCATCACCCATTTGTTTCGGGGTAGAATTGGATGTCATGTTTGTTTTTACAATTCCAACGGCAAATGCACATGGAGGAATTCCTGGAGTAACTGCAGCGATCGGTTCGGCCGTGACAGAGATGAATTTAGCTAATTCAAACAGTAATATTTCTCACGTTTATAACGCTGTCTTTATTTCTCAAGTCAATCATTCTGAAACTGGAGATGGTGGTGACGACCTCTGGGACTTTAGAAATGATGGAGATGGTATTATGGATGAGGTGCACGATTGGAGAATACAATATGGTGCAGACTTATGTGCTTTGATTGTACAAAATTCGAATGTATGTGGGGTGGGATACAGACCTGGAAATCCTTTATTCCCAAATAGCGATCAGGGCTTTACTTTAACGGCATATGGATGTATGACAGGTAATTTGACATTGCCGCACGAATTAGGACATAATATGGGAGCGACTCACGACAGGTATGTAAGTAGTAACGGATTATGCGGATTCTTTTATGGTTATGTCAATGAGAATTTTCCAGATGGATCATCATCTAGATGGAGAACAATAATGGCTTATAATGACCAATGCAGTGATTCAGGTGTTTCATGTGGAAGAATTGTCAATTTCTCCAATCCTGATGTTTTTCATAATGGTGATCCTACTGGAAAAGATATATCTGACCCTGAAGCAGCTAACAATGCATATGGATTTGAACGATCGATTTGTTATGTGTCCGAATATTTTGACAAAGTAACATGTAACGACGGAATTCAAAACGGTGATGAAACAGATGTAGATTGTGGTGGAAGTAGTTGTCCTCCTTGTGGTTGTCCTGATCCAAATTATCAAGTGATGGCTCAGATCTATACAGATATGGGAGGAAGCGCTTGGACAAATTCGACGGGCTGGAATAATGATAATTCTGATTGTGATTTTTGCAATTGGTCAGGTGTGGTTTGTAATAATCAAGGACAAGTCATTGAATTAAATCTTGACAACAATAACCTGAACGGACCGATCAGTTCGTCCATATCGAATCTAAGCTTTTTGAATAAGTTAGTTCTAAGCAATAATCCAAGTCTAACAGGTGGTATTCCTTCAGGTTTTATTGGCTTAAGCCAATTGAATCATTTGGATTTAAAAGGGAATAGTATGAGTGGCACTATACCACAAATTCTGATTGGACTTTCTTCATTACAATATTTAGATTTAAGCGAAAACAACTTCATCAATGAAGTGCCGGGAAATATTTTCTTGATTTCTGCTTTAGATTTTCTTGATCTTTCTGATAATCAATTGATCGGAGAGTTGCCGTTACAAATGCTAATTCCTCCTTTCGCGAGTATCGTAGACTTATCGAATAATCAATTGTCAGGATGTATTCCATTTGAGTTTTCTAACCTATGTGGCTCAATGGATTTGGATTTATCCGGTAATGTTGAATTGCCCAATGGCGGTGATTTTGATGCTTTTTGTATGGATTATACCGGTGTTTGTTGTGTATTGAATGCCTCTTCAAGTGGTAATTCCACGACTTGTGGTATGGATAATGGTACCATAGAAATAGATTTAGTAACGGGTTTTGATCCTGTGGAGGTGTTTATCGACGGTAACTTAGTAGAGGATTCCTTGATTACCAATCTATCGAGTGGAAGCTATGAAATCTTGATACAAGATGGATTAAATTGTAAAGTCGAACAAACTATCGTTATTGATTCCACCTCGATGTTAGACATTGAGATAAATGTTTCAGATGCTGAGTGTGGCTCATCCAATGGTTCAGCCCAAATAGAAGTAGAATCGGGTAACGGACCAGTGATATATATTTTCGAGGAGGATACCTTGCAATCTAATATGATTCAAAATTTAGCTGCTGGTAATTATGAGTTAACGGCAGAAGATTCACTAGGTTGTAGTGATGTATTTAGTTTTGATATTTCTGAAACCAATGGTGTTGCTGCGGAGTATCAAAGTAGCAACACTACTTGTGGAGAATCTAATGGAATGATCGTCCTTGTGGATGCTTCAGGAAATGGAATGTTGACGTACTATGTAAATGGAGCTGAAGTTGACTCTGAATTAATCGAGAACTTAGAAGCAGGTACATATGAAGTCCAGATTATTGATGAAGAAAATTGTATGTGGGCAAAAACGATCGAGATTGATAATAGTTCGCCTTCTTCGATATCAATTGAATCGTCAAATCCAAATTGTAAAGATAACAATGGACAAATACAGATTAATGTTGAGTCGGCAGTCGCTCCTTACGAGATTTTCTTAAATGGTGAATTAATCAGTGAGGAAGGAATTAATGATTTACCTGAAGGTGAATATAGTGTTGAGTTAGTAGACGGAGATAATTGTATTTCTACGGAAGTAGTTTCATTGGTTAAGGATGGGGAGATTGATGTCGTTTTAAATACGAGCAATATTTCTTGTATAGATGAATGTAACGGTCAAGCCGAAATTATAGTGGACGCTCCAGATTATGAATTGATTTGGTCAGATGGAATGGATAGAGGATTAAACCCAGAAGATCTTTGTCCTGGTGAATATTCATTAGAGGTTGTGTATGGGGATTTTTGTTCAGGTATGATCAATTTTGAAATTCAGGAATCAACATTGGATGTAGTAAGTGTGAATAGTTCAAATTCTTTATGTGATTCGCCTTCAGGTAGTGTTCAATTGTTGAATACAACAGGTGTTACTGTCTTATGGGAAGATGGTTCTAATAATACAGAAAAGTCCGATTTGGCTCCAGGCAATTATAAAATCACATTAACGGATGCAGGTGGATGTGAGCGAATTGAAGAAGTGGTGATCATTACAGAAGATGGACCGAGTTTAATGACCAATACACAACAGATTAGTTGCTTTGAAGTGAATGACGGAACGATTGAAGTGAATATTGATGGAGGTACTGGGCCGTACGTGGTTTTATGGGAGGATGGAAGTAATGAACTAATCCGAACTAACCTAGGACCTGGAGAGTACGATGTCGTCGTGACAGACGCCAATAATTGTACTGCGGCTTTTGCCATTGAATTAGAAGCACCATCAGCATTGCAGGGGATTATAGATTTTAGTAATGCATTATGTTTTGATTCAAATGATGGTTTAGCGAGTTTGGATCCTTCTGGTGGTACTGCGCCGTTAATGGTGGAATGGAGCACAGGAGATGAAGGGAATGAGATTCAAGATTTAGCCCCTGGTACTTATTGGTGTCAAATAACCGATGCGAATAATTGCCTTTTGTATCAAGAATTTGAGATCAGTGCACCGGATGCGTTAACCAACCAATTGGATTTGAACTCTGACACAGGGGAAGATGTAATTGAAGCCATTCCAAATGGTGGAGTAGCACCATACGACTTTGTTTGGAATGATGGGAGTACGAATAATAAGATTGTTCCTATTGATGAGGGTTGGTATACTGTTGTTATCACTGATTCTAATGGTTGTTCCTTAGAAGATTCACTTTTCTATAATGTGAGTTCAGTCAATGATCAATACGATAGTGACCTAAGTATATTCCCAAATCCTTTTAAGGATCAATTGTCTATTTCTTGGACAGAAAATATATCGATCACAGCACTTTCGATTTTTGATCTTCAAGGATCACTGATTCAAAATAGGCAGGTTGCTAACAATGGTACAAACCAATATATATTGGATATGAAGTCTTTAGCTCAGGGAGTATATGTTGTAAGACTTGAAGTCGGTGGGGACGTTATTGTTAAAAGATTGATTAAGTTGTAAAGAAAGTAAGAATGAAGCGTTTAAAGTATTTTATAGCGGTCACTGGATTTATAATCATTTTTTTGGCTTGTAAATCGAGTTATCCCGGATTGATTCCAAATACAGATGGGATAAAGTATCCAGTGTATTATGATACGATTGTTCGATTTAATTCTAAGTTATTAATGCAGGAGAATCTGATTTACAAATTGGATTCAAATTACACGATGATGGGATTTGATACGGTAACCACCTTCAGCTCTCAGACTTATGAAGAAGAAATTAGAATCGATACCATCCAAGTTCCAAGTCGATATTTGATTTATGAGGATAGGTTTACGGTTCCGTATAAAACCAAAGTCGATACGTTTACTACATTCAATATGGAGACGTACGAAGAGAAGGTGGTTATTCAGGAAGTCTTTGAACCTGAATTAAAAAAGTTTAAAAAGAAGTAAGTCTAAATTATCCCTTTTGTGTATTTGGCTTTCGCCAATATTTTTGAGTTTTATTAGGGTGGGGGATATAAATGGTTTAAACCATTTTATCCTTAATACCTTTTCATTTGTATTTTGTAACTCATATGAATAAAAAAAATCTAGGTTTCCGAATATCGATTGTACTAATACCAATATTTATTCTTCTCCATTCCACTGGGCTTTTTTGTCAAGAAAATACAAGATGGACGATTTCAGAACATCAAACCATCATGCTTAGATTTGATGACGCTAATGCGATGCCATATCAGGACAATATTGAAATGTCAGGTAAAAAGGTCTCCGCCATTATTTATTATCAAATTGATGAAAATCAGAATTTAAGCCTTCAAAAGGAATTATTCTATCCTCAATTAAGAACCTATAATCAACCAAACGAACCAGACTGGAAAAAATATAGAGCATATTTTAAACGTGATATAGAGATGGATAAAAGCCCAGAAATCTTTTTGGATGGTAAAATGCTCCTTCCGTCAAAAATTGATTCTATCGAAATAGGAGGATTCTTGCGTTTTTATTACCAAGAGCACAATGGTTTGCGCTTTGTAAGAACGCTTTTTCCATCCATGGACGAACGACTATTTATTGATCAATGGGATCTTATAAACGCTGCTCAAAAAACCATTGATTTAACCAGTGAGATTTATTTGAAAGTCCAAATCGAAGAAGGTTATAAAGGAGATTATACCTTTTCCATATCTAATTATCCTGATGATGAAATTTCGATTCCATCAGGAAAGAAAGTACAACTTCCAATATTTTACAGTGCACAACTCAACGAAGAAGAAGAGCATCTTGAACTCAAGGATGCTTGGAATTCCCGTAAGTCTTTTCTGGATACGATACAGCAACGATTAGTTTTAAAAACTCCTAATCAGGTTTTAAATACCTTGTTTTATTTTTCAAAAATAAGAGCGGCCGAAAGTATTTTTAATTCTTCCATGGGGCTTGTGCATTCGCCTGGAGGAGGAAATTATTATTGTGGTATCTGGGCCAATGATCAGGTCGAATATAGTGGTCCTTTCTTTCCTTATTTAGATTATCAAATAGGACGTCAGGCGGCATACAATACGTATGCTCATTTTTTGAAAAATATTCCTGCAGGTGATGGACACATCGCTTATGCCTTTGAAGTAGATGGCCATTTTCCAATGACGCATTTGGATCGCGGAGATGCGGCGATGATTGCTTACGGAAGCTCCTTGTACGCTTTAAATACAGGAGTTGAAAAAGCGCGCGAATTATGGCCTTTGATTGAGTGGTCTTTAGCCTATTGTCATAAGAAAAAGAATGCGTTTGGTGCGGTAGAATCTCAATCAGATGAAATGGAGGGTCGCATTGAGACAGGGACAGCCAATCTTTCGACATCATCTTTGTACTATGGAGGCCTTAAATTTGCTTCAAGATTAGCGAAGGCCTTGGGTTATCATGACAAATCAGAGCAATACAGCCAACAGCAATTGCAAATGGAAGAGGTCATTGAATCCTATTTTGGAGCTACTATGGAGGGACTCGAGACCTATAAATATTTTAGGGAAAATGAATACTTACGGCATTGGATATGTCTTCCTTTGACCATGGGGATTGAGACTAGGTCGGAAGGAACTTTAGATGCCTTGTTTGATAAGCTTTGGACAAAGAATGGTGTTGAGGTCCAATATGATCCTAATAAAGAGGGGCAAAGATTTTGGGATAGAGCAACTTTGTATGCACTTAAGGGAGCTTTTAAGGCTGGGGCCAAAGAAAGAGCCTTAGTCAAATTATTAGAGTACTCAGAGAATAGATTATTAGGTGATCATGTACCTTATCCTGTTGAGGCATATCCTGAAAATAATATGAAACACCTTTCTGCTGAAAGTGCATTGTATGCAAGGATATTTATCGAAGGGCTTTTAGGAATAGAGCCTTTAAGCTTTAATCAAGTTAAATTGTCACCAAGCATACCTGAAGAATGGCCTACCGTAATTTTAGAAAACGTTTCCCTTTCGGGAAATTTAGTAGATATACGATTGAAAAGAATATCCTCAGGACTTCATTTGAAAATTGAAGCGGAGGATAAAGTTTTCTTTGACGATCGCATCGATAGCCAAGTAGTTATTAGTTTTTAAATATTTTGTTCAATTAAAATACTCGTATGAAAATCATTCAATTTTATATAATGCTATTGATCGTATGCTCTGCATGTAATTCAGAATCGAATAGTAATGAAATTTCATTCGCGAAAGCGGAAATTAAAATAGACGGCATAGGCAATGAGAAAGATTGGCAAAATGTTTCATGGAGACCAATTGACCAACGCTGGTTAGGAGAGGAATACACTCAAGAAGATTTTAAAGGTCGTTATAAGATTATGTGGGATCAGAACTATTTGTACATTCTTGCAGAGATTGTGGATGATGTTTTAACGGATACTCACAATAATGGTCTAGAAAAATATTGGGATGATGATTGCTTGGAAATATTTATTGATGAAGATGCTTCGAAAGGAGATCATCAATACAACTACAATGCTTTTGCTTATCATATAGCTTTGGATGGAAGGGTAGTGGACATTAGTACGGATAGTCTCGCGCATTACTATAATCATATTAAATCAAAAAGATTGACAAAAGCCAATTCCTCTGTTTGGGAATTGTCCATGGAGATTTATGATGATTCTTTTTCATTTGGTCAAGCCAATACAAAAACAACGCTAACAGCCAATAAAGAAATCGGATTTGCTATTGCATATTGTGACAACGATCATAGTGAAGAGCGAGAAAATTTTATTGGAAGCGCCAAAGTAGAGGGGGAAGACAAAAATCGTGGATGGATCGATGCAGGTATTTTTGAGAAATTTGTTCTCGTCAAGTAAATTATTACCATTCAAATCTTAAAGATAGATTAGGAGTTATACCCAGTCCGATTTTATCCAGTCTTGAAATGTTAGGCATTTGATTAGGACGATTGTCTATGGAATACGAGCGATTAAAAACATATTTTTGGTCTAATAAATTGCTTATTGAAAAAACTAAATACCCTTTCCACCCTTCATTAAGACGATTGAAGTTATAAGCAACGGAGGTATTTAAATCATGAACTCCTTTTAACCTATTAAGATTAATTCCATCGTATTCACCAATAATTTGATCAGGACCACTTCCTGGTGGATCGATAATGTCAAATGAGGTGATGATCGAGTAGGGTGTGCCTGAAGAGAATTTATATCCTATAGAAAATTCAAAAGAATTGATGTCCAATTGATTCGACCACTGAAAAACATGCGTTTGATCATGATCTGCTAAAAAACTTTCACGCTGAATTTTTTTAAAGGTCATTTCAGTTTTTGACAATGAATAGCTAAACCATGAACGAAGTTTATGATATCGTTTTTTTAGAAGGATGTCGAGACCCCTCACTTCAGAATCACCTAAAATGGGATTCGAGTCTTGTTGCGTTTCTAAATCGGCAGCTCGACTACTAACACCAGAAATGTTTCGTTGATAAATCTGCAGATCTATGACCAAACCTGATTTATTATATATACCGCCAAGTTGAAGGAGATCTGAATTAATCACAGGAATAAATGGGGTTCCAGCTAATGCCCATATCGAACTTTCAATGCCATTGTTATTTCCTCTGAAAACACTCAATTCGCTGATGAATTGTTTGTGTTTTCCATAGTAGCCATGAAAACTTAATGACTCATAAGGCAAATAACTCAATCTTACTCTTGGTTCAAAATAGAA
>JAHDBI010000019.1:34470-37057 GCA_020630475.1 Saprospiraceae bacterium
TATTTTCTAAGAGCAAGGTGTCTTTCTGACCTTCCATTCTTTTACTGTCTACGATCTCTGCATCAAAGTCGTTTTTGGCGGCTATTGCCGAAAATTGAAATTTCGTTTTGTCGGTCAGTTGAGTAGAAAATTTAATTTGTCCATCCAGAAAATCTACATTCTCCAATATCTCAATATGATCAGGTTTAGATAAAACTTCCTCGTCACCTAATATGAGTTCTTGTCGATTAAATGAACTGATACTATTAAAGGTCGGACTTTGCCAGTGTTGATTAAGTGAGCTTCTTAAAGAAAAGTTGATGGATGACCCTTTGGCTATGCCTAAGTTTTGTTGACCGTAGACATAGGCATGGGTCATGTTCGTTCCTAACCCCAAATGACTTTCTTTAGTTTTGTGATCAGAGGAATTTAATTGTATGATACCGCCCACACGACCACCGAGATCAGCTCCAAAATCACCTCGGTGAATATCAACATTTTCTATTGCATAAGGATTAATCGCTGAGATCATTCCGAAGTAATGCGCTGCGTGGTATATGGGTATTTCTTCCCACTCAATTAGATTTTGGTCAGGTGTACATCCTCGAATGTATATGGAGGATGCTTTAGGATCTGGAGAAGATATACCCGGTAGAAATTTGGCAGTTTTTAGAATGTCTGATTCTACTTCTCCTGCTAATGAACCGATGAGTCTAGGAGTTATTTTAATAGCGGTTCCATAGTTTTTTAAATCTATGCCATCAGTGATGTAATCTTTAATGATTAAGTTTTCGACTAGTGTGTCGGGCTTAAGCCGAAAAATAGATTGGCTTTTTAATTCGGATAATGGAATTTCTAAACTTTCAAAGCCAATATAACTGATCTCCAAAATGCTAGTTGCTGAAGCATTAGAATTGATTTTGAAATATCCTTGTTCATTAGTGAAATCCCCTTCTCTAGTATTTTTAATGAATACATTGGCGAAAGCCAATGAAGTATTGTCTACACCATTGATGACATAGCCATCAAACATTTCTTTTTGAAGATTAGATTTCTTTTCTGTAATGACAACAAATTGAGGATCCAATTGGTCAAATTGAAGAGGACAAGAATCGCCCAATAATTTTAAGCAATCCTTTAAGTTATTCTCACTTAGATTTTTTTCTACTAAAACATTGTGAATGTCAGAGGATTTAAAACTAAAATGGACCTGATGTTTAGCTTCAATGATGTTTAATAGTTCGGCCAAAGGAATGGTCTCGCTTTGCCCAGACAAGCTTGATACTAAGAAAAGAATCAATATGGTGATTTTCCAATTAATAGATCATTCTATTTTAGGCTGACCTTTTGTCCGTCAATATTAAAATCGACGCCTAAAGGTCCTAAGCTAGTTTTTAGTGCTAACTCTAAATTTTCATGTTGAAAGGTACAACTTAACTGTTCGTTTAAATTGATATCTCCGTATTGTATACTAACCTTAAATTGTCTTTCTAATTCTTTTATGATTTCATAAGTGGACACTTGATGCATTTTGGTGAGTCCATTTTTCCAATTGGATGGATTATCTACATTAGTCCACTTGATTACATTTCCTTCTTTGTTAAATCGGATGGCATCTTGTTTAGTAAGAATTACAGCTTCATTAGTTGATTTATGTTTAACAGCTACTTTTCCTTCTTGACAAATGACTTCAAGAATATTTTCCCTGGATCTTACATTAAATGCTGTCCCCAAAACTTCGATATTACCTGCAGATGTTTTCACAACACACTTCGAACCTTTATTGATCTCAAAAAACGCTTCCCCCGTTAATTCTAGATTTCGAGCCTTTTCCCAGTTGTTCTCATTATACACTAATTGGCTTTCTGCATTGAGGTAAACCATTGATCCATCGAGTAATTTTATTTCTTGCTTTTCTTGTTGGGCGACATCGATAACAATATCCTTTGAACTGTTTAAGAAAAATGTTGTAGCAACAAATGCAATGCTTGCCGCAGCCAAAAAAGAAATGATAAAGGTTCTTCGATTAGTTTTTGACTGACTTTTGGTACTAGATTTTGAAGACTTTAAAATATCTTCTAACGATTTTTCTAAAGAGGGTCGATCAATATTTAAGCCTTCGGTGGCCTCGTATAGTCTTTTTAATTCTGGATATTCTGGCCTCTCTTTGAAAATCTTTAAATCTTCAGAAGAAATTGTACCATTAATCCACTGGTGCAGAAGTGTATCGTTCTTCATAATATCGGGATAACAAAAAGCATTAGTTGAATATAAGACAAGTTAATGTATATAAGACCTACCATTATCTGATGTTTTTAGATATAGTCCTCAATTTATCTAAGGCATTATACATTCTTTTTTCAACGGCTTGTTTACTGATTCCAAGAATTTCAGCGATTTCCTTGTAAGTCTTTTTATCTATTCTGCTCAACAAGAATACCACCCTTTGTTTTTCTGGTAAATCAGCAATGGTCTCTTCTAAAGTACGTTTAAATTCTTTCTCCTCAAGTAGAAAATTGGGGTCTTGATGATCACGATCCTGCTGAGGCTTGTTAGCGAATTTTAGTTTAACTTTTTGATGCGCAATGTCATTGAGCATTAAGTTATT
>JAHDBI010000019.1:37157-41435 GCA_020630475.1 Saprospiraceae bacterium
CAAAACATGTTTACATATATCTATGGTGATGCTACTATAACGGAGACCAAAATTCAAAATGCTTTAGCTCAGTTTGTTAGAAGTATTCAGTCGTTTGATTCTAAGTATGACCTTGGAAGGGATCAAGTCAACAATAATATGGCTCCATTTCCAAATTTTACACCAGCCGAAAATGCCGGGAAAATTTTGTTTATGTCAAATCCCAATAATAATGGAGCGGGTTGCAATGCTTGCCATCGTGCACCTGAATTTGATATAGATCCTAATAGCGATAATAATGGTGTCATTGGTGTTGCTGGTAATCCATCAGGAGTGGATGTTAGTAATACAAGATCGCCATCATTGAGAGATATGGTTAATCCGGCTGGTGAATTGAACGGACAATTTATGCACGATGGAAGTTTGGTGACTTTAATGGATGTGATAGATCACTATGATGATATTCCTAATAATCCAGCCAATACAAATCTGGATAACCGATTGAATGGACCGGGCGGAAATTTAAATTTGACCACTACGGAAAAACAAAACTTGGAAGCTTTTTTATTAACACTGACAGGTACTGATATGTATACTAATGAAAAATGGTCGGACCCTTTCGATGCCAATGGTGACATCATTATTTTGAATGGTGCTCTCCCTGTAGATTATTTAAGTTTTGAAGCGAGACCACTAAATGAGAAAATCGAATTGACTTGGATGACTTTAAACGAATTGGACAATGAAGGATGGGAAATTCAACGAAGTGAAGATGGTCTTGTATGGTATGATTTAGATTTCGTTTACGGTCAAGGACAATCCGATAAAGAAGCATCCTATACTTACTTAGATAGGGATCCTATTACTGGAAGAAACTATTATCGTTTAAAACAATTTGATTTGAATGGAAGATACACCTATTCAGAAATGGTTAGTGTGCTCTTCGATAGTGCAGATATTAATGTTTCCATCTATCCCAATCCTACATCGGATTTTATAAAGGTGAATAGTGACTTGGACAATATTTTAGTGAAGATTTATGATTCAAATGGTTCACTAGTTCGTGTAACTTCCAAACTAGTGAATCAAGAAGTTAATGTCATTGATTTAAGAGCTGGTGTATACATCGTACAAGTTTTGAATCCTGATGGAGTTACATTAAAGTCTTTACAATTAGTAAAAATTTAACCCCCCCTAAAGTCGCATCCGAAAGGATGCGACTTTTTTCTATCCTTTAGTCACCAACTCCACTGGGTCAAAAATCTTTGTATAATAATTGGTTTTTTTTCGTACCTTCTATTAGTCATTGGATCATAGGATTTGATCTTTCGACGGCTCCTTTTGCAAATAGTTTGTTATGTACCCCAAGAAAATAACAGTTTGCCTACTGTTCCTTTTGTTGAACAGTTATACTTCTTCCTTAATGGCTCAGTGCAGTTGTACGGATTGTCCGGTCAATACGATTAGTAATGGTACGGTGACTAGTACGATTAATATTTCTGGTGCTTCAAGCAATACACTAGGATCAGGAGGGCAAGATTTACAGAAATTGTGCATCAATTTTGTCCATGATGCGATTGAGGAAGTCGATATGTGGATCACTTCTCCTTCAGGAACCCAAGTGCAATTGACAGATGACTCAGGTCTAAGTGTAGATGACAATATCACCTTTGATATATGTTTTGTGGCTTGCGCCGAAACAGCCATGCCTGATACTGGTTTTCCGGATGTATTTGATACGGGTGCTGGTTGGGCTCCAGATTTGACATATACAGGTTGTTATTATCCGGCTATAGGATGTTTAGAAGATTTAACAGGCGACGTTGACGGAGATTGGGTGTTGACGGTTACAGACAATGTGGTAGCAGACGACGGGACTATTTTTGATTGGACGTTGAGTTTTTATGACGATACAGGTTTAGGATGCGTTGAAACAGGTCCATGTATTTATACGCCTCCACCATGTTTGGCGGATGCTGGTTTTTTTGATACCAATCCTGTAGAAGCTTGTGAAGGCGATCCTTCACTAAGTATAATACTTACTCCAAGTTATGGGGGCGGAACTCCTCCTTCGGCTCAATACGCATACACTTATGTAGTCGTCAATACAGATACAGACGTTATTGAGGTGATATCCCCAGCGGTGAATCTAATAGGAATGCCAGATGGTAACTATGAGGTTTGTGGACTTTCTTATTTGAGTGTTCAAAGTGGTTTGTTGCCTAGTCCTAATGGGTCATACACCTATTCTGAATTAGTCGCATTAGTCAATGGCAGCATTCTTTGTGCCGATTTAACAGATTCATGTTTACCGGTGACCATTGAAGATGGACCAGCCGCTTCTTTTATTACGGGAGATCAAACGGTGTGCCCAGGTGAGGTAGTTACTTACGATTTATCAGTGCCTATTGGGACAGGTGAGTCATTTGATTTTACGGTAACGAATGGAACAGTGGTTGGTCAAAACAATAATTCTGTTGATATCGAATGGTCAAACCTAACGGGTACTGGTGAGATATGTGTACAGATTCTTGGAGTAAACTGTAATGGCCCGGTTACCTGTATACCCATTTCTATTAGCGATGGCTATCAATTGCCGTTTAGTATTGATGGACCTTTCTTAGTTTGTGTAGGTAATACTGGTATGGCCAGTATTTTAGATGATCCATTGATTCTTTCTTATTCGTGGTCTGGAACAAACGTAGCTATCGTATCCGGACAGGGTACTAATAGTATTACATATAATACCAGTTCAATTGGTTCTGCAGAAGTTTGTCTAACCGTCACAACAGATTGTGGCACAGATGGTCCATTATGCAAACCTCTTTCGATTGTCGATCAGGTCAATCCATCTGTAGATCCGCAAGGACCTTTTTGTGATTTCACTTTTTCATTAAGCGCCGACATAAGTATTGGTAGTGGAAGTGAATGGACACAAATCAACGGTCCGAGTACCGCAGTTTTTGTTCCTCCTTTTTCTTCAACTACAAACGTAACTGTGAGTGAATATGGAGATTATACCTTTCTTTTTGTAGAAGATAATGGCGGTTGCCATGAAGAAGTTATTGTCAATGTTCAAGTGTTAGATGGTTTTGATATTTCTGTCCCTTCATTTGCTTGTGATGCGATGAATGCTTACACAGTGAGTTTTGATATTCTTACTGGGGTAGGACCATTTCTAGTTGATGGCAATTTGTTATCAGGTACAAGCTTTACCTCCAATCCTATTCCATCTGGTGATTCCTATACTTTCACGGTTGAAGATGCCAATGGATGTATTGAATTAATAGAAGGCGCACATATTTGCCCTTGTACCTCTGATGCAGGAACAATGTCTATGGCTGAACTAGAAGTTTGTGATGGTCCGGGGGATTTTATTCAAGCTACTTATAATGGTGATGGATTTTTAGATTTTGATGATATTGGGATTTATGTTCTACACGATCAATCAGGTAATGTTTTAGGTAACCTACTTGACGAAAACACAACAGGTATTTTTAGTTTCCTTGCCGGAATGTCTTATGGTGTTACGTATTATGTAAGCTATGTTGTAGGAAATGATGTAGGTGGTTCAGTAGATTTTGATGATTCATGTTTGTCTGTAAGTGATGGGCAACCAGTAATTTTTTATCAAACACCAGAAGGGGAAATTGTCTCATCTGAAATGGCCTGTTCTTTTATTTTTGATTTGGAAGTGACTCAACTGGTTGGAACCACCAATGTGATGTGGTCCCTTGTTTCGGGACCTGGTACGATTAGTTTTAGTCCTGATAATCAATCTTCGACAAATGCCATTGTAGATCAAGCTGGAACCTATCTAATTAATGTTCTCTTAGATAACGATGTTTGTAGTACAGTATTACAAACTGAAATCACCGTATCAACACCACCTTTAATTATCCAAGTTGATACAGAATGCTCTGACGATGATTTGTTTTATCGAATCGGTTTTACTATAACCGGTGGCACTCCTCCTTATTCAGTGAATCTTCCAGGTGATCTCATTGGAATTATTTTCGCTTCCGATCCGATTCCGACTGGCGAGAGCTATACCGTTTATGTGACCGATGCAGCGGGATGTATAAGTCAAGTTATTACGGATAGTCATTCTTGCGATTGTATCACAAATGCTGGAAATATGAACACAAATCCAATCGAACTTTGTGGAGTTTTAGATTCTGTACAAGCAGTTCATCAAGGGAATTTTGAGCTAGACATGAATGACACCTTATTTTATTATCTGCATACATCCAGTAATAATACATTAGGAGACGTCATTGATTATAATGACTCTGGAAA
>JAHDBI010000020.1:0-35858 GCA_020630475.1 Saprospiraceae bacterium
AGGGGTATTCAAGAAGGACAAGGTAGAGAGTTTTGTGGTCAAGTCTGGATTAACGAGTTAAGGGCATCGGGACTGCAAGAACGTGGTGGTTGGGCCGGATTAGCAAGTCTAGAAATGAAAATGGCCGACTTGGGTGAGATTACTGCTGCTGGTGGATACAGCAGTATTGGTTTTGGAGGATTGGATCAGAAAGTTGATGATAGACAAAAGGAAGAAATTATTAATTACGATTTGGCTACAAGTCTAGAATTAGGAAAATTTTTCCCTAGTACATGGGGTTTACAAATTCCATTTTATGCGCAGTATTCTGCCAATATATCCAATCCTGAATTTGACCCTTACGAATTGGATTTAACCGTAGATGAAGTGGCCGAAACTGCGAGTAATCCCGATGAAATTAGGGAACGGGCACAAGATGTTACAACAATAAAAACATTCAACTTCACCAATGTCAAAAAAGGCCCCGGGAAACAAGCTGGAGGTGGAAGAGGTAAACAAAAATCAGGTTCAGCTAAGCCTTGGAGTATTGGAAACTTTAGTACATCATATTCTTATACTGCAACAAATCATCGAGACCCTATTCTTAGAAAGGATGAAACGATTGATCAAAAATTGGGGATTGATTATAATTATTCGCGTAAAGCGAACTTTATTCAACCTTTCAAAAAGTTGATTAAGAGTAAACATTTGAAGTTCATTAAAGAGATTAATTTCAACTTATTCCCAAATTCGTTTAGTGTTAATACGAATATTAGAAGGCTTCAAAATGAAAGAGAATTTAGGTTACCTGTAGAGCCAATTGTATTCAATTTTACAGATCAGCGATTTAATTGGGAACGACAATATTCCTTACAATGGGATCTAACTAAAGCACTTAAATTTCAATTCAACGCAAATAATTTTGCCATTGTAGATGAGATTAGAAAAACGGGAATTGGTGAATTGAACCAAGGCTTGTTCTATAAAACTGAACGAGGTGAGATCGTCAGTGATGATCCGGCATTCTTAAATGATCAAGAGGGATACATTAGTGATTATTGGAGAGACAATTTTAAAAGCTTAGGTAGAAATAAGGACTATAATCATGATTTTAGAGTAAGTTATAATGTGCCAACTAAAAATATCCCTTTATTAGATTGGACGACAGTCAAGGCTCAATATGATGCAGATTATGCTTGGAGTGCAGCTCCATTGAGTGCTGAGAGTTTTGGAAATGTTATCCAAAATGGACAAAGAAGATCTGTAAATGCTACCTTGAATTTTGATAAACTGTATCAAAAATGGGGTTACCTAAAAGCTATTGAAACTGGTAAGAAAACAAAAAGAAAGCGTTCTAGGCGTTCAGGTGGAAAGGCAGACCAGTCTATTGCCAGTAAAGATGATGGTGATAAAGATAAAGATAAAAAGGAAAAGAGAAAGAAAGGTAAAGACACCGGACCTTCAATGGCTGAGCGAATTTTAATACGTCCATTACTTTCATTGCGTCAAGCAAAACTTACCTATAGAGAGGACTATTCTACTATTGTTCCAGGATTCACAGGAATACCTGAATATCTTGGATTGTCCTCAGGTTTTGATGCTCCAGGTTCAGCCTTCGTGACGGGTATACAACCAGATATTACAGAAGGGGATTTAAATAACTGGTTATATCAAAGTGCAAATAAAGGTTGGATATCGGCTGATCCTTTGTTGAATCAACAAGTAGCTCAAACAACGAATAAGAATTACGAAGCGAAAATTGAAATAGAACCTTTCAAGGATTTCATCGTTGATGTTGATTTCAAAAAGAATTATAGAAAGGATCATACTGAAGATTTTAAGTACGTGCTGGATACGATTAATCCGAATGTAGGAGCTTTCCAACAATTAGCGGGTATGGATGTTGGTTCGTTTGAAGTAACTTACTTCACGGCAAACACATTGTTTGGAACGGATATTGATGACTTATTCAACACCTTTGAAGAGAATCGTAGAGTAACTTCTTTACGTTTACAGGAAGTGAATAATTCACCAATTGGATTGGATACTGTCGGTTTTGCTAACGGTTATGGTAGATTGAATTCTGAAGTCATCGTACCTTCATTTATTGCGGCTTATTCGGGTAAACAGATTACAGAAACTAATTTGGATTTGGAAAGGGAAATTAGTCGAAATAATTTTCTGCCTCGACCAAACTGGACTTTAAATTATAATGGTCTAAGTAAGCTTCCAATCTTTAAAGATATATTCCAAAACATCAGTATATCTCACGGTTATAAAAATGTATTAAGGGTAAGTAATTTCTTTTCTGATCAAGAATATGATTCAACTAACCCCTTCGCTAAAACGAAAGAAACCACTAGCGACTATTTTGCCAGAATAGAGATTCCTCAAATTCAGATCAATGAACAGTTTGCACCTATCATTGGAATTCAGTTTAAAACGAAAAACGATATGGGGCTAAATTTTGAATGGAGAAAATCCAGAAATTTAGATCTCCTTATTTCGACTCAAACCTTAAAAGAAATTCTGAATGAGGATTTCACCTTTGGATTTGAATACACGATGAAAGATGTCAATATTAGTTTCCTTACTGGAGATAATGGAAAGAAAAAGAACAAACGTAAAAGGGGACAGGATGAAGATGCTGAGGAAGAAGAGCAGCCTAGAAACCGAAGAGGCGGAGGAAGAGTATCTTCTTCGCGTGGAAGAAATTTAGTATTCAATCTAGACTTCTCCTATAGAGATGAGGTGACATTCATTCATGAACTAGAAGGCGGTACAAGCGCATCACCAGAGAGAGGAACGAAAACCTTGACTATTAATCCCGCAGTTGATTATGATGTCAATGAAGACCTGACGCTGAGGTTGTTTGTCAATTATTCGAGACGACGTCCTTACTTATCCACTTCGTTCCCAGTGACTACTTATCAAGGAGGCCTGACCGTAAGGTTTAATTTAAATTAAGATAAAAAGGAGCTTCAATCGAAGCTCCTTTTTTTTATCAATTTTGTTTTTCTATTATTTCTTTCCGAATAATGACTTTCTGTTTCACTTTCTCTAAGGTCATATTTGACGTCATCATTTTTTTGTCTCGTTCATAACTTACGCTGACTTGAGCACCCAATTCTTTTTCATCCATAGTTTTGAGAAGCGCTTCCATATTATTCACTTCAAGCTGATCAATTTTTTTGATGATATCCCCTTTTTGCAAACCTGCTTTTTCCGCTGGGGAATCTTCAATAACGTCTATAACTTCAATACCCGTTCCGTTTTCTACATCTTGAATCATTATACCCATTTTAGGTTTATGATCTGCGCCGCTATATTTTCTAATCATTTCTTCTACATCTTCTCCCAATTCGATCTCGCCTTCACTGTAAGTGATATCTCCATCTGTATTGTTGATGATGGTAATTTCAATTTCTTCCTCAATTGAAGAGTCATCACTCTTTTTAATGAAAACCATTTTTTTCTTTTCTCCAAGTTCAATATCTCCCGTTTCGTCATCTATCCAAATTAATTTATGCTTTTCAAGATCATCCTTATCCTGTTCTTCATCCATTTCTATAATGATCTCTTTTTCAATGGTTTTAGTCTTGCCAGGTTTGGTCATTATTTGTGCGTTGGACTCCTCTAACTCAGACATCATTTTTTCAATATCCTTGTCTGTAATGTTGTATCCTCGTTTGACTAGTTTTTTTACAGATTTATTTCCATCAGCATCAATTTTTTCTTTGATAATGATGACTTCTCTTTCTATTTCGTTTTCGCTTTGCGCGAATGAGTTAATGGTGATGGCCACAAACATGGCCACTAACAAAGTGATTCCAATTTTTTTCATTTGCTTTATTTTACGATTGAGATGAATTGTAATTATAAATTTAGAACTATTAGTTAGAATCTAAATTGTACTCTTTGGTTAAAAAGGAGTTAAATTCAAGAACTAGGATACTCTAAAGAGTATTTTTACCAACAGATTTGAGCATATATGAGTAAAAGAACCATTTGGGCAATTATTATTTTGATGGGATCCGCCCTCATTGGTATTGCGTTTCTACAATTCTTCTGGATAAAATGGTCTGTGGATCTAGATGAAAAAAACTTTGATGATAAAGTAAGTAGAGTTCTAAGCCACGTAAAAGATCGAGTTGCCGAAAGAACGGAAACCTTAGATCCTAATGTCAACGACTTTCTGACAAAAACACCTAAAGAAGGCGGTCTAATGGAAAAGACCGAAATATTAAGTAGGGTTCTTCCAGAAAAAGAGGATTGGGCATTACAAAGATTAAAGTGGGAGTTGAAAAGTATGAATCGATATTTCGATCCATCTTCTTTACTTGAAAGTATTGATAAGAATGCCTTGGATACGATTATTCGACAAGAATTGATAGATCAAGGGATAAAGGCGGATTACGACTATGGTGTTTATTCAAATGAAAACGAAGCCTATATCATCGTAAATGGAAACTTTGTCGCACAAGTAGGCGATAGAGAAATGTCAGTGGTCGAACTAAATTTAGACCAAACAGGTTCGGAGTATCAAATCAACCTTTTTAATACAGAAGTCAATTCTCCTGGATATTTAAAATTATTCTTCCCGAACAAAACAAGTATGTTGTGGTCTTCTGTACTGCCGTATTTACTAAGCTCAATTTTGTTTACAGGACTTATCATGTTTTGTTTTGGATATGTTGTTTACGTCATTTTTAAGCAGAAGAAAATATCATTGATGAAAAACGATTTCATCAATAACATGACGCATGAATTTAAAACGCCCATTGCAACTATTTCTTTGGCTGCAGATTCTATTACTAGTTCGAAAATTATCACTCAACAAGATAAAATCAAGCGTTTCGCTGGGATCATCAAGCAAGAGAATAAAAGGATGTTAAACCAAGTAGAACGGGTCCTTCAAATGGCACTTATAGATAAAAAGGAGTTTGAATTAAAGCTAAATGTGCTGGATATTCATGAAATTATTAGACAGGCGGTAAACAACATGAACCTTACAGTTCAAAAGCGCAATGGCACGTTGACTATGGATTTAAATGCGACCAAATCGTTGATGGAAGGGGATGCGACACATGTCTCAAATGTAATCCATAACCTGATGGATAATGCAAATAAGTATTCGCCTGAGGCTCCAAATATTAACATTTCTACTAGAAATGCTAACAATCAACTAGAAATTATCGTTACAGATAAAGGAATAGGGATGAATAAAGAAGCCTTGAAACACATATTTGACAAATTTTATAGGGTAACTACCGGGAATTTGCACGATGTTAAGGGCTTTGGATTAGGTCTGAGTTACGTCAAAGCGATTATGGATGCACACAAAGGAACGATTGATGTAAAAAGCGAGTTTGGTAAAGGGAGTAGTTTTATATTATATTTTCCAATGAAAATAAGTGACTAATTGGCTAAATGCCAATCTTAATAAGTAACCTTAACATTTAACAATAGCTAAACTTTAAAGCATGTCTAACAGAATTCTTTTAGTTGAGGACGATCAGAATTTCGGTGATGTATTAAGATCATATCTTGAAATGCACGAATTTGATGTCAATTTGGCAACGGATGGTGTTGCTGGAATGGAAGCCTTTAAAGGAGGATCATATGATTTATGCATTTTCGATGTGATGATGCCTAAAAAAGATGGTTTTACACTTGCCAAAGAAGTAAGAGAAATCAATAAAGAAATTCCTATCATCTTCCTTACAGCCAAAACTTTAAAAGAAGATGTTTTAGAAGGTTTTAAAATTGGTGCAGATGACTACATCACAAAACCATTTAATTCTGAAGAATTACTTTACAGGGTTCAAGCTATATTAAAGAGAAGTCAAACCAAACCAGATCCTAGAGAAGAAATCAAGGAATTTGAAATTGGAAAATATACCTTCAATTATCCATTAAGAAGTTTGACAATAGGAGAGGAATCTGATAAGCTTTCTCCTAAAGAAGCTCATCTGCTACGGATGTTTTGCATTTACAAAAATGACGTCCTACCAAGATCGGAAGCATTGACGAAGATTTGGGGTGAAGACAACTATTTCACAGCAAGAAGTATGGATGTTTTCGTTACAAAACTTAGAAAGTACTTAAAGAAAGATGAAGACCTCGAAATAGTCAATATCCATGGTAATGGATTTAGACTAATTGATCGAAGTGTTCAAGTCGAATCTTAAACGATCTTTTAATTCTAATTTTCTGCAACATGTGTAGGTGCATCTAAACCATATGGTCTAGGTCCCACTAACTTTTCTAAGTCTGATTTTAAGATGACCTCTTTTTCTAATAGTGCCGCAGCTAGAATATTTAATTCATTTCTCTTTTCGTGAAGTAAATCTTTAGCTCTTCTATATTGTGCTTCTATAAGATCTCTTACTTCATCATCAATGAGTTTAGCAGTCTCGTCGGAATACGGCTTGCTATAACTTTCTTGTGACATACCATGAAAAGATACATTGCCCACCTTTTCATTCATACCATATATAGAAATCATACCGTAGGCCATTTTGGTCACCTGATCTAGGTCATTTTGTGCACCAGTAGATATCTTATCAAAAACAATACTTTCCGCAGCTCTACCACCTAAGGTCATACACATTCTATCCTTCAATTGTTCTGTTCGGATAATGTATTCTTCTTTAGGCAAATATTGAGCATATCCCAATGTCCCAATTCCTCTTGGTACAATTGTTACTTTCACCAGTGGTGATGCATGCTCGAGATACCAACCACAGATGGCATGTCCTGCTTCGTGATAAGCTATGATTTCTTTCTCTTTTGGAGAGATTAATTTGTTTTTCTTTTCTAAACCACCAATGACTCTATCCAATGCATGGTTAAAATCATCCATGTCTACTGCTTTCTTATTCCGTCTTGCAGCAACCAAAGCTGCTTCATTACATACATTGGCTATCTCCGCTCCAGCAAACCCTGGTGTCATTTCAGCTAAGACATTTGGCTTGATCTCTGGTCCTATTTTGATGTTTTTCAGGTGCACTTTAAAAATTGCTTCTCTTCCAACTAGGTCAGGTCTATCAATTCCAATCTGACGATCAAATCTACCAGGTCTCATCAAGGCTCCGTCCAATATGTCTGGTCGGTTTGTAGCAGCCATTAAGATGACACCTTTGTCCGTGCTAAATCCATCCATCTCCACTAATAACTGGTTCAAGGTATTTTCTCGTTCGTCATTTCCTCCCTGCATAGCACCTTTCCCTCTTGCTCTACCGATGGCATCTATTTCGTCAATGAAAACGATACATGGTGCTTTTTCTCTAGCTTGTTTAAATAAGTCTCTAACTCTTGACGCACCAACACCAACAAACATTTCTACGAAATCAGATCCCGAAATAGAAAAGAAAGGGACGTTGGCTTCTCCAGCTACGGCTTTCGCCAATAGGGTTTTTCCTGTTCCTGGAGGGCCTACTAGTAAAACACCCTTTGGTATCTTTCCTCCTAAGGCCGTATATTTTTTTGGATTTTTAAGGAAATCAACCACTTCCATGACCTCTTCCTTAGCTTCATCCAATCCGGCAACATCTTGAAATGTCACATTGACTTTCGAATTGTTGTCAAAGAGTGTAGCTTTTGATTTTCCAATGTTGAATATTTGTCCTCCAGGTCCACCAGCTCCGCCGCTCATTCTTCTCATGATGAATATCCAAATTCCAATAAGTAATAGAAAGGGTAGTACCCAACCTAAAATAGGACCCCAATAGTCGGGAGGACTATGATATACCGGATCAATCATGACACCTTCTCTTCTCAACTCCTTTACACTGTCATCAAAGCTTTTTACATCTCCCAATTCAAATGAATAATGAGGTTGTTTGCTATTCAGGGTGTTTTGCTCAATTCCGTTATATTTTTCTTTATTGAGGCTTTCATTTTTGATATAGACGTTAACAATACGCTTATTCAATACGGTGACACTATCAATGTCTCCAGCTTGGGCCATTTCAACAAATTTACCCATGGTGATAGTCTGGGTTTTGTTTGTCAAATAGACCGACATATTGATGGCCAGGATAACCAGAATAATAATCCCGTAAATCCAGTATGAATTTACATTGATCTTCTTTGGTCCCTTTGGATCTTCACTATTTTGGTTGCGGTTGTCGCTCATTTAAAAAGTCTTTGCGTATATACTAACGTATTTCAGTTAATATCGTTTAATTGAAATCAAATATTTTGATATTCAGTAATTTTTGAATCACTCCATAAACCTTCTATATCGTAGAATTGTCTGGTCTCAGGATAAAAGATGTGAACAATAGTTTGAAAGTAATCTAATAGAATCCATTTAGCCGAAGCATAACCTTCCATATGGTTAGCTTTTGTACCAGCTTCATTTCTTAACCTTTTTGAAATATTATTTGATATTGCTTTTACTTGTGTAGTTGAATCCCCTTCACAGACAATGAAATAATCTGTAGGGGTGTCATCTATCTCTCTTAAGTCTAAACAAATGATATTTTTTCCTTTTATATCCTTAATGGCATCAATGATTAATTCATTTAGCAATTCAGGATTTTCCTCTAGTGCAGAGGCCGTATTCTGTTTACTCAAATTCTCTTTTTAAATTTACTGTTCATTTCTTCCCTCAAAGTTACTAAAATATAGACGCATTGGGCTTAATTTATGTTTCACTCTTTATCGGACAAATGCGTTATAAATTGGATGAAATCGATTCAACCAATAAATTTATCCTCTCTCTCTCTAAAGAAACTCCGCAACCAGAAGGTACACTCGTCTCGGCAGAATACCAAACGGACGGAAAAGGGCAAATAGGTCGATATTGGCACAGTGAAAAAGGAAAGAATCTTCTTTGTTCGATTTTGCTTAAACCGAGCTTTTTAAATCCAGAGGAACAATTCGTAATGAGTCAAATGATTGCATTAGCCTTAAAAGAAGTCATTGGTCAATATACCACCGAAAAAGTATCTATAAAATGGCCAAATGATCTTTACATTAATGACGATAAAGTCTGCGGAATTTTGATTCAAAACCAATTAAAAGGAAAATTCATTTCTAAAACGATTATAGGCTTTGGTTTAAATGTTAATCAAGCGGATTTTCCTCAACAGTTACCAAATCCTACTTCATTGTTTCAACAGACGGGTCAAGTATTCGATCGTGAAGCCATTCTTCAGGAAATATGTGATCGATTGGAACATTACTATCTACTGTTTAAGTCGGGCAGGCTAATAGAGATCAATGAAAGGTATCATGAAGTATTATTTAGAAAGGATCAGGTTTGCCAGTTTAGGGAAAATAAAACTTCCATCTTTGAAGGAGTGATTATTGGGATAGGGGAGTATGGTAAATTACGGGTCAAAACTATAGATGAAGTTCGATTGTTTGACTTTCGGGAAATCGAAATGATATTATGAAAAAAGCCATTGTAATCACCATTGGAAGTGAATTGCTCATAGGTCAAGTGATTGATACGAATTCGGCTTGGCTGGGCCAACAGTTGAATGAATTAGGCATCGAAATCTATCGGACATTAACAGTAAAAGATGAAGAGCATGAAATACTCCATGCCATAGATTATGGATTTCAAAATGCAGACTTGATATTAATGACCGGAGGCTTAGGCCCAACGGAAGATGATATCACTAAAAAAACAATCGCTTCATATTTTAATGACCAACTGGTTTTTCATGAAAAAACCTATTTGTGGATCGAAAAATTGTTTAAAAAATTTGGTAGAACACCCATGGATGTTCACAAACAACAGGCTTATATGCCCGAATCTTGCCACATTATTGAGAACAAGATGGGAACGGCGCCCGGTATGCTGTTTGAAAAAGAAAACAGGATTTTACTCGCTATGCCAGGTGTTCCTTACGAGATGAAACACATTTTTTCCGAAGGATTAAAACCACGATTGGAATCACTAAATCTTAGTAATAGTATTAAGCATCGCACGATTAGGACTGTCGGAATGGGCGAGTCTAAAATAGCGGAAATTATTCAGGATCTTATAGTGCAATTCCCTCCAGATTTAAGCATCGCTTTTTTACCGAGTTCTGGTTCTGTAAGGATTAGATTAACCTCAACGGGAGAAAGCAATAATGAAGATATTTTGAACTTATTCACGGAAAAGATTTCAACGAGATTGGGAGATTTGGTTTATGGATACGATGAAACAACTCTTGAAGCGTCCATAGGTCAATTGGCGAAAGCCAAAGGAATAAAAATAGCTACTGCAGAAAGTTGTACTGGTGGTTTAATAGGACATTCAATAGTAGGTGTGCCCGGAGCTTCGGCCTATTTTGAAGGAACAATTACTGCGTACTCGTACGAATTAAAACAAGCCATTCTGAATGTTTCCAAAAAAACACTTACTGATTTTGGAGCGGTAAGCGAAGAAGTAGTTTTAGAGATGTTGGCAGGTTGTCTTGATGCGACCTATGCTGATGTAGCAATTTCTGTTAGTGGCATCGCTGGTCCTGGAGGTGGAACACCCGAAAAGCCTGTTGGAACAATATGGATGGCATGGGGAAATAAAGAAGTTCAGATGACAAAAAAACTCTCCTTATCAAAAAGTAGGGAAGTCAACATAAAATACACGAGCGTTTACGCTTTGAATATGATTCGAAAATTTTTAATGGAGCAATAATTAGAGTACCTTTGCCCGTTCTAACACACATATATACAAATGGCTAAGTTTGAATTAATTATGCCTAAAATGGGCGAAAGTATTATGGAGGCAACGATCCTTAATTGGGTAAAAAAAGTTGGCGACAAAATTTCCATGGATGAAACCATTTTGGAGATAGCCACAGATAAGGTTGATTCTGAAATCCCCTCTCCTGTGGACGGTGTGTTAAGTGAAATTCTTTACAAAGAAAACGACGTAGTAGAGATAGGTAAAGTGATTGCCTACATTGCTACCGAAGGTGAAGATGAGGCGCCTAAAGCATCAAAAGAAAAGAAATCTAAGAAACCAAAAAAGGAAGAAGTTCAGGAGCCAGTTCAAGTTGAAGCACTTGAAAAACCCTTAGTTCAGAAAGAAACGGTCCAACTTCCAAGTGTCCAAAATGGTGGTCGCTTTTATTCCCCTTTAGTCAAAAATATGGCTAAGACAGAAGGCATTGGTTTAGAAGAATTATCAGCCATTCCTGGATCAGGGTCTAAAGGTAGGGTCACTAAAAAGGATATGCTTCAGTATATTGAAAACAGAGGAAAGGCTCCAGTTTCGTCTTCTTCTAATGGACATTCTGTGGCCAAGTCGATCAGTGCTCCTGCAACGCCAACTACTCATTTTGCAAGTGGAACAGATGAGATCGTCCAAATGGATCGGATGAGGAAGCTTATCGCAGATCATATGGTGATGTCTAAACATACTTCTCCACATGTAACTTCTTTTATAGAAGCAGATGTGACGGATATCGTCAATTGGAGAAATAAGAATAAAAAGAAATTTCAAGAGAAGTTTGGTGAGAAAATCACTTTCACGCCCATCTTTATGGAGGCAGTTGTAAAGGCGATTAAAGATTTTCCATTAATCAATGTTTCCGTTAATGATGATCAAATTATCATTAAAAAAGATATCAATATTGGAATGGCAGCAGCACTTCCATCAGGTAACTTGATTGTTCCAGTTATAAAAAATGCGGATCATCTAAATCTTATCGGTTTAACAAAATCTGTCAATGACTTAGCGAATCGGGCTAGGGCCAATAAATTAAAGCCTGAAGAGATACAAGGTGGTACTTTTACTTTAACCAATGTAGGGACATTTGGTAATGTAATGGGTACTCCTATTATCAATCAACCTCAAGTAGCTATACTTGCAGTTGGTGCCATTAGGAAAAAGCCAGCGGTTAAAGAAACAGAATATGGTGATGTTATTGTTATACGTCAAATGATGTTTTTATCCTTATCGTATGACCATAGAGTAGTGGATGGATTCTTAGGTGGATCATTTTTAAGACGCATAGGTGATTACCTTGAAGCTTTTGATGCGTCTCAAGAAATATAATGGTCGTAAGAACATGAAATTAGTGCGATTTACATATTGTTTTTTATTGGTTTTTAGTATTTGTATCACTGCAAATGCCCAAAAATCTATTAAAAATGATGCAGATAAGTATTTCGAAAAAGGAAAGTTTTTTGAAGCATTGAAGTTGTATAACATTTATGATAAAATCGATAAGTCAAAGGATGCCCTATTGAATCGTGCCATTTGTAATTTTGAATGCCATAAACTTATGGAGAGCAAAGCAGATTTTAATCAATTAGCTGCTTTGGGAATGAAAGATAAAGAACTCGATTTTTATCGTGGTGAAGTGATGTTTGCTGACCATAAGTTTAAAGAAGCCGCGATTTTTTACAAGCGAGCTTTATCTCATATGGAGGACAAAAAAGCAAGAAAAGAGATTATTCACAAGATTAAACAATGTGCTTTTGGTTTAGATCATGCTTTTGATGAGCAAATAGCTTTTGTTGAAAATTTAGGAGATGTAGTGAATTCTAGATACGACGAATTGAATGCTATTCAAAGCCCTAATTTTGATGATAAGTTTTATTTTTCTTCCAATAGAGAAGGAAGTACTGGTGGAATGAGAGATGAGAAGGGTCTAAAAGATGATGTTTACGGCAATTACTCTTTGGACATCATGGTTTGTCAATCGTATAATGGGATTTGGGAACAACCAAGTTCATTGGATCCACTCTTAAATTCGTCTAAAAACGACTATATCCAAGATTTTAATTCTGATGGTTCGGTCATGTTATACAAGAAGAGCCTAATGGATCTAACTAAAGGATCTATAATGGTGGATACCTTTAAGTCAGAACGAGATCCTGGAGCATATGCTTCTGCTTTTATTAGCCCTATGGTAGGTGAATTAGGAGATGGATACATTGAGATATTTAATGATTCTACTTTTATTTTCTCGTCTAAAAGAGCTGGCGGATATGGTGGTTACGATTTATATGTGACGGGTCATAGAGACGGAGAGTGGACTACTCCGTTTAATCTAGGGCCAAATGTAAATTCTGACAAAGACGAAATCACTCCTTTTGTTTCGAATGATGGGCGAACATTATTTTTTAGTTCAAATAGAAAAGAAGCATTTGGTGGATTTGATATTTATACCACATTACTTTCAGGAGAAAATCCTAATTGGGATGAAGTGAAAAATCTAGGAATGCCCATCAATTCTACTGGAGATGACATAAACTTTCGTTTAAGTAATAATGGAATGACTGGAACATTTAGTTCGGATAGAAAAATAGGGCAGGGTGGTTTCGACCTATATATTGCTTATCTAACAAAACAGAACATGTCTCAATTGGCCTATTCACCTAGGTTCATGTTTTACGAGGATAGATTAGAAAAGTACTTGGAAAAATTAGAAGAGGATCCTGATGTAACGGTGGATGAAGTGATAGTTTTAGAGGAAGAAAAAAATGATGACGAAGTCATTAAGAAAAGAGAAGTAGTGATCAGTCCTTTTTTTTACGGGGATGATGACAATGTGCTCACTACTCAGAATCAAATCAAACTAAAGAACTTGACCGATCTGATGGTCATTTATCCTGATTTAAAAATTCGTTTAGTAAGTAACTCCATCAAAGAGGGCTTAGCCAATTACGATATTTATTTTTCGATCAAAAGAGTAGAAAAATTACGAGATGCCATCGTAAGCACAGGGATATCTGAAGATAGAATCCAGCTTATTGCTTGTGGACCAAATTATCCATTGGTCAAATCTGAAATTGCAGGTTCTAAGATCACATTAGCGAGTAAATTAAATCGTAGGATTGACTTAATCCTTTTGAATTCCGAAGAATTGAATATCGATGTCATCGAAGAAAAGCCTGTAGTTGCAGACTATTTGAAAGATCCAAAAAGTGAATTATTTTATACACAAATGAGTGGCCTTTCTTATCGTATTGAAGTGGCTCGTGTAAATCAAATGTTTCAAAGCTCGATCGTGTCCAATACTAACGATGTTTTAATTGAAGAAGAAGATAAGGCTTACGTATATACGGTTGGTATTCATAGCAACTTTAAAAGTGCCAAAAAGACTAAGAATCTATTAGGTAAAAAGCGATTATTGGATACTAAAATTGCAGCATACGTTGATGGCGTTCGTTTAGATAATGACACACTTGGAATGTATACCGAGGAGTATCCAGATTTAGTAGAGTTTCTTGAATTTTTGAATCAATAGATAGGGACAAACATTTCTTTGTGAAGGTTTTGTTGCCTTTCGGCGAAAGCCAAGAAAAACCCACCACCACCAGCTCCACATAATTTAATAAAGTGTGTTTTATTTTCTAAACCACTTTTCCATATTTTTTTTATTGAAGGCGGAATAAATGCTTGCATAGCCTCATATTGTATGACGCTTAATTCATTGATGTGATGCCAAAAGCGAGGCTCATCATTGAGGCATATGGATTCCACGAGAATTGTATTTAGCGCTGAAAGTTTTTCCATGGCCTGTTTAAATGTAGCATCATTCGCCATAAGCTGATGATATAAATCAACATGTTCTTGGGTATTGCGGGACAAACCACTATCCATGATATAACATGCGTGAATCAGTTGATTTACATTGAAGTCACTCATTTCTATTTCACCATTATTAATGATGATGCTTTGATTCAGATAGCTGACTAAGGGATCTGTACCCGAACTATTTCCATGAAAGAAAGATTCAATTTCACCTAAAACTTGTTTTAATTGTTTTAAATCTAAGCCATTCTTAGATTGAACGCATTGATCAAAAATTCCCGCTGTTAGCGCTCCTGAACTACCTAGACCAGCGCCTAACGGTATATTTGATTCAAAACGAAATTCTTCTGCAATGAGCCTTAATTTATCATTATCTAAAAGGCCATCGATGGAGCTTAAGTCCATTAAATATTCGGAAAATTCTAATAACCTTGAATCCACCTGATCGGTTTTAATAAACTGCCCATAAAACTTAGAAAAAGGTAATGCTAGTGCGGGGGAGCCTTGTAAAACGGTGTATTCTCCTATCAATAGGATTTTAGAATGATATTTTCTTGAAGAAATGATGGTCAAATTAATAATTAGAACTACAAGATTATAAAAATGTTATTAGCTTTGCCGGTAGATTGAAACAAATAAAAAGTATCATGACAAAAGAGGCAAATTCTACTGGTAAATTTTGGTTGATGTTCATCGTATCATTAATTGGAACTGGTTTGTTTTTAGTTTTCAAACCTGAGTGGTTTTGGGTAATGTTGCCTTTTTTATTCACCTCTTTTGTATACGCCAAGAACTGGGTATAACTTTCGTAGAAACACCAAAATAAGTTCTATTCGAATCTCATAGGTAAATCCTTTACTTATGAAGAATAAACGAAGACTACCGGCATTTAATGCTGGTGCAATGGCTGATATAGCTTTCCTACTGCTTATCTTCTTTCTTGTAGCCACAGAAATCAATCAAGATAAAGCTGTTTCTGTTATCCTTCCACCATATTCAGAACAAACCGCGGGGAAGAAAATACCTAAAAAGAATCTGCTCAAAATTCATATTAATGGGTCTAATGATATTTTGATTAATAGCGAAGAGGTTCGTTTGGACGACGTTAAAAATATCGTTTCAAATTTTGTTGCCAATCCTCACAAGGAGACTAATAAACCTACTACGCCCAGCGATGCGGTCATTTCCTTGATGAATGATTTTAACACTGATTATAAATCTTACATTCTTTTATATGCCCAAATCAAAGCGGCGTATAGTGCTTTAAGAAACGATTATTCTATGGAAACCTTTGGTGTTTCGTTTGACGCCTTGGATAAGGAAAAGAAAAAAGGAGTAGCGGATGTATATAAGATTAAAATTTCTGAAGCAGAATTTAAACCATCAAAATCTCAATAATATGAAAAGAAGTCAACGCGAAATACCAGAATTGAATACATCATCCTTACCTGATATCATATTTATGCTTCTATTCTTTTTTATGGTGGTTACAGTATTAAGAACTTCTAAAGTAAATGTTGAAATAGATCTTCCATCCATATCATCAGGTGAGAAAATTAAACATCAATCTTACACGAATTATATCTACGTTGGTCAAGATAGAAGGGATTCTAGCAAAACCGTAATTCAATTAAATGATGCTTTTGTTCAATTGTCTCAATTAGAACGAGCCATAAAATCTCTGGATTCTAAATACACAGACAAACTATCTACATTAAGATCGAATTCTTTGAAAGTGGACGAAAACGTAAAAATGGGTATTGTCAATGAAATAAAGTTACGTTTAAGAAAAGCAGAGAGTTTAAAACTGAATTATGTCATTAACGATCTTGTAGAAAAATGAAAGGCTATTCGAAAAACGAACAGCCTAATCATATCAAACATTGCTATATTTTTTACGCGTACTGCGCCTCTCTTCTCATTACGTGTTGGTTAACCGATTCTAGGTTTTTAAAACTATAACCCGCTTGACTCAGTTCTTCCAATACCTTAGGGAGAACAAACTTTAGGTTTTCTTCTGCTTTGAGATTGTCATGAAAAACTACAATAGAACCAGGGCCAATGTTATTCATTACATTGTCATAACAATCTTCCTGAGAAATATTAGGGTCAAAATCACCGCTTAAAACATCCCACATGATGATGTTATAGTCTTTTGAAATGGCATTCACTTGTTTTGGTTTCAGTTTACCGTAAGGAGGTCTAAATAAATTAGTTTCCATTCGCTTACTGCAAGATTTAATATTATGCATGTAAGGGGTATTGTCTGTTTTCCAACCATTTAAATGGTTTTCAGTGTGGTTGCCAATACTATGTCCTTCCTCAATGATTCGATCATATAAACCAGGATACTTTTTGACATTTTCACCAACACAAAAAAAGCTGGCTTTTGCATTATATTGATCTAATAAATCTAACACCCATGGTGTGAGTTCAGGAATTGGACCATCGTCGAAACTTAAATAAACCACCTTTTCATAAGTTGGAATTTTCCAGATGAAGTGGGGAAAAAGCTTCTGAATAAATTTAGGCGTTTTTGCAAGATACATGCGCTAATAAAATATGTTCAAAACAGGATTATAATATCTTTGTGCTCTTTGAGGGATATGACCAAGTATTAAACGAAGAAAGATGATATGTGCTGCTTTACTTTGATCAAAATTTTCACAAAAATACACTATTAAATAGCAATTATGGATAGAGTTCGTGTCAGATTCGCACCAAGCCCAACTGGACCACTAAATGTAGGTGGTCTTAGGACTGCATTATATGATTATTTATTTGCAAAAAAACATAGTGGTGACTTCATTTTACGTATTGAGGATACCGATGCAAATAGGGAAGTACCGGGTACAGAAAAGTATATTATAGATGCTTTAAAGTGGGCGGGCATCTCTCCAGATGAAGGACCGGGAATTGGCGGTGATTATGGACCTTATCGTCAATCTGAAAGGAAGGCATTGTATAAGGAATATGCGGAGAAACTAATTGCAGAGGGAATGGCCTATTACGCCTTTGATTCTTCAGAGGAACTAGAAGCGCTTAGGAATTCTAAGATGGCGGATGGAATTCCATCGGTGAAATATAATTACGCTTCGAGAGAAAGCATGACAAATAGTTTGACCTTAAATCAAGAAGCAGTTGAGCAAAAAATAAATGATGGCGTGAACGTCACGGTACGTCTTAAAATGCCAAAGGATCGCATCATTAGTTTTGTTGACGAAGTAAGGGGCTCAGTGAGTTTTAATACTTCAGAATTAGATGATAAAATTATTATGAAGGCAGACGGAATGCCAACTTACCATTTAGCAAATATTGTTGATGATCATTTAATGAAGATATCTCATGTCATTAGAGGAGAAGAATGGTTGTCAAGTACTGCGCATCATCTTTTTATGTATGAAGCTTTGGGATGGGAGCCACCAAAATTTGCGCACCTTTCCTTAATTCTCAAACCAGTCGGAAAAGGTAAATTAAGTAAAAGGGATAGTGCTGCATTTGGGTTTCCAGTTTTCCCATTGGATTGGTACGATGAAGATGGAAATCTACAATTTATTGGATTCAAAGAGAATGGTTATTTACCTGGAGCATTAATGAATTTTTTGGCCTTTCTTGGATGGAATCCTGGCACTGAACAAGAACTATTTTCAATGCAAGAATTAGTAGAGGCTTTCTCTATGGATCAATTAGTGAAATCTGGTGCTAGGTTTGATATTGACAAGGCAAAATGGTTCAATCAACAGTATATATTAAACACTGAAGAAGCTAATCTTTTAAGTTTGGTTAAAGATTTTCTGACAGACGAACAGAAAAACAAGTCCGATGATTATTTATCTCAAGTAGTCTCATTAATGAAAGAAAGAATGACTACAACGAAAGATCTTGGTGATATAGGATATTATCTATTTGAAAAACCTCGAGATTATGAAGAGAAAATGATTCGCAAAAAATATAAACCTGAATTAAAGAATGAGGTGATGGCGATTTTAAATCTTCTTGATGGTTTGGAAAACCCTACTACCGAGAATATTCATAATGCTGTTAAAGGATATATTGAGGAGCATGAATTAGGATTTGGAAATATACTTCCACTATTCCGTATTGGTTTGACTGGAACTATGAAAGGCCCAGATTTGTTTGGAACAATGGAGCTATTTGGTAGCTCTGAAAGTCGATCGAGAATGGAAGAGGCGTTAATTCGATTTGACAAAATTTATGAAGCTAAACAATCAAGCAATGCCTAAAAAAATGAAAAAAGAAGGAAATCCATCGGTTCACGAAGAATTAGATGGTTTTGATATTAAGATTAATCCATTTGGAGAGTTAGAATCTAACCTAAATATGGACCAATTAAACACCTTCCTCAATGAGAAAGTAGATGACAAAAAGCTACTTTCTGACCAAGAAGAATAGAAATCCTATAGAATACCGAATAAAATGCTTTAGATTAAAGCAGCAGCTCCAGTCTCATTTACGTATTTTTTAAAAATTTAAGTTCTATTTTAGACTTTAATTTATGAGCCTACCCGGGAAAATATTGGTTTGCCTAAGCATTCTGTTGTTGTCGTATTCGATAGCGATGGCATCACATATCCCAAACTCTAAAGTTTTTAATACGGATACAGAGCCGCCGGTAATTACCTCGCCTGCCATTTCTTCAGAATTACCCTGTGGGGATGTTATCGATAGTTTGCAAGCTTGGTACATGAATTATGGTCATGCTGAAGCGACAGATAATAATCAGGGCGTAAGCTTTATCGCTAATCCTAGTTTGGCCGAGACCATCGACATATTTGAAAACTCCTCGGACACCCTTTGTGGAAACACGCAAGAAGTCTTCGTCACCTTTAAAGCCATCGATTCTTGTGGTAATGTCAGTCTAGATAGTTCTGTGGCTCTATTTGCGACAATCGACACTTTGAATCCGGTTTTATTGACTATCCCTACCAATGTCGAAATCTCTTGTGATGAAATGACTGAGGATTCTCTAGTGAATTGGATCAATAATTACGGAGGAGCAACTGTAACGGATAATTGCGCTGACTCGGTCAATTGGACAAGTTTTTTATGGTCAGATGTTAATGGAAATAATGGATTTGGATTTTTTGATGAAGGTCCATATATCCCCATAGATAGAAGTACCTGTGATTGGTCAGTCAATGTTTCTTTTTTGGTCGTTGATCTATGCGGTAATTTGACCGCTACAACTGGGACCTTTTCGGTTATAGATACCATCGGCCCGCAATTTGATTTTCTGCCAATGGATACCTCTGCTTTGTGCAATAGTATTCCTGATACAGCCACAGTAAATGCTTATGACGCTTGCGATGGTGACTTGATGGTTAGTTTTACAGAATCAACAACGCAATCGTCAGATTCTCTTTTATGTGGATATCATAATTATGATATCATTCGGACGTGGGAGGCTATGGATGCATGCGGTCATACTATTTCTCATACGCAAACCATTAGTCTTTTTGACACCATAGTGCCAGGCTTTCAAGCGCCAATGGATGTCACATTAGATTGTATCTTTTTGGATAGCTTAAATATTGCAGGACAACCGACAAACTTTATAGATAATTGCTCAGTTGTGTTAACGGCCTACGCAGATTCTGCTCCTTCTTCAAGTTGTGAATATGATATCGAAAGAACTTGGGTAGTTTCTGATGTTTGTGGTAATAGTTCAACTTTTGTTCAAAATATCCATGTAGAATCTAATTTGCCACCTACTTTTATTCAAGAGGCAGAGGATGTAGCAGTAACATGTGACTCCTTGTTTAATATTAATTTTGCTTTCGCCGAATGGGTAAATAGTGCTGGAGGTGCTGAAGCTGCGATAGGGTGTGGCCAAATAAATTCTTTTGCTGCAGTCCCGGGTTCTTATGATATCTCAGATCCATCAACTTATCCAGGTACACCAGTTGGTTCTTTTGATGCACAAGAATGTCCTTCACAAAATCAACCATTTATTCGATCCGAGACGGTAGATTTTGTCATTCATGATGAATGTGGAAATGCCAATGTTACTACAGCGACATTTGGTTTAATTGATACTATTGCCCCGATCATTCCGGTATGCCCGTCAAACTATATGATTGACAATGATCCAGGTCAATGTGGTGCCTTAGTCAATATATTACCACCAGACGCTATGGACAATTGTGGACAAACAGAATCTCCATATATCGAAAATCAAGAACAACAAATAGTCTCCCAAACTCCAGGTGATAATCAAGTGATCGTTGATTCGTTATTGTTTCAATTTGGTCCGATTAATTTAAATAATACTCAAGCCAATGGAGGAGTTTCCTTAGTTATAGATCTTTCTAACCTTGACTCAGATGACCCAACAGAGTTTTTTATCATAAAAGCGGAAGACGGGACAATTATTGACAGTACGGAAATAACAGCGCTTCAATGCGATGATCAAATTATTGAAATAAATACGTTAACCGTTGCACAAATTAATGATTGGGCCAGTGACGGTTTCATAGACATTTGGTTGATACCAAACGATCCGGGTATAGGCGGTGTTTTTGCCATCAATGATGTTTGTGGTGGATCCTTTGCTAATGTTTCATTGAGCTTTGATATAGACTTAAACAACGCTATTCAATATAGCATGAGAATTAACCAAGGCTTATTGTTTAATGTAGGTGATCCAATGCCAGTAGATACCCTGTTAGATGTAGGGGTCAACGAGATTGAACATATATTTACAGATTGTAGTGGTAACCAAACAAGCTGTTTTCAAAATGTTACCATTGTAGATGTTGAAAGCCCTATAGTGACCTGCCCTAATGATATTCTTAGAGTGTTGCCACAAGATTCTTGTACAGTGCCCATTCCTCTATCTAATGAATTTGCTTTCGATGATAATTGTTTTGGATCAAATTATTACGAACAAGTCATTCCTGAATTACAAGAAGATAGTTATATCAGTTTTTCAACAAGTCCAGTAACAAATACGTTTGTAGCTGATAATCAAATCGTCAGTTTCACAGGAGTTTCGCCAATTTTATATGGCACAAAAGAACCATTGTTGAATATCCTTTTGTCTGGTGATACTGATCAAGGTGGGGAATACTTCAATATATTAGGTGAAGATGGAAGCTTTTTAGGTCGAACGATCATAGGTACAGACTGTGGTTTCACCACCAATACCATCATCGCTTTAGATATACCTACCTATAATTTATGGGCAGTGGATGGTCAGCTGGATATTACCTTAGTTTCGAATATCGATGTTTCTGTCGATGGAGGTGGTATTAACCCATGTGGACCTTTAATGAATGATATGGATAGTTTAAGTACTGTTCAAGTAAGACTGAGATACGGAGATGGGATTCCACAATATTATACTACTGGAGCAACTGTCACAGATACTATGGATTATCCGCTTAGCGGAGCAGAACCGATCATTAATTTTAATGTTGGATTAACGCAAGTCTATTACATATTTAGTGATCAACCTGGAAATCAGACGACTTGTTCTTATGATGTTGTAGTTCGAGATGAGCAAAATCCTGAAGTCGCGTGTAATGATTTAGTCGTATTCATTCATCCGTCAGGATTACAAGATTATGTCATAGAGGCTTCTGAAATAGAAAACTCAAGTAATGATAATTGTGCGATAGATTCATTTTCTATAGTCCCTAATAATTTTACTTGTGCGGATGTTGGTCAAACTGTTGTGGTTGACTATTTCGTTTTTGATAAGGCAGGAAACAGTAGTTCATGTCAAAGTGAAGTGAAAATTGAATCAACAGTTTTAACACCTAGTTTCAGTTCCGGAATTTGCGAAGGCGATACTCTAAAGCTTTTTGCAAATGTTCCAGATGCTGGTGTAGCCAATGCTTATACGTTCAGTTGGACTGGACCTCAGGGATTTACATCTAATGTTGAGGATCCTATTATTATTAATCCAGATCCTTCTTATTCGGGAACGTACACTTTGGTTGTTGAAGGTTTTAATGGATGTATTTCTGAAGGCATTGTCGAAGTAACCATAGAGCAATTAGTTACTCCAATGATCGAATTAAGTTCGAGTTCTATTTGTACAGGTGATGAAATATTATTGAATGCAACCCCCTTTACCGGTGATGTAAATTATCTCTGGTATGAAGGAGTTTTTCCTTCTGGAATATTACTAGCCTCGACGGTTGGTCCTAGTGTTGTTTTATCTCCGACCATAGGAGATCATTTTTATTATGTCATTGTAGAAAGCCCTAATTGTACCACGAATCCATCAAGCGCAGAAATGCTCATGGTTTTGGATCCACCGGTGGCAACAGTAACGGAACCATTTATTACTATTTGTGAGGGGGATGATTTGGCTTTAGCTACTGATGATTTCAATGCCAATTACAGTTATAGTTGGACGGGACCTGATAATTTTACATCAAATGGTCAGTTCGCTGATGTGATAGAGAATGTAGGTTTAGAAAATCAAGGCTTATATAATTTAGTCATCACACTAGGGTCTTGCGTTTCGGATACGGCCACGGCATCAGTGGTGATATTTAGTAAACCCGAATTACCTATCATTAGTGGTAATAGTATTTATTGTCAAGGCAATACGGTGCTCTTGTCAGTAAATAATGTACCTAATGCAGATTTATATACTTGGTATCAAGATGGCGTCATTTTTAATACCACGGTATCCAATAATTTAATTATTCCAAATGCAGATACTAATCTTTCAGGCGATTGGACGGTTGTGATTGATATGGGTATTTGTTCGTCTGATGCTTCTAGTCCTTTGACTGTGAGTGTTGAAGAGCAAATAGTAATAGGTGCGTCTAACAATGGACCCTTATGTGAAGGTGATATGGTACAATTAAATGCTACATTCATTCCTAACACTTCTTATTCATGGGAAGCTCCAGATGGTACGGTCTATAATGTTCAAAATCCATTAGTTCCAGCTCAAGAGGGAGATTGGACTTTGACGATTATGACTAATTCTGGTTGTGAAAGCACAACAAGTACGAACGTAGAAATTAATTCAGCTCCGACGATTACGGCCTTAAGTAATAATTCGACGATGTGTATGGATGGTGCGACTTCCGTCGAATTTTTTCCATCTGTAATACCAGCGGGTAATTATACTTACGAATGGTCTGGGCCTAATGGATTTATGTCAGACAGTGATCAGCCGTCTATTGAAAATGTGACGAGTGATCAAAATGGAATGTATACCCTGATTGTTTATAACCAGAACTGCCCTTCTGAGCCATTGACAACAGAAATAAACGTAACGGATATTCCCGTACAACCAGAAATTGAGGGCGACAATATGATATGTGAAGGGGATAGTTTGACACTAACAGGTTCGATTTACCAAAGCCCCAATGTACTTTACAAGTGGGAAACACCTTTAGGTCAACTTCAGTTTTTAGGTCCAGAAATAACATTCAGCGAAAGCGCGAATCAAAGCAATGCGGGGTTTTATATACTGACTGCAGAATTAGACGGCTGTCCTTCGATGCCTTCTGATACTTTCTTTGTACAGGTATTAGAAAGACCAACTCCACCACAAATAACTGGACTTAACATTGTTTGTGAAGGAGATAATATTGAGTTGTTTGTGAATGGAGTAATAGGAGCAAATTATGAGTGGGAATACAACAATAGTATTATATCCAACAGCGAAGATTTATTAGTTGAAAATGTCAATGAATTAAACGCTGGAGATTATAGGGTAAGAGCAATCATAGGAGATTGTATTTCAGATTGGTCAGAATCATTTTTTGTTGATATTGTTGATAGACCAATCACTCCTGAAATATCAAGTGATGATACTGGAATTTGTTTTGGAGAAAACGTTGACTTTGAAATTTGTATAAGCGACGGAACGTTTGAGGCTATTGCAGATTATGACATTTATATCAATGGAATCATTTGGAATACAACAAATAGCCAATGTTTCAATGTAAATGGACTAAATGATTTGATTCAAACCGGAAACAACGTGGTTTCGGTGGTAGCAACCGTGGGATCTTGTTCTTCATTATCATCTGAGGCTTTAAATTTAGAAGCAAGTATACCGCCCAACATTGAAGCTGATTTATTAGAAGACGTTATTTCTCAGTGTGTTGAAGACGATATAATTCTTTCAGCTATGGATGGCCCACCGGATGTTACGGTCTCCTGGTCTTCGAATAATTCGGATATTGATTTTACAGATCCTAATGGTCAAGAGACTGGAGTTTTCGGCTTGTCAGAAGGTGCGTATGAAGTTTATTTGTCTTATTCATTTGGTGCATGTTCATCATATAGTATAGATACAGCTCAGATTATTTTGGAAGATGTGCCAGACGCAATTAATGATAGTTTGTTTGTTAACTATAACGGTATCGGTGCGGTGAACTTAGTGAACAACGATATTATTTCATCTGACTATGAATTAGTATTGATTGATCAACCAGCATGGGGTAGTGCCGAAATTGTAGGGAATATTATTGAATACCAATCTGACCCTCGCTTTAGTGGAGAGGTGGTTGTAAGTTATAGTGTTTGTAGTATGGCTTGTCCAGATGTTTGTGATGTTGCCCAGGTAATCATCACTATAGGAAGTGCTAATGACTGTTTTGCACCTACGATCATTACACCAAATGCGGATGGAATCAATGATAGTTTTGTAATTCCTTGTTTGAGTTCTGGACTGTATCCACAAAATGAAGTGAAAATATTCAATCAATGGGGAGATGAGGTGTTTGGTGAAAATGGATATGAAAATGATTGGGAAGGAACTTACAATGGTTCAGATTTACCTGTAGGAACATATTATTATATCATACGTTTTGACAGTGACTCAGAACCAATTAATGGATTTTTAATTCTTGAACGATGATGTATATCAAACTACATAGAAGAATTAAAACGATCATTTTCTTAATGATTTTGTTTTTCCATTGTGCTGATGCGCAACAAGAGCAATTGTATACTCAATTCATGTTCAATAAGATGGCCTTTAATCCGGCTTACGCTGGAAATGAGGAAGTGACTTGTGCGAGTGCTTTGTTTAGGGAGCAATGGGTTGGAATTGCTGGAGCACCGGCGACTCAACTTTTTAGTATCAATGCTCCTTTGAATAATAGACGAATTGGACTAGGAATTAATCTAGTTAGAAGTACTATCGGAATTACAGAAAAGCTCACCTTAGATGCTATTTATGCCTACCGCATTAAATTAGCTACTGGGACATTTAGCATAGGTGCTCAAGCCTCCACTAGAAGGTTTGATATGGATTTTACTGATCCTAGATTAATAGCCATTCAAGGTTTAAGCCAAGATCAGGCAGTGCAAGTGGCCAATTTAAGTAAGAATGTAATCAATTTTGGATTTGGTGTTTATTATAACACAAATACATATTTCATTGGGGCGGCCATTCCAAGATTGTCTAAAGCAGATATTGATTTTGATGATGATTTAGATATGGTCTTTTCAAGTGAAGTAAGACACTTGTACGTAATGGGTGGTGCTGCGTTTGCTGTATCAGAAAATGTAACACTTAAACCTCAAACTTTACTTAAACTAGCAGAAGGCGCTCCATTTGATATTGATATAAGTTTCATGACAACGTACAAAGAAAAATATCATACTGGTTTAACTTATCGAGCAGGCGGAAATAATGGTGGTATTGGTGAGTCTCTAGATGTAATATTTGGTTTTCAATTAAATCAACAATTGATGCTAGGCTTCGCTTATGATTATACATTATCTGATTTAAATACTTATTCGAATGGAAGTGTTGAAATGATGCTTCATTATTGCTTTAGCAAACGGAATAATCAAGAAGAAATCATCAACCCAAGATATTTCTAGTATGAAACTAAAATCGATCATCTTAAATATCATTTTTGTTGGGTGCGCATTTTCAAGCCATGCACAGATCATCGATACATTAAAGATTAACACTTCAGCTGTGATTAATCTTGGTAATGTCAATAATAAGGATAGTCAGTTTTCTCCTTCCTTTGGGCCAAATGGTTTGATCTATGTTGAGTATAAACAGAAAAGAAAGTCAAAGGATCTTACACGAACGGAGAGAGCTTTTGATTTAATGCAGGTAGATATTATTAATGATTCACTCGGAATGATTCAATCTTTTGAGTCTATCAATAGTTCGTATGTTGAAGGACCTTCTTGTTATAGTCCTGATTTTCAAAAGCTTTATATCACGCGTTCAAATATGAATGAAACGGGGGCGAAGAAAAGTGCGGATAAACTGGTCAGGATGAAAATATTTGAAGCCACTAAGGATAGTCTTCAATGGACACAGCCAAAAGAGATTTCATTTATTTTAGGCGATTATAATTATTGTCATCCGAGTATTAGTGGAGATGGAGAAATCATGATCATTGCTTCAGATCTACCCGGTGGATATGGCAAAATGGATTTATATCTATTGAGAAAGGATGGTGATGCATGGTCGACTCCTACGAATTTAGGGCCAACGGTCAATACTGCTGCTAACGATTGGTTCGGATTTTATCACGATAGTGGAGTTCTTTTTTATGCTTCAGATGGTAAGGATCCAAGCAAAGGAGATTTGGACATTTATGCAGTAGATTTAAAAGAGGGTAATATTGGCGAAAGCCAAAAACTACCTCAACCCATCAATAGTGAATCTGATGATTTTGGATTTATCATGAATAAAGATCAAACGAGTGCGTACTTCTCATCCGCAAGATCGGGAGGTAAGGGTAGAGACGACATATACGAACTGAAATTTTCTGGAAGTATCATTGAAAAGGAGAAGCAAGATTCTTTGATCGTTCAATTTGTTGTAAAAGAACTGGCCACTAAAAAAGCGATTCAAAATGCTGACATTAAGTTTACTAAAATAGGCTTTGCTGGTCAAAGGATTAATCCAGAGGAGTATGATTTGGATTTAATCATACAGGACAATGGTGATCAAAATGTAGTGATTAAATTAGAAGATGAAAGACAGTCGAGTTTATACCAAACGGATCAAAACGGAAAGTATGTTACCAAGCTGGGGGAAAGAAATAGGTTTCTAGTTGAGGTTTCTAAAGATAAGTATAATAAGGAGGCATTTATATATGTACCTAAAATAGGTGATTCTAAAGATGTTTTCTTGGATAAAATGCCTGAGAAAAAGGTAGTGATTCAAAAACCGGAAATATATATACCTACAGAAAAAGGATCAGTAGTCGTTTTTGATAATATTTATTATGATTTAAATAGTGCAGAAATTAAATCAGGAGCGGCTAAAGAGTTAGATGCTTTATTGAAAATAATGACAGATAACCCATATATCAAAGTACAATTGAGTGCACACACGGATGCACAAGGCAATGATGTTTATAATCAGATATTATCAGATCAGCGAGCTCAAAGTGCAAAAAAGTACCTCAGTTCGAGAGGTATAAATCCAAGTAGAATCGTAGCTATTGGTTTCGGAGAATCAAGATTAAGAAACCATTGCGCCGATGATGTTCCTTGTACAAAAGAAGAACATCAATATAACCGTCGAACTGAGGTAAAGATCTTAGAAAATTAATTACTTAGCAGGTTCGACGTATCCCCAGTTTTCACCAGATTCTATTCGATTGATTTGAGTATGTGTTACTCCAAATCTTTTAGCTAGCATTTTCTTTCGAGTATTTCCAAGCTTTAAATACTTTTTGATCAAAGCAACATTTGCTGCAGTTAATTTATAATAACCACCTCGGCGTTCTTTGTTAAAGTCATACTTTTCAGCTCTATCTTTCACATATTGTTTTTGTTGCTTTCGCGAAACATATTTGAGATTCGTTTTTCTGTTGTCCTTACGATTCAAATTTTTGTGAATGATAAATTCCTTGCCTTCAATGGGTTTTAGGAAGTACTCAGCCATCTTTTTATGGATGTAAAATGAGTGATCTTTTCCCTTGATTTTTAGGTTAATACGACCGTAGTCTAAACGATCATAATAAATACGGAGTAAGCGAGCGCGTTCAGTATTTTTATCTACTGACTTGACTCGACCATGGTTGGAAATGAAGTATCGTTTGTCCCCTAACTTCAACTTAAAACTAAGTTCTTTCCAACGCTCTCCCCGAATTACCGGTTCGATGCGTGTCATAATATAAAGGTTTTTTTTGGTGTTGTCTAAAGTTAAAGATTTCTAATGAAATTCACGAAACCATCTGTCGTAACTTTAACTTATCGTCGCTATTAGGACTGTGAATTGAAGTTCAGTCACGCCCTATTTTAGTATCTTGAGTCGATTTAACTTTTAAATATGCAGATTAAATTTTGTGGGGCCGCTCAAAACGTAACGGGAAGTGCTCATTTAATAACTCTTGATAATGGTTATCGAGTATTGTTGGATTGTGGGTTGTTTCAAGGAAAAGGGCGCCATATTTGGGATTGGAATAACACATGGCATTTTGACCCAAAGACTGTGGACGCACTTATTCTTTCTCATGCTCATATAGATCATAGTGGCCGGGTACCTCAATTGGTTAAAAAGGGGTTTTCGGGCTCGATCCATTGTACACATGCGACCAGAAGCCTGTGTTCTATTATGCTATTGGACAGTGCTAAAATTCAGGAGCGAGATGTAGCATGGTACAATAAAAAATTATTAAAAAAACGAAATCGTAAGGGTAAGAAGCCAAGGGTACCGTTATATACGAGTAAAGATATAACACCTACTCTGGATAGATTTGTTGGTTACGGTTATGATCGTTGGTTTAAAATTCATGAGGATATTGAGGTCATGTTTAAGGATGCAGGGCACTTATTAGGAAGTGCATCTGTCACCTTGAAGATTAAGGAAGGAGAAAAAACTACTCTTGTTGGATTTACGGGTGACATTGGAAGACCTGAACGTCCAATATTACGTGACCCAAGTGGAATGCCTGAGGTAGATTATCTGATTTGCGAATCGACCTATGGTGATAAAGATCACGAGACGAAACCCGAACAATCAGATAAGTTTTTGGAAATACTTGAAAAGACTTGCATTCAAAACAAAGGTAAATTGATTATACCTGCATTTAGTGTCGGCAGGACTCAAGAGATCGTGTATATGATGGATAAACTTGAAACAGGAGGGAAGCTCCCCAAAATCCCCGTATATGTGGATAGTCCTCTTTCGGTGAATGCAACTCAAGTTTATGGATCACATCCTGAATGTTTTGATGATGCATTGAATGAGTATTTATTAATTGATGATAATCCTTTTGGATTTAATGATCTCAATTATATTAGAAGTGTTGATGAGTCTAAAGCTTTGAATGCTTCCCAAGAGCCAGCAGTTATTATTAGTTCTTCAGGAATGATGAATGCTGGGAGAATTAGACATCATACATTTAACAATATTGAAAATGAGAAAAACACTTTTTTGATTGTTGGATATTGTAGTCCGGATACGGCAGGGGGAATGTTGAGGGATGGTATTGAGGCACTTAAAATATTTGGTGAATGGAAAATGGTCAAAGCGAATATTGAAGTAATGGACTCGTTTTCTGCTCATGCCGATAGAAAAGAAATTATTGATTTTTTAGGGAAACAAGACCGGTTGAAAAAAATGTTTCTTGTTCATGGTGAGAAGGACACACAAGAGAAATTCATTACTTATTTAGGACAAAATGGCTTTGATAATGTCATTGCACCAGAGGTAGGAAAGGAATTCACCGTGGACTAGGGACGATTTTACTAATTATTCGTTTAATACTTATGAAATGTAGTTCAATCCAATACAGGTACATTAAATGCCTTAGTATGCTTATGATCGTATGCATGTTTGTATCGGCATGTGTAGATCAGTCACAGTTTGAAGATGTGAGTTCGGAGAACACACAAGAGATTGCAATCCCTATAATTAATACCGAAGTAAGTATTGTCGATTACGCAGCCAATGCATCAGAAAATGCTGTCGTAAAAATAGATCCCGATGGTAAGATGACCGTCTTTTATGAAGGTGAGGTCATTAGAAAATCTGCCATCGAATTATTTCCTCCAGTCCCCGGCAAATTAGTAGGTGACGGAATCATTGAAGATACTGTGTCAACATTGGGTTTAACATTCGATGAAGAATTTCTCCTTAAAAAAGCAGTGTTTAAAAGCAGTACTATTCGATTTAAATTTCGGTCAACATTCGAAGAAGACTTAACGATAAATCTGACTATTCCAGAATGGTCAAAAGATGGTGAGGTTTTTAGCATGGATTACGTATTGCCTTATAATGGGGTCAGTCCCGATAGTTTAGTTACAGATGTTATCGAATTAGATGGATGGGTTGTGGAAACGGAGACTAATGATATGACCTTTAATTACGATGCTCGATTGCCTAATGGCGAGAGGGTCAAATTGGATTTAGTGACCTATGAGTTGGATTTTATTTTGTTTTCTTACGTTGAAGGCTTCTTTACCCAAAACACGAATTCTGAATCAGGTGATATTATTACGGTAGGGGTTTATTCTAATTGGGTCAGTGGAGGATTGTATTTTGAAGATCCCAAAGTGACCTTCCAAGTACGTAATTCCTTTGGATTTCCGGTAAGGGCTTACTTTAATAAAATGGAGCTCACGAACGTATTAGACGAAGTATATAATATGGAAGGAGAGTTCATTGATAATGGTGTGGACTTTAGTTACCCGGCCTTGGACGAGGTGGGTGAATTGAAACAAAACTTTTTTGAGTTTAATAAAACGAATTCTAATCTTCAGGAGATTTTTAACGAAAAGGTGAAGTTGGTTCGGTACGACATCGACGCTGTAGGAAATCCAGAAAATGACAATACCATTATTGGTTTTTTAACGGATACCAGTTACTATGTTGTGGACATCGCGGTTGAATTGCCACTGCTTGGGTATGCCAATGATCTGATATTAGTAGATACGTTTGATTTTGATCTTGCCGATATAGATGTTGCTGATGAGATTGAATTTAAATTGATTACTGAAAATAGATTTCCAATTGAAATGAAGGTCCAAGGAATCTTCTTGGATGAAAACAAAGCGGTATTAGATTCACTATTTTTTGATCAAGCCTTAAACCTAGATGCCGCCAGCGAAATAAGTCCAGGTTTGCTACAAACTACTGGAGAAAAAGTAAATTATTTGAATTTCGAGAAGGATAGACTAGATAATATTCGAAGAACTAGAAGCATGGCCTTTAGAGTATTTATGACAAGTACAGAGCAGAATAACGAATCCATCTGGATATATGATTCTTATGGTATGGATGTGAGAATGGGGGCAAAAATTAAATTGAATTAAAATGAATCGAATATATATAATACTGGCATTCGTCATTTTTTTTCAAGCCAATTTGACTGCTCAATATGATTTCATTAATCTTAATCGATTCGATGATTTCCAAAGTGCACACTTAAATCCGGCGTATGCCCCTGATTCTAATTTAGTAATAGTTCTACCTGGATTGGCTTTTAATTTTGCTCATACTGGACCAACACTAGGTGATCTTATTGCTCAAAATAGTTCAGGAGATAATATTATTGATATAGACCAAATGCTTGCGAATCTCGATCCGGAAAATCACATCAGAGCTAACTTTGAGTGGAATTTAGGAAACATTTATTATCAACTAGGTGGTCTAGGAATATCAGCGGGATATAAATGGAAGTTTGATGGTCAAATGACCTATGGAAAGGAGATGGCCGAGCTATATGCCTATGGTAATAGTAGATTTATCGGAGAGGAAGTACAAGTTGCTCCGTCCTTCGGCTTGAGTTCGTACCATGAGTTTAATCTCGGATTGTCTAAGTCTTTTGGAAAAGTGAGCACAGGCGTAAGAGGAAGGTTTATATCTGGTGTTGAGGATATTTCAACAGAGAAATCTGATATTAAATTATTTACCTCAGACGATATCTATCAGATGACCTTGACCAACGATTTAAGAATTAACTCATCTAGAATTGTTGATTATACCGATATTGATGATATAGATATCAATACAAGGGGGTATAGTTATAGAAGCTTTTTTTCGGCCAATCATGGATTAATTTTTGATTTTGGAATTCAAGCTCAATTAACAGATCGATTGAATGTTCAAGCTAGTGTATTGGATTTGGGTAAGATTAATTGGAATTCGAGAGTTTCCAATTTAAACAGTCAAGGAACCTTCAGTTTTGAAGGAATTGACTTAAAAGACTATATCGGTGATACAACATCTATTGCCTTGGAAGATTCATTGAGAGAGATATTTGTGATTGATGAAACTTACGATGATTATTCTACAAATCTTCCGGCAAAATATCTTTTAGGTATGAGTTATGATGTCAATCCTGGTTTGAGAATAGGCGGTGTTTTCTTCTACGAAAAACTGAGAGATAGAAGTGTTACTGCATTGGCTTTGAATGTATATAAAGATATTGGGTCTATGTTTAATGTAGGTGCACAGTATGCATATTTAGAAGAATCACCTTTTGCCTTAGGTCTTAGCGCTTCGATGAATTTGAAGTTTTTACAATTCCGTTTTGTTACAGATAATGTGACGCCCATATTCAAGCCGGAGTCCGCGAAGTTTACTAATATGCGAATTCAGCTTGCCTTGAGAATTTAGCCCTTTATTTATTATTAAAGTATTGATAAAAGAAAACCCTAACGATGGGAGTCGTTAGGGCCAATGTTCTTGTATCAAAGTGTTCTATTCCTACATCCCAGGATAAGTGAAAATCATAAAACTGAGTAATGCCCCGAGTAAAAGAATCGCAAGCCAAAAGCGTGCGTCCTTGAACACGTGTTCGTCGTTTGGTGAAAACATATGAGTGTGTTTTTGGTTATCGAAAATTCGACTGTACACATATCCTACTTCTTTAAGTAGTGAATAAATAAAAATTGGTTAAACATGTTCCTTCGCCGGAACACTTACTATAAGCCAAAAACGATACCATCAGAAATTCTTATAATGTGTTATGTACACCATATTTTAGGGTAGTTTATAGGGTACTTATAGAATGGGAAGATTAGATAGGTGTTATAGTATGTCTACTAGGGAGTTTTATATTATTAATATATTCTATGTGCTTAATGCGTTGTAAAATGCCAAGTAAAAAATACCCAAAAACTTTAGAAAAAATACCCAATAAAATGTGCGAACGCTTTTTGATTCGCCGAAAGGCTAGACCTTAAACGAGGCCTTTAAGTATAGATTTGACGATCCCAGGCCCTTCGTAGACCATTCCAGAATACACTTGAACTAGGCTAGCACCTGCTTTGAGCTTTTCTCGTACATCTTTAGCGGTTCGAATTCCTCCTACACCGATGATTGGGAAGCTCCCATTACTTTTGGTATGTAGGTATTGAATAATCTCTGTTGAACGATGCTTAACCGGATCACCACTTAAACCACCTGCACCAATGTTTTTTACCTGTTCGTCGGAGGTATTTAAAGATGATCGATCTATTGTAGTGTTGCTTGCTATGACTCCAGTTATACCTACTTCGTTAATAATTTCAACGATATCATCAAGTTGCGAATTACTTAGATCAGGAGCGATTTTTAAAAATATAGGCTTTGAAGATTGTTGTTGGCTATTAAGGTTTTGTAAATGTTGTAATAACTGGGTCAATGGCTCTCGATCTTGAAGGGCGCGAAGGTTTGGGGTATTGGGTGAACTTACATTCACAACAAAATAATCCACATAAGGAAAAAGCTTCAAAAAGCAAATTTCATAGTCTTCGACGGCTTTTTCATTTGGTGTGGTTTTATTTTTACCAATATTTCCACCAATGATTAGATCTGATTTCTGATAGTTTTTTAATCTTTCTACTAAAGCGTCTACACCTTCGTTGTTAAAGCCCATTCGATTGATCAAAGCTTTATCGGAGGGCAATCGAAATAATCTTGGTTTAGGATTTCCAATTTGCGGTTTAGGAGTAACTGTTCCGATTTCGATGAATCCAAAACCTAGTTTCTCCATATCCTTGAAGTATTTCCCATCTTTATCAAATCCAGCCGCAAGGCCAACAGGATTTTTAAATTTTAATCCAAAAATCTCTCGATGCAATCGGTCATTTTTGTATTGATAGAGTGATGAGAAAATATAAGACGCGCCTGGAATTTTATTCGCGAAAGCGAATAAACGAACTGTAAGGTGATGCGCTTTTTCAGGGTCTAATTGAAAAAGTAAGGGTTTGAGAATAAATCTGTACACGGATTAAATAATTTCTTTTCCTAGAGCATCTAGATCTCGTACTAATAGACGCTTTCTATTAAATGTGATGAGATTATCAGAGCGCAACTCATTCAAAACAGTAGTAACCGTTTGTCTTGAAGTAGCTGTTAAGTTGGCGATTTCTTGATGAGTGATAAATTTTCTAACGACCCATTCATATCCAACGCGTTGACCTCTTTTTTTGACAGAGTCAACTAAGTATTCTACAATTCTACTCCTCGAGTCTTTAAAAACTAATGACTCTAATCTATTTTCCATCTCAAGGACTCGAGATCCCATGATCTTCATGATGAACATGCTCAGACCATTATGATCTTTAAGCAAATGTTTCATTTCGTCCGCTTGAATCATACATACCTTTGCCCCTTCCATCACATATGCAAAATCTCTTCTTTTCCCTTCTCCAATAAGCGATAATTCTCCAAAAACCTCCCCTTTACCGAGAATGGCTTTGGTAATCTCCTTACCTCCTTCACTATAAGTACCAATTTTTACACGACCCTCGGTCAAAAAGAAGACTTTGTCCGAACTTTGATCGGGCATATAGATATAGTCCCCTTTTTTAAATTCTTTAGCATTATGATCATTGACGTTTTCACCTAATTTTTTTGGGCAAAAAATTCCGGTAACATCGATGTTTTCTAAGTACCAAATTGCTTGATCTTCCATAATTTATGATGTCTAGTTCAAAATACTTCGAATATTCTAAACAACAAAGAAATAGTATAACTGTTCAATCCTTAATATTCCAAAATGTCCTTAATGGTTGTCTACCTTTAAATCGAATTTTTCTGTCATCTTGGAAAGAAGCGGATTTTTTTGAAGCATTTTTTCATACTTCTCTCGATTTGTCAACATTTTCTTTGGTCGAAACTGTTCTTGATCAGGAAATTTTTCCAAATCGACCACCACATTTAAAGCTAAATCAGGTTGATTAAACGTATCCCTTATTGTTTGAATGAGGTTCAGTTCTTGTTGAATAATATCCTTAGTAACAGATGTTGGTACGTATACTTTAATACCGTCTGTGACCTCAATTTGAGCAAGCTTAAGCGCTGAAATTGTGGAGTTGGATTCTATGGTAAGTATGTATTCGTCCCAGCATTTTTGTAAAAATTCTTTCGTTAAAGGTTTGCTTTGCGCCGATTTAGCCGCACTTTCTTCTTTAATTTTTTGCCTTATGGCATCTATATTCCCTATGCCTGATATTGGACTTTTAG
>JAHDBI010000020.1:35958-41039 GCA_020630475.1 Saprospiraceae bacterium
ATTTTGCTTAATGCTATTTCAACACTTAATCTTTTATTGAAAGTCCGAACCAATTCAATTTCACACTTATTGAGAATATTAAGTGTATTCAATAAAAATTCTTTAGAACATATTTCTGCTTGAGCTAGATATCTGGATTTTAATTCGTTACCTACTTCTAATAACTCTAGGGTTTTAGGATGTTGAGCAACAAGGATGTCCCTAGTATGTTGCCCTAGGCCTTGAACAAATAATTCTGGATCAAATCCTTTTTTAATTACATCATCAAAGGTCAAGAATACTTGATTTAAATCTTCTCTTATTGCTCCATCGATGGTTTTGAAGAAAAAATCAAAGTCAAGTACGTTGAGGTTTTCTATCGTTTGTTTATAGGTAATTGTTCCATTAGAGGTACTCGCGATTTTATCATATATAGATAAGGCGTCCCGCATGGAACCATCTGCCTTTTGAGCGATAATCTGAAGCGCTTCAGTTTCAGCAGTTAATCCTTCTTGAGATACAATAGATTGCAATTGATCAATGATATTGTGTATCTGTATTCTTTTAAAATCAAATACTTGACATCTAGAAAGAATTGTAGGTATAACCTTATGTTTTTCAGTGGTCGCTAAGATGAAAATAGCGTATGACGGTGGCTCTTCAAGTGTTTTTAAAAAAGCATTGAAGGCTTGATTACTGAGCATGTGGACCTCATCAATTATAAATACCTTATAACTGCCTTGCTGAGGTTGGAACCTAACCTGCTCAATTAAATTTCGAATGCTTTCTACACTATTGTTGGAGGCTGCATCCAATTCAATGATGTTGAAAGAGGCCTGATCATTAAATGATGTGCAAGATGAGCATTCGTTACAAGGATCAGTATTGTTTTGTCGATTCGAACAGTTAAGGACCTTAGCCAATACACGAGCACAGGTTGTTTTTCCAACTCCTCTTGGTCCATTGAATAAGAATGCATGTGCTAATTGATCAGATTGTAGTGCATTTTTTAAGGTTTGGGCAATATGGTTTTGACCAATGATTTGATCAAAGGTCTGAGGACGATATTTACGGGCCGATACGACAAATTTGCTCATATGATAATATCAAGTTCTCAAAGGTATAAATTGAAATGAGACCTGATTGAAAAATTGAGTTTAAAAATGATTGAAATAGAATCAAATTTGAAATACATTCGTCTAAAGAACGGATCCTTTATCATTGGCGAAAGCCAATAAACAGAAAAATATGAAAATCAGCATAGCCCAGATTAACTATCACATAGGAAATTTTGAAGGTAACCTGAATAAAATGCTCGAGGCAGTCAAAAAAGCTAAATCTGAAAAAGCGGATATCGTTTGTTTTGGTGAATTGGCAACATGCGGATACCCGCCAAGGGATTTTTTAGAGTTTTCTGACTTTATAAAAAGATGTGAAGATGTCATTGAAAGTTTGAAAATGGTATCTAATGATATTGCGATAGTGGTAGGTTCACCTACTAGAAATCCAGTACCAGAAGGAAAGGATCTTTTTAATTCTGCTTATTTCTTATTTAATCAAGAAGTTGTTCATATACAACATAAAGCTTTGCTACCCACATATGATATTTTTGATGAGTATCGCTACTTTGAAATAGCGACAGATTTTAAGGTGGTCGAATTTAAAGGAAAGAAAATTGCACTAACGGTTTGTGAGGACATTTGGGACGTGGATAATGTTAATCCATTATATACGGTTTGTCCTTTAGATGAAATACAAAATCAACAACCTGATTTTATCATTAATGTTTCGGCTTCTCCATTTAGTTTCAATCACAGTGATTCGAGAAAGAAAATTATCCGTAAAAATGTGCTGAAATATGGAATTCCGATGTTTTATATTAATCATGTCGGAGCGCAAACTGAAGTGATTTTTGATGGTGGTTCGATTGTGATGTCTCCCAATGGTCATGTTTACGAAGAATTAAAATATTTTGAAGAACAACAAAAATGTTTTGAATTAGACGAAGTCATAAAGGGTACACAGAGTATGGAGCAAAGTATGTCTAAAACCGAGAAGATTCATGAAGCTCTTGTGACTGGTATTAAAGATTACTTCGGAAAATTAGGCTTCACTAAGGCTATTCTTGGATTGTCTGGAGGTATTGATTCGGCGGTCACTGCTGTATTAGCGACAAGGGCTTTAGGTAAAGAGGGTGTAAGGGTTTTGTTAATGCCGAGTCAATTTTCGTCTGATCACTCTGTCAACGATGCAAGACAATTAGCAGAAAATTTAGGGATTCAATATGATATCATAGCCATTAAGGATATCTACGAATCGTATATGAAGGAGTTGAAGCCAATTTTTAAAGACCTTCCATTTAATGTAACAGAAGAAAATATTCAGGCACGTGTTCGTGGTATGTTGAATATGGCCTTGTCCAACAAGTTTGGGAACATCGTCCTAAACACTTCTAATAAAAGTGAAATGGCGGTAGGTTACGGAACACTGTATGGAGATTTATGTGGAGGACTTTCGGTCATAGGCGATGTGTATAAAATGGAAGTTTATGAATTGGCTAGATTCATGAATAAGGATGAAGAAGTGATACCTTGGAACACCATAGAGAAACCACCATCTGCAGAATTGAGACCAAATCAAAAAGATTCAGATAGTCTTCCAGATTATGATGTGTTAGACCAAATTTTATATCAATATATAGAATTACGAAAAGGTCCAGCAGAAATAATCGCGGGCGGATATGATGAAAAGTTAGTTAAACGAATTTTACGATTGATCAATATTAACGAATTTAAACGTTATCAAACGGCACCTGTTTTACGGGTAAGTATCAAGGCATTTGGTATGGGTAGAAGAATGCCAATTGTAGGTAAATATCTTTCCTAAAATGTAAGTTTTTTGCTTATACAATATGGTTGAATTCATTATTATAAACCTGTATTCCCGTTAATCCATTATAATTTCTTCAATAAGTACGTCACTGAAAATAAAACCTTAACATATTAAATGTTATTATATTCGTATTTTGCTTATAAATAATGTTTTAATTTATCTTTATTACTAAATGTCTTTTATACATTTAGTAATCCAATAAGCCAATTGAGAAAATTAAACCCCTTCTCACCTTCCCCAAGAATCCTATAAACTGAATAGCTCATTGATATTTGTGCAATGAGTAATTGATTTAATATACCAACTTGAAATGAAAAGGTTATTTTTTTCTACGCTTTGCGTATGTCTTTGCTTTATAGTAAAAGCTCAGTGCCCAACTATTAATGAATCCGTTTCTCTTGCCGTTGATGCTACAACTTGCTCTGCTACAACAGAGATTACAGGGTTTCAAATAAAAAATGCGGATACTACACCTTGTGCGTTTTGTACTGGTGGCACCACCCGACAATGTGGAACATTAGCAATCAACCTCACTGGTGCACCTGCTGGTGCAGCCATGTGTGCTGAAGTAAGTGCATCGGATACAGGATCTGCAGATTACTTTTATGCTTATGACAATAATGATACGCCTGGAGATACTTCCGATGATAGTTGTACAGGTGGGGGGTCTGAAGTTGATGCTCAAGCAAATAGTAATCAAATTTTAGTGGTTATATGTAGAGATGGAAATGGGGCAGTAACAGCTAACTCTATTTTTATTACTGTCCAACCATGCTGTCAATTTGACCCTGTGGCTCCTCCGAATCAGGTATTGGATTGCCCAGATGAAGTTCCTGCTCTACCTGATTTCTCTGGTTCTACTGACGGTACTGTTTATAACGGTACAGGTGGAAGTATTGGTGTGACAGCTCTTGCTGGAGCGACGTGTGATATCGAAGAAGCTACGGTTTCCGTAGTTCAAAACCCAGCTACAATTGACGATTGTTTCTCAGGAGTTATTACAAGGACATATACACTTCAATATCCTTGCTTTGCTAGTGTAGTGCGTTCCCATACGATTACTATACCACCAGATGATGATTTTCCTGTTTTAGTGGTTGATGGCGGTACTTCTGATATAGGACCTACGGATTTAGGATGTGTGGATGCGCCGGGTGATGTTGTTTTGCCACCACCTTCTGCATATTCAGCAACTGATGATTGTACACTTGTCCCAGATATTATATTAATGGATTCGGATGATTTTCCAGGTGTTGAAACCCCGGCCGGAAGTTGTAACTACCTTGTTACTAGGACTTATAGTGCCGAAGATGAATGTATGAAAGTGACTGAAATAGAAGAAACCTTCACATATTCTTTAAATGGATGTAGTGCTTTATGTTGTAGCTTGGATATAGTTTGTCCAAATTCAGATGGAGGTACTTTTCAATGTCCAACCTTAGGTGATCCTGCCGGTCCACCTACCATACCTGCGGCATTTACGGATGCTGTTGGGGATGACGCTGTGGCCTTTGCAGCTTTAGGTGGGGTCGTGAATGATGCTTGTGGCCAATTAATAATTACAGCTAGTGATATGGATAATGGTGGTACTGGATGTTCAGCAAGCCCCTTAATAATAACACGGACATTCGTCATTACTGATGATGCGAATAATAACAATATTATAGAAGTAGGTGAGGCGCAAGAGATGTGCATGATTATGTATACCGTTGTCGATGATACGGATCCCGTGATCAGTGGATGCCCTTCTAATTTAGTTTTAGAATGTGACGGGGATTATGCGACTGAAATAAATGCATGGTTGACTGCCGCCACGGATGGTACTACATTTGTTGCCTCTGATAATTGTGATGCTAGTTTAACGCTTTCACACGATTATTCAGGAGCTGTGCCTACCGTTTCTTGCACAGGGACTACAGGTACAACAGTAATCTTTACTGCTACAGATGATTGTGGAAATACCGCAACGTGTAGCGCATTAATAATAATAAACGATACAACAGATCCCGTTATAGGAGGATGTCCTTCTGATTTAGTTCTTGAGTGTGACGGTGATTATTCTACTGAAATTAATACCTGGATAACAAATGCTATGACAGCTATTCAAGCCGCATCGATGGATGATTGCGATGCGAGTTTGACAGTTACAAATTCCTATACTGGTCCAGTTCCTCCTGTCGAGTGTGATGCGAGTACGGCAACTGGTGTTA
>JAHDBI010000123.1 GCA_020630475.1 Saprospiraceae bacterium
GAAGAATGGATGATTCAATTAGTCTCAACAAATTCATTAGCCAAACCGGTATTTGCTCTCGACGAGAAGCCGACCGATGGATCGAAGCGGGTAGGGCTAAAATTAATGGTAAAGTGGCCATCAAAGGGAATCGTGTTAAGCCAGGAGATAAGGTTACCGTCAATGGAAAGCCACTCCGAAATCAACCCAAGAAGGTTTACTTGGTACTGAACAAACCACCCGGCATAACCTGTACAACTGATAGAAATGATCCAGATAATATTATTGATTTTATCAATTTTGGAAAACGGATTTTCCCAATAGGACGATTGGATAAGGCGTCGTCTGGATTAATTTTTATGACCAATGACGGCGATATCGTAAATCAAATTTTGAGGGAAGAAAATAACCACGATAAAGAGTACATCGTTACGGTCGATCGTCCGATTACACCCAAATTTTTATCAGGGATGTCAAAAGGAGTCCGTATCCTAGGAACCAAAACTAAGCCTTGTACAATAAAAAGAAATTCTCAATATGTATTTACTATCATATTAACTCAAGGCCTCAATCGTCAGATTCGTAGAATGTGTGAATACTTCGATTACAAGGTCCTCACCTTGAAAAGAGTGCGAATTATGAATGTCAAATTGGGAAAATTAAAACCAGGGCAATGGCGAGAATTAACAAGTCATGAACTTATAACTTTAAGATCTTCGTTATTGTCATAATGATTAGGACTATTTTTAACTTTAATTTGACCCAAATACCAATTCATAAGGAGTAATGAAATGTTTTGTATTTTAAGAAATTGAAGTTGTCAATGTGATGGTTAACAATCTTAGTAAAATGATGAATAGATTAATTTCTTTTTTAGGCATGTTTGTTTTTTGTTCTTTGGCGATGGCTCAAGAAGAGGACATAGTATCTTATCCAGAGGTTGTAATACTAACAACAGAGAATATTGAATTGAAAGGTTTTTTAATTTTAGAAAATAGTGAAACTCTAACTTTAAAGACCAATTATGGAGAGAGCATTATCAATAAAGAGAGCATAAAATCAATGTCATATCTAAAGGATCATTCTCTGACATTGAATGATCAACGGTATTCTTCAACACATTATTTTTTAGCTCCTAGCGGATATAATTTGCGTAAGGGTCAATGGTATTATGAAAACACTTTATTGGTTTGGAATTCTTATACAGTTGGTTTATCGGATAACTTTTCTTTGTCTCTTGGTGGAGAGGGGATTAGTCTTTTGGTTTCAGAATTTCCAGTGCTATTTGTTACTCCAAAATTGAGTTTCCCATTTAAGGAAGAAGGAGGTGCATTTAGTGTAAGTACGACTATTTTTACATCTGCTTATAATGATTTTACAACATTTGGGTTTTTACAAGGTGCCATTACTTTGGGTAGTCGAAAGAATAATTTAACTATTGGTTCTGGTATAGGATATGGATTTTCTGAAGGATTTCAAAATGGATTTGTTCCAATTATTATTTCGGGTATGCGTCAAGCTTCTAAACGGATTAGTTTAGTAAGTGAAAATTGGTTTCTTTCAACTTTCGGAGAAACTTATGGCATTCTATCCCTAGGATTAAGAATACACGGTCTAAAAAATAATAATTACTTATCTATTGCATTAGTACGTACGACGGAAGATCAAGGATCTTTATTAGCATTGCCTTTCTTTTCTGGTGTTGTAGGACTTAATTAATGTAAGCATTAAACTACTAAAAACTCACTCATCAATCACCTCAAAATAACTTTGTGTCCGATTTCCATGAATGGAAGTCACCGCAATAGAATGCTGTCCGATTTCTAAAGAAGGAATCATTATCGAATGCTCTTCAGTCGTAAGACTTACAAAGGCATCATCGACAAACCAATACAGAGTATCGTTGGGCATGGCACTTGCTGCTTTGGAAATTAAGGATTTTTGTTCGTTGTTTATTTCCCTCGGTAAGAGTACGTGAGAATCACTCGGAGGATAAATGATTGCCAAGTTTTGAGTCCTCGTTTGACAAGCAGGATGAGTTGGCGGAGCAGCCATATCTATTCCTGTTGCTAATTTGTAATAGTGATTAATACGAGGTGTCAGAACAAATAAACTGGTATCAATTGAATGATTCAAATCATAACATTGGTTGGTGATTTGATAGGCTCTTGATTGGTCAAGTACGAAGTGTTGATGGTAATGACATTTTCGCAAGGGTTTATTAATCTTGGGACTCATAATTATTTCTGATTCCAAACAATGTTCACTTTTGGAATATCCAGAATGTTTGCAAATTTCTATCGTTTTGTAATCGTGTGTAATTGGAGGAAACCATTCGCCGAAAGGCAAAAAATCAAGAATAGAAAATAGGATTGGTGCTCCTTTACTCAATCCAGTTAATCCTTTGCGACCCTCCCCAGATGCATTTCCTACCCACACCACTATAGTGTGTTGGGGTGTGATACCGACGGCCCAGCCATCGCGATTGCCAAAACTTGTGCCCGTTTTCCATGCCATGGATCGCTTGCTATTAAAGTATTCCCAGCCATCACGTTCTCTTGGGCGTTTTACTTCTGTGAGAATGTCAATTATTTTTAAAGCACTCGTTTGAGAAATAGGAATAGGTCTAATTTTTTTTGTCTCATTAGTTTTTAGATGTTTGACTTCAATGGATTTTTTACCTTGAGCTCTGCGTGCGAGGTTCATGTATGCGGTTCCTAATTCGAGCGGTGTAACTTCATTGCTACCAAGTATGAGTGAAAGACCATAATGGTCGTCGTCTTTGTTGGTGTGTTGAAAACCCATTTGATTCAATCGATCAATGAATAACTGTAAGCCATAATCTTGCAAAAGATTTACAGCTGGGATATTCAGAGATTGAGTAAGGGCGTCTTTGGCTTTGATTAGACCGCTGAATGTATGATCATAATTTTGTGGACTAAAGCCGTTAAGAAATAGTGGTACATCTTCAATGAGTGACTCTGATGTAATGAGTCCTTCATCGAAAGACAAAGCATACAAAAGTGGTTTCATAGTACTCCCAGGACTTCGTTGTGAACGTATAATATCTACGTGTCGGTTGTCTCCATGTGGACTGTGGTCTCGATTGCCTACATAACTAATGATATCTCCACTAGTATTATCCAACACCATCGCCATTAAATTATTTATCCCATTGGCGGAGTATGATTTTCCATAGTTGTCTAGGATTTGGATGACTTCATCTTGTAGATCACCATCTATAGAACTTTGTTCATTGTTGGAATCTGTACTTTTTAAATATTGATGAAGATGGGGAGCTTTTTGATCAAAAAGTTGAAACTCTACAGGTAATGATTCTTTTAAAGCCAGTTGTAAGCTCAATTTGTCAAAGTATCCTTTTTGATGAAGTTTGTTTAAAAGAAAATTTCTTTTTCGCAAGAAGGTTTTCTGACCTTTACCTGGAAAAATTTGACCTGGCGCATTGGGGAGTACGGCAAGAGAAGCTACTTCGGCCCATGACAACTGTTCTGGTGATTTATCAAAATATTTCCATGAAGCGCCACAGTAGCCGACCACATTTCCACCAAAGGGTGCATACTGTCCGTAAAGTTCAAGGATCTCATCCTTACTGTATGCAAGTTCTAAGGACAATGCTATGATCATTTCCTTGATTTTTTGTTTGTATTGTCGACGTTGATTTCCTTGCGAAATTCTTGCGAGTTGCATCGTAATCGTACTTCCTCCTCTTACGATGCGACCTGCCTTGTAATTGTCATATGCCGCCTTGGCGATTGATATCGGATTGATTCCAGGGTGTCGGTAGAAGTATTCATCCTCAAAAAGAAGGATTGCCTTTTTTAAGTTTTGAGGTATATCATTGTCACATTCCATTCTCCATTGTTGATCTTTGGAAACGGAAGCATTGATGATCTGATCATTGCGGTCAAACAATATGTAAGCAAAATCTTGATTAAATTTCACAGATTTCCCAATGAAGAAAAGTACAATCCCAATGATTAGTAAGGCAACGAGTGATATTTTTACTAAGCGTTTCATGATGCTTTTATGGACACAATTAATTACTTACGACTTCCGTCCAAAAACCTTTTGTCTTGGCATTGATTTCACCGTCGTACATCGCTTCCGCAAATATAGCCGGCACCCAAAATTTACCTTCGTAACTGGCATTGACTAGGTACCTAAATTCTTTTGTCTGGTTTTTGGATAAAGAAAAATAGGTGTAGACTCTATCGTCACGAATATCTTTGTAGTCACTTGCACTTCCTTCGTTAAATGTAATATCTGATTGCAATCGCGTATTAATAAACTCGCATCCCGGTGGCATGATGACGCTTAATGCCATGTTCTTGTATCCCATTCTTATTCCCGGATGTTTGAGTTTTACAGAGACAATATAATCTTGTCCTTGTTTCAATCGAGTGAAGTCTAAAGAGTTACCATCAGTATCTGTATAACTAATGGTCATATCTAGATCACTGTTTTGTGCATCACTTTGATCACGGATCGGAGTGCCACTCGTGATGATCGAACTAAAAATATCAGACTGCCCTTTGTTTTTTACTTGGATTTTTGAAGTTTCATTTAAGCTGACACTTAAATCTGATGTAATGGGTTTGTCCTTAACTTCTGTATTCATAATACTTCCTTGAGCATTGCTGACTACTAATGGAATAGCTTCATCTACTTTTGACAAATCTTCGACAAACATGGCAAAACCTATCAAGCATTGAGAAATTTCTTGAGTACTGAGGTATCGACCATTATTTTCTTTAAAGTAGGGAGTTAATTCATCAATAATCTTTTTAGCAAGAATCTTGTCACCTCTTTCCATGACGATCCGCAAGATCATGGCTTGATCTCTGACCGTGCTTCCAAAGGTATAACTCAATTCACGATAATTCGGGATCGAATGATTGACATTTTTTAAGAGCAACGTGGCGGCATCATCTTCACCGACCAAGGACATCGCATGACCCAAAATATATCGACTGGTGTTACTCAAATTTGGAACAAGTCGCAATCTATTCATAGCGCCATAATTTGGCTTGCCTGCTCTGACCAAGGCATACAGTCGATAGGCCTGATCTAAATCGAGATTGCCCAAGTATCGCTTGTTATCCCTTGACGGGATGACCCATTTGTCTGCAGCTTTGTATTGGTAGTTAATGGCGTTGCTAAGCATGTTTTTGGGTACATCATAGCCCAGTTTTTTGGCTTCAAGCAAAAATTCTAAAGCATAACTAGTACCCCATGGGTTCGCTTGATTGGCTCCAGGCCAATATCCAAAACCACCATCTCGTAATTGATGAATTCTCAGTTTTTGAATCGCCGCTTTAAATCGTTGTCGAAAGGCCATCTTTTGAACATCTGATAACAGATTCATCTTGTTCAAATAGATTTGTGGGAACACAGCCGAAACGGTTTGTTCTAAACAGCCATGAGGATATCTCGAAAGACGATCAACAAAAGGTGCAAAAGAAAAATTCAATCCTCGACTGATTTCAATATTTGCAGTATTAGTGCCTTCCATTCCAAACGATTCGTATTCTATTTCTGATGTCTGACCGGCACTCGTTACATAATTGGCTGATTTAGTAATGGCAGCAGAGGAAGGCCTCAAATCAATTTCGATTTTTTCAACAGTCTCTTCATTGCCTGATTTTGCTCGAATCTCAAAATGGAGTAGTCCTACTTTTTCTGGAGTTGTAATATCAAATGAAATATCCTTTTCGCCAATTTTATCAAAAGTGATTTTTTCTGTCGATCCATTTTTGAATACATCTTCTTCCAAGCACTTCACATCAATACTCACATTTTTTATATGGTCTTTCATAGCAAATACTGTAACGGGCAATTTCAATGTTTCACCAGGACCAAGTACACGGGGTAGAGTGGAGTAGAGCATCAATGGTTTTAAGATTTTGGAGTTTGCATGTGCTTTCCCAAAAGCTTTGCCACTCGTGGCAATGACCATTGTACGTACAGAACCGACATAGTCCGAAATCAATTCAGTATGTCGAGCGGTTTCACCTGCTTCCAAAATATAAGGGCCTTTGAATTTTACGGTTGGTTTGAATCGCTGAGCTTGCGCTTCCGGAGAAATACTATTGGATTCGTCACCACCAACAGCAAGCAATGATTTATATTCACCCAAGAATCGATGGAAGATGTCCCGATACATATCCCAAGTCTTGATATTCAATGCCTCCTTTGAAAAGAAATGTCTCCAAGGATTAGGGGTGGAAAATTGAGTTAAATCTAAAAGTCCTTGATCAACGATCGCAATGGTATAAGCCATACGTTTACCAGATTTCTCACTTACTTCAATGTTGAAATTTTGATCTGTTCGGATTTCTTCTGCTATCTTGATTTCTGGTTCTAAGATAGTTTCTGGAGCGTGTACTTGAATGGCTTGGATTCCAAACAATCGTAAAGGACGATGACTCGTATGCATATTATAAGCAGCGATATAATGTACATGGATGTACGCATTTGGAGCCATGCGGTCATCAATATTGATGGCTACTGAAACGGGAGATTGCGGATCACTATCATGTACTTCATCATGAAGAATCGAACCGCCATTTTCTACTGTAATCATATATTTTCCTTTAGAAGCAGGTGGTAATTCAAAGCGTAAAACATCTCCTACTGTATATTTGCTGGGTTCAATCAAGAAGGGTAATACTTCAACCTGATCCATTTCGTCGTTGTCATCGTTGTAGTAATTTGGATCATGGAGATAAACAATTCTTGATACAGAATGTCCCGATTTATTATTGGTAATTGTGATGAGTTTGCGTCCTCGTCCTTCGAAGGCATATGCTTTGCCTTTTTTTTCGACCCTTACCACTTTTTCGGATGCCAAATGACTGAATTGGTTTTTAATAGCCGAATAATTGGACCGGTTGACACCATATTGATACCACCAAGAATTTTTTATATGATACACCTTAATGGTGACATCACCATCCACTTTTTGCCCTGATTCGTCGACACAGATGAGTTGAACATTTTTACCTGTTTGAATCGTCATGTTATTACGAGTCATATTGCCAGGCCATTTGACCCCTACATATTCTTCATAGGGAGATAGTTTTATGGTTTTGACATCCGAACTAAAAGCTCCTCCTTTTTCAAAACTTCGCAATCTAAAATTCAATCTCATTTGTGATGGATAGCTTGATTTTTCCTTTACAGGAATACTGAATTTTACTTGACCATTTTCATCTGTTTTTTCAGATTTAATCTGTCCTAGGTCATGAGTGAATTCTTTTGAAGGGTCATTAAAGGTGTAATTTTCAAAGTATTCACCAAATGGATTCATCAAAGAGACTTGCTTCATGGATATTTCTGTCCTTAAGTCAGCTGCTTCTAGACCATGCATCCATTTTACTTCGATGTCTGCGCTTTTAGAATCATCTACTTTCAGAAGCTTTTCATTGGCAAAATCCATTTTGAATTTGAGACGGTTTGGCCTAATGGTTTCAATTCTTATGGGATGGTTGTGTGTTTCATTTCCAATGGTGACCTTAATTTTCCATAGTCCTGTTGGAGCATTTAGATCCGTTGTGAAGCGAATATCAAATAGTCCGAGTTTGTGAT
>JAHDBI010000021.1:0-1912 GCA_020630475.1 Saprospiraceae bacterium
TATGAAATTAGAACAATCTCAAATAGATCATTACGTAGAAAGTATTTTAAAAGATAAAATCACCTTTCAAGGTCTTCAAAAGGAATTATCGGAAATGGGTTTTGAAGGCGATAATTTAAAGGCAGCATTTTTGGCCATCAATACACCTTTGAAAGAAAAACTAGGAGGTGTTATGAAAAAGGCAAAAGAAGATGAAGAATATTTTTCTGCAGGTTTGATCATTTCATTCATTTATTCCTTCATGGCAGCAATGCTTGGAATGGAATCAATGATGTGGTATGCTGTATCGATTGTTATTCTCGGTGCTGTAGGTTATTTCTGCTTTCGGAACAATAGAATCGCTGGAGTTGTTGCGACGATTTTATTTTTCATTCTTGTAATGGTTGTCACACCAATGTATCTAGAAGGAAGAGAAAGTGTGTGGAATTTAGAACTCTTATTAATAGCAGCAGTATGTGCCATTCCTTCCGGAATCATTTTGGCCTTAGCCAGTAAGATGAAAAGCCTGTAATAAATTAATTTAATTTTTATTCACAACGTGACTTGACAGAGCTTGAATTTCTTGGCTCTTGAAGGTTGCAATTATTTTTTTAAAATAAATTTTTAGTCCAGGCAGCTTTTTGATGGGTACCTGCATAAGTAGGTCGAACACATATGTTAATCAAAAATCAAAAAGCATGAAAAAATTATTTTACATTTTACTAATCGGCTTATTTGCCCAGAATATTTCCTCTCAAACGACCATTGTTGATGTGGTTGTGAACAGCCCAGATCATGAAACTTTGGAAGCAGCAGTGATTGCCGCTGAATTAGCAGGAACTTTAAGTGGAGAAGGTCCATTTACATTATTTGCACCAACAGATGCTGCTTTTGCTGCTTTACCTGAAGGTACAGTTGAAGCTTTGTTACAAGACCCTCAAGGTGACTTGACGTCTATTTTAACCTATCATGTGCTAGGAGCTGAGGTGATGAGTTCTGATTTATCAGATGGAATGGCTGCAACTACAGTGAATGGAAAAGACATTGATGTGAGCATTACAGCTGCAGGTGTATTTATGAATAGTGCCAAGGTAACAGTAGTAGATATTGTAGCGGATAATGGAGTGGTACATGTCATTGATGCTGTTTTATTACCGCCTTCTGAAACTGTAGTAGACGTTGTTTTGAATAGTCCAGATCACGAAACTTTAGAAGCAGCGGTGATTGCTGCTGAGTTGGTTGAAACCTTAAACGGAGAAGGTCCATTTACATTATTTGCGCCAACAGATGCTGCATTTGATGCTTTACCAGAAGGAACAGTTGAAGCCTTGTTACAAGACCCAACAGGCGACTTAGCTTCGATTCTAACTTACCACGTTGTTGGTGCTCAGGTTTTAAGTGGTGATCTATCCAACGGTCAAATAGCTACAACAGTAAATGGAAAAGATATTGAAGTGACTATTGATGGTTCATCAGTTTTTATCAATGATGCTCAAGTTACAGTGGCTGATATTTTAACGGATAATGGAGTAGTTCACGTGATTGATGCAGTATTGTTGCCGCCATCTGTAACCGTAGTTGATGTAGTGGTCAATAGTCCAGATCACGAAACTTTAGAAGCAGCCGTGATTGCTGCTGAATTAGCGGAGACTTTAAGCGGAGAAGGACCTTTTACATTATTTGCGCCAACAGATGCAGCATTTGATGCTTTACCAGAAGGAACAGTTGAAACTTTATTACAAGATCCAACAGGTGATTTAGCATCTATTCTAACTTACCATGTTGTCGGTGGGCAGGTGTTAAGCAGTGATTTGTCAAATGGTCAAATAGCAACAACGGTAAATGGAAAAGATATAGAAGTGACTATTGATGGTTCATCAGTTTTCATCAATGATGCTCAAGTTACAGTAGCAGATATAGTAACAGATAATGG
>JAHDBI010000021.1:2012-3399 GCA_020630475.1 Saprospiraceae bacterium
ACAGATAATGGCGTAGTGCATGTTATTGATGCAGTGTTATTGCCACCAAGAATTACAGTGGTTGATGTAGTAGTCAATAGTCCAGATCACGAAACATTAGAGGCAGCAGTGATTGCCGCTGAATTAGCAGAGACTTTAAGTGGAGATGGTCCCTTTACAGTATTCGCTCCAACAGATGCTGCATTTGCAGCTTTACCAGAAGGAACAGTTGAGGCCTTATTACAAGATCCAACGGGTGACCTAGCTACCATACTTACTTACCATGTTTTAGGTGCAAAAGTTTTAAGCACAGACTTATCAAATGGTCAGGTTGCAGAAACTTTACAATCAGAAAGTATAACGGTAACTATCGACGGAAACAATGTTTTCATCAATAATGCTCAAGTTACAGTTGCAGACATTGAAACAGATAATGGAGTTGTACATGTAATTGATGCGGTATTGTTACCACCTTCAATAACGTCTAGTGTTGATTTAGTTCAAGACGAATTAATTGCATCTGTTTTCCCTAATCCATTTAATAATGAGTTAAGAATTTCATTTAAGTTTAATCCAACGAGCACAATGAATGTTCGTTTAACAAACGTGAATGGTAAGGTTGTTAACCAATGGAATGTTAATGATCAAAGTGTTGTGATCAATACGAATGATTTACCTCAAGGGGTATATTATCTATCAAGCATATATGAAGGAAGTATGCAGGTTCAAAAATTAGTTAAAAATTAATCAATTCGTCGGAGTCTAATAAAAATTATTGGACTCCGGCGAACTTTCATTAGTTAGGATTGTTACAAGATGGCAGAACGAATTCTACACATGAATCATCCAGCTACAGATTACTTTTTAATTGAACAAATACTTCAAGGAGACAAGAAGAAATTTGAGATTTTGTATAAAAGGTATAGTAGAATGATTCATTTAGTCTGTTTAAGATATGCAAAGACCTCTTCGGAAGCCGAAGATTTTTTGCAGGATAGTTTCGTTTCGATATTTAAAGGCTTAGATAAATATGATTTAGATAAAGGGAATTTCTCTACATGGTCTAAGAAAGTTGCTGTTAACGTTTGTTTGCAACATTTAAGAAAAAAATCATTTAGTTTTTATCTTGGAAATTTAACAGAAATTGTATCTCCACAATCTAATGATCCTACTCCTTTAGATAATTTGTCATTGCAAGAATTAACCAAAAAAATACAAACCCTTCCGACTGGCTATAGAGCAGTTTTCAATATGTTTATTATTGATGGTTTTTCTCATAAGGAAATAGCCGTCAAACTAGGTATTACGGAGAGCTCTTCTAGATCACAATTGACAAAAGCAAAAAAATACCTAAGAGGTCAATTATCTCATCAAAATTATAAAGTGACCTATGGATAATTTTGATAAC
>JAHDBI010000021.1:3499-20295 GCA_020630475.1 Saprospiraceae bacterium
AGAGGTCAATTATCTCATCAAAATTATAAAGTGACCTATGGATAATTTTGATAACATATTTGACAAGTTTAACGACGAAGCTTTAGGTGAAGAGCAGTGGTTGGAACCGACTCCAGATGTTTATGGACGGATCGAAAATGAGATTTCTGACAATCCAAGGAAGAGACTTTTGTTTTGGTGGATTTTATCTGGAATTAGCATAATTCTCATCAGTCTGTGTTCTTTTATGTTACTAAACAAAGAAGACAAATCAGATAAACGGGATGCAGATATAAGTGTACAAAACTACACTACAGTTCAAAAAGATCATACTCCCATCGTTTCATCTACTACTCCAAAACTCAGTAATATTGAATCAGTGAAAAAGGATGAAAACGAATTATCGAAAAAAACTGCGTTACTAAATAGTGCAAGACTAATACAAGAGGACTTAGATGTAAAAACTCAAATTCCGACAACAAATAATCATTTGCACTTAAAGGATCATATAAAAAATGTTTCGAATAGTCTAAAGGCAAACTTGGTTAATAATAAAGAAGTTAAGACTTCGGAAGCTTTTTCTAAGGAGCAAGTAATTTTCAATAAAAGGGAATTAGTTAATATTCAATTCTTGGATCCATTTGTGAGAAACGAGAATATAAGACCAAATACCAGAATGATCTCCTTGAGTCCAAAGTTTGCATCAATTGAAAACAACGACAGAGATGACCAAAAAATAAACAAGCCTTGGTCAGGGATCGTTGGAATACACTATTTAAACTGGAGTGATAAATTGAATGAAAATTATCGCACTGCTTTATCACCTGCAGACTTTAATAAATCTGATGGAAGCGGTCAACATATTTATATAGGTATTGATCGTGAATTAACATCAAAAGTTAGTGGGCAACTATTAGTGGGATATTCAAATATTAGCACAAGTTCAGGACACAATTCCATTTTGAATTACGATAATTCTTCGGAGGTGAATCTTGAAAATAAATTAGAATCTGTAACTCTTGCAACACCATATGGTTTTGTCAATTCTGATATAAGTATTCGTCGAGATGAAAATGCTAGTTCGGACGATGTTCAACTTTTTTCAGCAATACATTCTAAACATAATTTAAGAATGATGAATGTTAATATGAACGTCATGTATCAACTCATTAGTCTTAAAAGGGTTGATATGAAAATAGGTACAGGTTTGGGCTATCACCGACTGCTTGAATTGAAAAATGATTTAGATTATATCAATACGAATCACTCAGAATATTCCTTTGTAAGAGGTGCAGTTACAGAAAATCAAATGTCTTTGAATAATGGATTCTTTAGTTCAGACTTAATGTTGACATTGGGGTATATATTGAATGATCAGTTAAGTTCGAACCTGAGATTTGATTATTCGCAATCCTTGTCTCCTCTTTTCAATGACAGCAATTTTAGTAGTACATCAAGATACTATTCTTTAGGACTACAGTTAATGTATCGACTTTAATTGAGGGTTACTTAGTAATTTGAATTAAATCATCTTTTCAACGAAAACCTACTCGTTATTTCAGACTTAAATAATTTTCTGTTTTTCTGGAAACCTCTTTGATAGGTCGTGTGCGTAATGAAAAAGTACGAGCACCAATTAGGACATTAATTATTGTGCCCGTACAAGCTTTCAATTTGCTTTGGAATTGTAAGCATACACCAAAATACTTGCAAGGGTAAAACTCGCAGGTTGAGTAGTTAGTTTCAAATCAGAAAATTACACTTCAGTAGTTTAAAAATTAGTTTCTTAGTTAAAATAAGATACTAGCGCGTCATTTAATTATACAAACGTGCAAGCGTCTAACAATCTTTTAAAATGTCACTTGGATTTGGCCAATAAAGAAAAAATAGAGATAATCATTATCTCTATTTTCTCTATCTGTTCACTTTTATTTAGTGTTAAACAGACTAAAATTATGGCGTCTAAATGTTTTTAGTCCTTTTATTGATTATTTCACAATGATTAGTTTTTCTATAGACTGAGCATTCATTGATTTAATTCTTACATAATAAACCCCATTGGATAAATGCGGATCTATAAATTCATTTCGATTCAAATTATTTTGGGTAAATACTTTTATTCCAGCATTATTATAAATTTCAATATTCAACATGTCTGAATCATTATGATTCATTTTTATTTTAAATTGACCATTCGAAGGATTTGGAATAATTTGAAAGTTAGAAATTAAAGTAGTGGATTCTCTTTTTTCTATTTCACCTTCTTGGCATGCATTGTAGTGATTGCTATTTGGATTATAAGTATTTTTTAATGCCCTTGCCCAGTTTACAGCATCGCCATATTCTGAACTGCACAAATTAGCAATAGAATTTATTTCGTTTTTCTGAGTATCACTTAAAATATATCCTAAAACATAGTCCATATATATTTCTAAGACTTTTGCCCAAGAATTATAGATACTGTTTGAACAATTGAATAAAGAGAGATCATTTTTAAGTGTTGATGCTTTATTTATTAGTTTTTGTAGATGTTGTTCGTTGTGGACATTAATAGTGTTAATATCATTTTGATCAAATTTCGCCCAGTTATCATCTTTCAATTTGTACATAGTTTCAATTGCTTTAATAACATTAGGGTCTTTGGACTCTTTAGTGTAAAGCGTGGAAATTTGCCCATACATTGAAACTAATTGATTTAAACCACAAGTTTTGTTTAAATCTGGATCGTCAGAAATACAAGAAGGTATACTTAAATCAGGATTTAAGTTATAGTGGTTAAGTAAGTGGAATACTTTGATAAGGTATTCTTTGTTATTTGAGTCCTTTAATTTTTTTAGCTCATTATAATATTTACAAACTTTTTCTGGATCATCAAAAGAAGCGATCCAATCTGGGCCTAAAACAGATGAACATAATTGAGGAGTCAAATTCTCGTCTGCGAACCAATTGTCTAAATTTATAAATGTAGGCATGTGAGATTCGTACGAGGAGTTAACTAGAAACTGATTGTCTTCAATTTCGCCAGAGGCATGATTAAAGACCAATCCTCCAATAAATTGATTGCCTAGATGAGCTTGTTCACCTAAGTCGGAGAATGTTCTTAAATCAACGCCACCTTGTAAAATATTCGTGGAAATTTCTTGCATGTCCGAATTTGGCATAAACAGTAAGGCAGTTTTAGGTGTTTCTATGTCATTACAATCAAAGCGACCATTAGAAGAGTTTTCGCTATAAATTCCTGTTGTTGAACTTTCGGAATGTATAATGTTCTCAAAGACATTTTGGTCATTACTACCTAAAATTCGTACAGCACTATTAGATCCATTTATGGTTGAGTTTCCTGAAGTATATATTGAGTTACTGTAGACATGTGAGCCAAATCCTCCATTTAATTCTACACCGAATGCAGTTTTGTTTCCAGTAATATAATTGTTTGCAATTTGAGAAGAATTGGACCAATTTGCTGAAATCCCACCTCCCTGTAAAGAGCTATTGTTTACAACTACTTCGTTTTCCATGAATAAAAATTTAGAACCAAACGCATGTACTCCTATATAGTTGGATTCTATTAAATTATTAAACATGAAAATGTTAGATGTGTTATGAAGGCTTATACCCAAGCCACTATTATGCTCTTCATGAATAATATCATTCTCTTTAATAAAAACTACATTTGAATTGGCAGCAATAATTCCTCTTGTTTTGAAATGAATCTTATTACTTCTAATATCTGAACCACTGGCCTTATATAAGTTAATTCCATATGTAACATCTTGAAATTTATTGTTAATAGCTTTAATGGCCGATTCTGAATAAACTCCAGTTTGTACATTTTGAAAATGATTATTTAATATTTCTTTTTGAAACACAGAGTTACCAATCTTTAAACCGAAATAATTAAAATCTGAGAAACTACACGCGGTAACACTAATATTGGAAGGATTAGAACCGCCACTTTGTGTTTCAATTCCAGTATTTCCACCTTCAAGATGTACTCCTCTAAAATCCAAGGATGATCCATTTTCAACGTATATCTTATCCCAGGCTGATTTGTCACAAGGGAGAATAGAACTTTCATTAAAAATAAATGAACTGTTATTGATAACATTGATACGAGCATTAGTTCCCATTTTAAAGTTGAATTTTGAATCTACTTCTATGTCTTGATCAATATTTAATATACCATTGACCACAATGTCAATTTTATTGTTTGGATAATTAGTGAATCCATTATTCGTGTCGTTTATGGCGTCTAATAAGTTTTGGGTATTTGCAATGTTTGGAAGTACAATTGTTCGATCTTCTGGAAAAGAGGAAAAATTAATCTGATTTGGAGGGTTTGCATTTATGTCAGGGCTTATGTCAGCATGAAAAGCTATTCTGGCGATTCCATCAGAATTGGGAGTTAAATCCGTTACGACACTACTATAATTAATTGTAAATTCAAAAATATATTCTTCATTGGGTCCTAAAGTGAAATTGTCAAGTCCTAACCATTTTGTTCCGTCGCCCTCGGTCCATTCAACTGGTAAGTCTTTGATGAATTGAGGAAGATCTAATTCTTCCATTAACCTTAGTCTTAATTGACACCCTGTAAAATCATGCTCAATATGATTGTTTTGTATAATAATTTTTACATTTTCAGAATGACTGTTGCATGTTCTATTAATAGCGGTATTTGTAATTATACCATAGATAAAATCTGTACATTCAAAATTAGGATCATAATTTTGAACATCAACGCATACAGCTTCTTGTATATTGGAATTTAGAGTCGAAATGCCACAACTACTTAATCTAAAATCTTTTGGATCTTCAGGCCACCCCCCAGTAGGTGATTCACAAATAAAATAGAATTCATCATTGCATACATCGCAGTTTGTATCTTCTTCATGACTAAGTCCCATTGCATGGCCTAATTCATGTGCGGTTGTCCTAATTTCTCGCATAATGAAACTTTGATATTTACTTATAACTGCAAATGGAGTTGTACCACCTTCGGGGTCTAAAAAATCAGTTGTACTGCTTTTACACAATCTATTACCATTGGCTTCGCCAACTACATTACTATTAGATAGTTCGCTCCCAGAAAAATGTATAACCAAATCTCTTTCAAAACAGTTTTCAGTTTTAGTCCAACTTTGAGAAATGATTCTTGTGTTATTTTGAGTTGCTAGATTTTGATAGCCGAAGTTTTTGAAGGGACCCACATGAAGAAACTGTATTCCATATTTATCGTATACGTCATTTACTCCTTGAATAACTTCGGCAATTCGAACATCCGGTTCTCCGTTTGCCGCATCAGCATATTGACTATCATACGAGATAGCAAGTTCAATGATTTTGTCTTGTGCGTTAAGATTAATGCTAGATGAAAAAAAATAAAAAATAATTATTAGAATAATACGGCTCATGAAATGACGTTTTAAAATTATAAAATATTGGAGGGAACCCTCATCTAAAGTATGGGGTGTTGGATTTAATGGAAAACAATTAAGTTGTTTAAAATTCAAGCGTGAAAGTATTTTATACAACCGTGTACATTAAAACAGAGATAATAGATTTATCTATCGAAGTATTTTAAATTTTTATGATCATTCGAGAATCATATTTTAAAATTTTGAAAGTTTCGAAGCATAAATGATAAGCACTATGGCATGTATTCAATACGTGTTTCTCTGAAAGTGATTTTTAAAAGCAAAAACTATAAAAAAGTGGAGATACAACGATCTCCACTTTTTTATGTTTACTAAACCCATGTGACTGAGTTATTTGGCAACTACAATTTTTTCAACTTTCACATTTTGACCAGATTGAACTGATAAATAGTATATCCCACTTGGGATTTGATTCAAGCTAATTCTTTTTATACCATTATTCAAGACACCGGATTTAACAATGTTATTTTTGACACTTCGAAGTTCAAATATAATATCTTCACTGCATTTCGATTGAACATTTATAAAGTCGGATGCAGGATTAGGAAATACTGTAAAGTCTGCAGTTGAAGATTTAGGAAAGTCTCTCCTTATCTCTACATTTTCATTGACAATTATTCGGTTTTTTGTGCACTTTTGTGCAAATATGAATTGACTTAAAGTGTAAGTTTCGTTGCAATATTCGTAAATAACGTCAATTCTATAAACACCAGGATTGCTAATATTAATTGTAAGGTCTTGCCCAACACTTAATATGCTAGCTCCTGAAGATGAACCTAAGCTCGAAGAATTTATTGTTGCAGATGTAATTAATACAGGAAATTGATAATTACCTGTAAATGGTGTACAAACAGATAAAGGAATCTCGGGCATAGAAAGGTCTGGTAGCTCACATGGGAATGTTTGAACTCCACTTCCAACGCCGCCACAAGCCCCTTCGGTAGTTACATTGATAGTAGGGCAATTACTACCAATATGCACTTCGATGTTTGGCGTATTCGTTTCATATGTTGCACCGCTTATACTCCAAATATATTTTGTAACACAAGCTTCATTTTGTGCCACAACTGAAAAAGAATTTAAAGAGCATAATTTAACAGTACCTCCTGAAACACTAATATCAACCGTACCAAGACTTGAGTTGTTATTCACGCCTAAACTAGTTGTTTTAAAAATATCATCATCTCCTAAAACACAATTGAAATAAGCATCAAAACTTATAGTTCCACACGTGTTTGAATACCATCTAACTTTTATTTTGTTTGGGGCACCATCCATCGTTTCACCATATGATTCTAACGGAGAAGAGAAGGGGAGATAAACACCAAAATTATACACCCCTATAATTTCACCACCTGTTACTGTATATTCCCATGAAAATGAAGGACACTGGAATGAGTCATCTATGGAACCTTCATAGTCTGCTGTAAAAGTACCAGTTGGAATTTCTGTGCAATTTTCTGTAGGACCAGATAAACCTACATCGAGACCTGCAGAAGCACTAAAAGACAATATTAATCCGAATAAAAGAAGTTTAATTTTTTTCATGATTTAAATTTTCGATTTAAAGAATATGCTCTTGATAAAGCATTGTAAGTTTGAAAACTCTTCGGTATTCAGTATATCTATTTATGAAACTCATTAAGTTGTACACCTTAAAGCTTTTTCATTTAGGATAAAATATGAATGCACTTAGAACAAATCTTAAGTAACTAAACACACCAATGTTTTACTAGATGGTACCAAGAGAAATTCCAAATATTAAATGGAATCTAACATCAATGTAGACTGTCTTGGAGTATTAAGAAAGAATCTTGAAAATAAATAATCAAACTGTGTTCTATTATTATACCAACGTGTCAGTTACAGAAATTATCCAGTCAAACTTTTAATAAACGAAGACTTACGTCTAACGGCAATTGGTAGTGTTGTCCCATTAATCAAGTTGACATTACCTCCGCGACCGCTATCTACAGTAGAAACTTTTGTCGTATTTATCACATACGATTTATGGATTCTAAAAAACATCTTGGAGTTGAGTAACTCTTCATAATAAGAGATTGGATAAGAACCAATATGAGTGTTGCCATTATTTAGGTAAAAAACGGTATACGCTCTGTTGCCTTCTAAATAGAAAATATTATCAATTTGAACTACTCGGTACGAGTTATTTCCTGTCAAGACAATTTTATTAAAAGAATCGTTAGGATCGGTCTGCAATAATTCCATTTGACTAGAAGAGAGATGAAGAGTCGAATTAACCTTTTTAATCGCCTTTTGTAAGTCTAATAGGTTGACTGGTTTTAAAAGGTAATCCAACGCAGAGTATTTAATAGCCTTAATAGCATAATGGTCATACCCTGTAATAAAAATAACCTTGAACGTTGGGTTTTCAATGGCACTTAATATTTCAAAACTGGTGCCTCCTTTAATTTCAATATCCAGTAAAACTAGTTCAGGTTTTAGTCGCTGAATAGCTTCGATACCGCTAACGACACTATCGGCGAAACCAATGATTTCAACATTATCACAATGATTTGTCAGCATTTGCTCCAACAACTCTTGACTATTTTTTTCGTCCTCAATTATTACTGTCTTAATCATACTTTCTTTTAATCGTTAATACAAACGTTGTGGAATATCCGATAATTGTTTCCCCTTTAATGATGTTTTCAGAATTCATAGTTATGTCACTGTGCTTGGATAATGCATTTAACAGTTCAATTCTGTTTTTTACGATATGCAATCCTACAGATTTATGATTAGTTTTTTTAACTATGTTCTTTTCTTTAATACCAGGTCCATTGTCTTGAATAACTATTTTCAATTGATTTTCCTTATGACCTCCAATGTTTATGCGTAAAACTCCTTGCGTGTTAATATTCATAAACGCATGTTTAATGGAGTTTTCTAGAACAGGTTGAATTAGTAAAGAGGGTATTAAAATTTCTTCAAGTTCTAATGTAGGGTCAATAGACAGATGAAAAAAGAAACTATCATTAAACCGAAGTTTCTCGAGTTCAATATACGTATTTATAAAGTCTAGTTCGTTTTCTAAAGAAATAAAATCAAGTCTTGAATAAATTAAGCTTTTTCTAATTAAATCTGAAAATTTGGATAAATAGTAGTTAGCCTTTACTACATCCTTTTTAAATATGAAGTTTTGAATAGAGTTTAGTGAATTGAATACAAAATGCGGGTTCATTTGGTTACGCAATGCCATTAATTCCGATTCTTTAATTTTTAAATGAGCATTCTTAAGTTCGGTGTTTATAGTTATACGCCGCTTAATTAATTTATATAAAGTATATAAACCGACAATTAATAGAATTACAATAAATCCTTTAAACCATAATTTTTCGGTTATATGAGATTCTATTTTAAATTTTACTATTGAGGATTTACCCCAAACATTATCATTGTTATTCGATTGCACTTCAAATGTATATTCTCCAGATGGGAGGTTTAAAGTTGAATAAATTCGATTGTTTGTGTAAAACCAATCCATTTTATTCTTATCATCAGCATTGTCAAATAATCTTATTCTATATGTTGAGAAGTTAGAGTTTTTTATGTACGAATGTCCGATGTAACTAATTGAAATGTCATTATCCTCGTGCTCAAAAACGATATCATTATTTAAATCTGTTAGGTTTTTTTTATGAGAGCTTATACTCGTAACAGAAGTTCTGGTTAAAGGCGCATGGCGATCAAATATACTTTCATCTATTGCGCACACACCTGCATTTGTAGCGACCCAAATTTTGGAATTGTTAAAGGTTACATCATTGATGAAATTAGAATTTAAGCCATGTGTTTTATTCAGGTTTTTTATTGTCGGATAATAAACGCCTTTTTCTGGTTCAAGCGTTATTCGGCTCAAGCCAAAATTGGTCGCCGCATAAGTTTCATTTTCTTTTGAAACCCAAAGACGATTCACCAAATTACTCCTCAGGCCATCATTGATCGATAGGTTGATTAATGTATCTGCATGAAAATAATAAATTCCTTGTCCTAGTGTTGAAACCCAAAGATGTTTGTTTTGATATAATTCTAGGTCAGATATTCTACCAAGTTTTTGACCTGATTGATCGTAGATTTCAATCGGATTTTCATAATCATAATCTACTATTTTGAGTAATCCGTCATGGGTTCCGATCCAAATATTCTCATCTTCATCTTGTATCACTTTAGATGAGATTTTTTGAGTTAAAATGATTTGTTGTTCATCGAGACCTATGGTCACACCACCAGTACTATTTTTAATGATATCACCATTTTTTAATTGTTTTTGTAAAACGTAATATTTGTTGATTTCTTTAGTGATTAGCTCATTGTCTTTACTTATAATATTGACTCCCATAGAAGTATAAAGGGTGTTATTTTTTTTGTCCTCTTCGATAAATCTTATCTGTAGGCTTTTTTCTTTGAGGTTTTCATAGAGAATATTTGCATTATTCAAAGTATCAATTTGATAAAAAATGCCATTAGATGAACCAGTAATTATTTTATTATTTAAAGTTCCAATACTTAAAAAACGATCTTTATTAATATTTGAAAAATATGTTTTAAGGTTAAAATCTGGGATATAAATGATTCCTGATTGTTGAGTACTTAACCAAATTCGATTGTCAGAATCAATTAGAATATCTGTAATAACTAAATCTTCGAAAAGATGAATAGCAGAATAATTTCCGTTGATTAAATTTACTTGGAACAAGCCTTGACTGGTTCCTACTAATATAGTTTTATCATCTATTTTCTTGCAGCAAAGAATGTTCCCATCATGTCTAAATATGTTTTTTGGCAATGCATATTCATCTAATTGATATATTGCCTGGTCTAAACGAACAAGTTTTTCATTTAATCCACCGTTAAAAATGTCTCCCTTGAATTTAATAAGTCTGGAAGAGTCGTATTCGTAAAAAACAACATTTAAACTATCGAAAGTCAAAATAGAAAATTCATTATGTGTAGAATAAACCAAATTTTTATCATCAATCGTGGTAGGTTTTTTATTTATACTAAATGAGTATACCTTTTCAGTTTCTGCTTTATCTGCTATAAAAATGAATTCATCATCATAAGTTTCTTCAATATCGCCAACCCACGAAAAACCATTTTCATTAATGAGTTGACGTAACCCAACATTATATTTATAAGGGTGGAATCCTAACGCATCATAATAACTTAGACTACCATTAAAACCGTTGAACCATAATCTATTCTTACTATCTTTAAAAATTTTGAAGTTGGTGTTATCACTAAGTCCATCTTTAGTTGTGAATACATTAAAATCGTATCCGTTGTAAGTACAAACTCCCCGGTCCGTAGTAAACCAAATGAGGCCACTAGAATCTAATTCCATGTCATATACCTCATTACTGGGCAACCCGTTTTCTGTATTATATTGAATATAATACGGATCTTGGGATTGAATTTGATGGGCAATCAAAAAAAGTATTCCGAAGACGAATATTCTGAACATATGGTTTAAAGTGCAAAAATGCATCCAAAATTGTTTAATAGGATCGTATAGAATTTCCTAACTTGCTACTCATGTCAGAAACAAAAATATGTATCATAGGAGCTGGTTTATGCGGTAGCCTCCTAGCAACACGCTTAGCCCAAAGAGGCTTAAACGTAGATGTATATGAGAAGAGACCAGATTTAAGAAAGGTCGAACTTGCAGCTGGAAGATCTATCAATCTAGCGCTCTCAGATAGAGGCTTTAAAGCGCTTCGAATGATAGGTGTTGAAGATGAAGTAAGAAAGCAAGTGATACCTATGTATGGTCGGATGATTCATCCTTTAGAAGGTGATCAAAAATTATATCGTTATAGTGGTAGAGAACGCGATTATATAAATTCAGTTTCTCGACCTGGATTAAATGCTTTTCTCTTAGATAAAGCGGACAACTACGATAATCTCGATTTATATTTTCAATCAAATTGCACTAAAGTTAATTTGGAAAGTGGAGAAATCGAACTACGAGACCAACTAGGAAATACTGTAAAGAAAACTTACGATGTGATTATCGGTACAGATGGGGCAGGATCTATTGTTCGTCGTTCTATGTCAAAAATGTCGAACAGAATTCGATTTAATTTTTCTCAACAATTTTTAGATACAGGCTATAAGGAATTGACCATTCCTCCTGGACCTAATGGTTCATATTTGATCGATAAACATGCTCTCCATATTTGGCCGAGAGATGGATTTATGAAAATTGCTCTGCCTAATTTAGATGGCAGTTTTACGGTTACGCTTTTCGCGAAATTTGAAGGGCCAAACAGTTTTGAAGATTGGGATTCTGACAAAAAGGTTAGGGAATTATTTAAGAGCTCCTTTCCGGATACATATGATATTATGCCGGATTTGATAAAGGATTGGCACGAGAATCCGAGCAGTAGTTTGGGGACGATAAAATGTTGGCCATGGCAATACAAGGGTAGGGCGTTGATCATGGGTGATGCTGCTCATGCTATTGTACCCTTTTATGGTCAAGGCATGAATTGCGCATTGGAAGATGTAGTAGTGTTTGATGAGATGATTGAAAAACATGGCTTAGACTGGGAAAAAATCCTAAAGGATTATGATGATTTAAGAAAACCAAGTGCTGATGCAATAGCTGATTTGGCCGAAGACAATTTTTACGAAATGAGAGATGCTACCGCAGATCCTGTTTTTAATAAAAAGAGAATCCTTGAATTAAAATTAGAACAGGAAGACCCTTCTTATTTTTCAAAATATAGTTTAGTCACCTTTAGAGAAGATATTCCATATGAGAGAGCAATGGAACAGGGTAGGGCACAGAATATGGTTTTGATGGATATCGCTCGTCAAACTGATGATCCTAATAGCCTTTCGGCGAAAGCCCTAAAAGAACTACTTCAAAAAGCACTTCCTCAATACATCAACTAATTTTTTTAAATTAGTGTAAAGCCTTTATTATGAGTATACGAAGACCTTTTAATTTGCAGAAATGGATTGACGAACACAGGGATGAGTTAAAACCACCCGTCGGAAATCGAAATCTATATAAGGATGCCGGAGATTATATTGTGATGATCGTCGCTGGCCCCAATGCGAGAAAAGACTATCATTACAATGAAACGGAAGAACTATATTATCAAATTGAAGGTAATATTGTCGTACGTATTCAAGAGGATGGGAAGGCTGTAGATATTCCTATTAATGAGGGTGAGATGTTTTTACTACCTGCAAAAGTGCCTCATTCCCCTATGCGATCAGAAGGTTCAATTGGGCTTGTGGTCGAATTGAAACGTAAAGAACACGAACAGGATGGTCTGATGTGGTTTTGTGATCACTGCAACAACAAATTGCATGACGACTATTTTAAGCTGACGAATATTGAAAAAGATTTCTTACCAAGATTTAAAAAGTATTACGGTACAGATTCTTTACGCACATGCGATAACTGTGGAGAGGTCATGAAAGCGGACGAGCGGTTTGTTGAACAAGACTAGTATGTCCAAAAAGGTCTATTTCCTTTCTGATTTTCATCTTGGACTTGATGCTCAAAAATCAAGTGAAGAACGCGAACATTTAATTGTTGATTGGTTGGGTCAAATTGCTGATCAGGCAGAGGCCATTTATCTTGTAGGTGATGTCTTTGATTATTGGTTTGAATACAGTAAAGTTATACCTAAAGGATTTAATCTGCTTTTTGGAAAATTGAAAGAATTGAGGTCTCGACAGATACCGATTCACTTCTTTATTGGAAACCACGACATGTGGATGTTTCGATACTTTGAGGAAGAGTTTGGGATTCCAATTTATAGAGAGCCTATTGAAATAGAGCATTTTGGTAAAAAGATTTTTATAGGTCATGGAGATGGTCTTGGTCCAGGTGACTACGGATATAAGTTCATTAAAGCCATTTTTGGCAACAAGATTTGTCAATGGTTGTTTGCCAGAATTCATCCTAATTTAGGGATTGCCTTAATGAAGTATGTGAGTAAAAAAGATAGAAATATCAATGGTGAGGAACAGTTTTATGGCCCACAAAAAGAACGACTAATTGTTTTTTGTGAAGATAAAATCAAGGAAAAAAAGTATGACTATTTTGTTTTTGGTCATCGCCATTTGCCTATTGATTATACACTGACAGACGGTCAAACTCGTTATATAAATCTTGGAGATTGGATCAATTATTTTTCATATGCCGTCTTAGATCAAGATGGAATGCATTTAAAATTTGCTTTCGATGAAAATCAAACTATTCACGGTCTTTAGTTGGATTCTTTTTTTGTCTTGTGCTGCGCAAAAGGATAATCTGCAACAAGACAATGTTCTAAGAATAGCTTACGATTTGACTATCAAGGCTCAGTCCTTTGAGGTAGATAAGCTAGGGCGAGTGTTTGTGGTGGATAATAAAAATCAAGTTCATTTATACGGTCCTGACTTTCAGAAACTATATACATATAATAGTAATCGTTTAGGCCAAATAAGTTCTATTGATGTAAGTAATCCCCAAAAAGTATTGTTGTACTACAATAGTTTTGATGTTATAGTTCTTTTGGATGCTTATCTAGCAGTCACGAATACTATTGATTTAAAACAGTTTGATTTTACCAATATTCCAGTAGTCTGCTTATCTAACGATAACAATATCTGGTTTTACAATCCTTCCACGTTTAAATTGCACAAAATAGATGATCAAGGGAATGAGATGACGACCAGTTTTAGTTTAGTTGATCAGAATTTAGGGCATGTAGAACCAATTCAGATTTTAGAGTCGGATAATAAAGTCTTTATGAATGATCCAAATGTGGGGATTTTAGTATTCGATAATTTAGGTCAGTTTGTGAGATTGTTGCCTGTTCAGGATATAAAAGATTTTTATCTCGATTCAAAAACACTACTATTTAAAAGGAATGATCAGTTTTATTTGTATTCATTAAAGGCTTTCGCCGAAAGGCAAATTCAAATACCCAGTGATTTGAATAAAGTAAAATTAAAGCAAGTTAGGATCTTTCAAGATTTTGGTTTTTACCTAGACAACTTGGGAATAGTTCGGCGCAAAAACTAGAAAGCTCGACCTTACGATCGAGCTTTCATTGTATACTAAAATAAGCCCCTTTTGGAAGGGGTGGGTTCTTTATACAGTCATGATGTCTTTTTCTTTTGCCTCTAAAAGGGCATCTACTTGACTGCTATATTGTTTAATCATGGTATCTACTTCACCTTCTTTACGCTTTCCAGCATCTTCAGGATAACCATCTTTAACTTCTTTTTTAATAAAATCCATCATTTTATGACGGGCATTTCTTAGGCTAACTTTGGTATCTTCTCCTAGTCCTTTAGATTGTTTCACCAAATCTTTACGACGCTCTTCCGTCAACGGTGGAATGATAATTCTTACAAACTCACCGTCATTCATTGGCGTAAGCCCCAAATTTGCCGCAAAAATCGCTTGCTCAATAGGTCCTAACATGTTCTTTTCCCATGGTTGAATACTAATAGTCTTAGAATCCGGTGTTCCCATATTAGCGACTTGTGAAATCAGCGTAGGTGTGCCATAATAATCTACCATAATGCCATCTAACATTGATGGAGATGCTTTTCCAGCACGAATTTTAACCAATTCACTTTTTAAATGATCAATCGCCTCAGTCAAAGAATTCTTGCCCTTTACTAAGTAGCTTTCTATCGTTTCACTCATTACGTTTACTTTTTCACTTTACGAATATAATAATCCCTAAGGATTAATCGCTACCCAACATAGTTAGTAAGAAATATAAGAATACAACCAATGAAGCTAAGGCACTTGACACATAGGTCATCGCTGCCCACCATAATGCATCTTTTGCACCATCATATTCAGCACCTCTTGTAACGCCCGTGTTATCTAACCATACAAGTGCTCTTCTACTTGCATCAAATTCAACAGGTAAAGTCACCAAGCTAAAAAGAGCAGTGATACCAAAGGTGATCACTAAAGCAATAAGTAGATAAGAACCACCAAAGCCTGCGCCCATTCCAAACATGGCTCCCATAAATAAGAATTGTTGGATTCTAGATGAAAATTGTACTACAGGTACCAAGTTAGATCTCATGGTTAACATACTGTAAGCTTGAGCATGTTGAACAGCATGACCACATTCGTGCGCAGCAACTGCAGCTGCAGAAACGTGTCGGCCATTATATACTTCAGGACTTAAAGCAATTGTTTTGTTCGTTGGGTTATAATGATCTGTTAAAGACCCTTGACCTTGCACGATCCGTACATCGTTGATACCATAATGTCTCAACATTTCACCTGCTATTTCAGCACCATTCATACCACTTGATGTTGGTACTTGGCTGTACTTTTTAAATTTACTTTTTAATCGGCCACTCACTAAAAATCCGATTAGTGAGAAAAAGCCTAAAATGATAAAATATCCCATATCTAAATTTTAGTTTTTTTAGTTAATAATATCAAAACCTGTATATGGCCTTAATACTTCAGGTATTACAATGCCATCTTTAGTTTGATTATTTTCTAATATAGACGCCACTATTCTGGCTAAAGCCAATGCACTACCATTTAAAGTGTGCGCTAAATTAGTTTTTCCATTTTCATCCTTGTATCGCAACTTCATCCGATTACTTTGGAATGTTTCAAAATTAGAAACCGAACTTACTTCTAGCCATTTTTTCTGACCTGCCGAGTAAACTTCAAAGTCATAAGTCAAGGCGGAGGCGAAAGTGAGGTCTCCACCACATAAACGCAAAATACGGTACGGCAGTTCCAGTTTTTCGAGTAAAGATTGCACATGCTTGAGCATATTCTCAAGAATTTCATATGATTTATCCGGATGAGCGATTTGCACTATTTCTATCTTATCAAATTGATGTACTCTATTCAAGCCCTTTACATCCGAACCATGTGATCCAGCTTCCCTTCTAAAACATGGGGTATAGGCACACATTTTAATAGGAAAATCGTCATTTTTAAGAATGACATTCCTATAAATGTTTGTTACAGGAACTTCAGCCGTAGGAATGAGATATAAGTTATCTTTTTCCATATGATACATCTGTCCATCTTTATCCGGTAAACTACCCGTTCCAAAACCTGAATCAGGATTGACTAATAAAGGAGGAATGATTTCCTCATATCCCGCTTCAATCGCCTGATCAAGAAAATAGCTGATTAAAGCACGTTGGAGTTTTGCACCTTTCCCTCTGTAAAGAGGAAACCCAGAACCTGTGATTTTAGCACCTAGTTTAAAATCTACTAAATTGTACTTTTCAATCAGATCCCAATGAGCGGTGGCACCATCATATAATTCAGGAATAACTCCTGTCAAGTCTTGAAATACCTCGTTGTCCTCTTCTGTTAAGCCATTAGGAACCAATTCATTAGGA
>JAHDBI010000021.1:20395-39575 GCA_020630475.1 Saprospiraceae bacterium
TTGAAATACCTCGTTGTCCTCTTCTGTTAAGCCATTAGGAACCAATTCATTAGGAATATTGGGTATGGTGTAAAGTTTTTGATTTAGGGAGATCATCACTTCTTTCATCTGATTTTCCAGTAATTCCGATTGTTCTTTTAATGAACTAACTTCTGATTTTAAGGCATTTCCCTTTTCTGGTTGACCTGATTTGAAAAATTCTCCTACCTCGGATGACAATTTATTGATTTGCGATAAGATCTGATCATTACTCGTTTGTAAGGATTTTCTTTGATTATCCAATTCAATGACCTCATCAATCATTGCAAGTTTTTCATCATTCCATCCTCTTTTTGAAAGACCGTTTATGACTTGATCTTTAAATTCTCGCATATAACTTACCTGCAGCATATTGTCCTTCTATTTTTAGTTAATTGTAAAAATACTGTTTGATTTTAAATTTATAAGTGTATTTTTGCATTGTAAAGCACGTCAACGTCAGGATTCTTTATTCATATCTATTTCTGACCAACGATTCAAATTATTTTAAGACCGATTATCAAAAGATAATAATCCAATCATTTATTTTTTAAATTATGTATGATATCCTTCAATTAAACGATATGTTAGTTCCAGAACTTCGTGAACTGGCAGAGAAGCTCAAGCTCAAATCGTATAAGAAACTAAGTAAGCAAGAACTGATTTATAAAATTTTAGATCAACAAGCTCTGACATCCGATTTGCCGGAAGAAAAAGTTGAATCTAAAGAAGCTCCTAAAAAAGAGCCAAGGCAACGAAAACCTAGAACCCCTAGACCTAAAAAAGAGGAAGCTCCTAAACAAGAAACTCCAAAGAAAGAAGAAGCAAAGGCCGCACCTGCGAAGCCTGAGCCAGCGAAAGCGGAGGCTAAGGCAGATGGACCAAAAGAAGAGCAGAGAAAAGAAGAAAGGGCACCACAACAAAGAAACCCTAGAAGAGATAATCGTGATAACAGAAACGATAATAGATCTAGAGACAACAGAGACAGAAACCAAGATCGTAAGCCAAGAGAAGAGAAAGTGGATCAAAAAAATCGATTCAACGTCGATATTGATGGAATTATAGAAGGCGAAGGCGTTTTAGAAATGATGCCAGATGGTTACGGATTCCTAAGATCTGCAGATTATAACTATTTGACTTCTCCAGATGACGTATATGTATCTCCATCTCAAATCAAATTATTTGGGATTAAGACTGGTGATACCGTAAAAGGAGCTATTCGGCCTCCAAAAGAAGGAGAAAAGTATTTTGCGCTTTTAAAAGTATCTACCATTAATGGTGTGAATCCAGAAAAAACACGCGAGCGTGTGCCTTTTGAATACCTCACCCCATTATTTCCAGATGAGAAGTTTAAGTTAACATCGCACCCTGTAGGTAAAGATTACGGTAATAGAATGATCGATCTCTTTACTCCAATTGGAAAGGGTCAAAGAGGATTAATTGTAGCACAACCAAAAACGGGTAAAACATTTTTACTTAAAGACATAGCCAACGCTATTGTAGATAATCATCCGGAATGCTACATGATCGTCTTACTCGTAGATGAAAGACCTGAGGAAGTAACAGATATGAAGCGAAGTGTAAAAGCCGAAGTCATTGCTTCTACTTTTGATGCTCCAGCTGAAAATCATGTTAGAGTTGCTAACATCGTCTTAGAAAAGGCGAAAAGATTAACAGAAAGTAAGCATGATGTTGTTGTATTATTAGACTCTATAACTCGTTTAGCTAGAGCATATAATACCGTTTCTCCTACAAGTGGAAGAGTATTGTCTGGTGGAGTTGAAGCCACAGCATTGCATAAGCCAAAACAATTCTTTGGAGCGGCTAGAAATATAGAGGGTGGTGGATCTTTAACTATTTTAGCAACAGCTTTAATTGACACTGGATCTAAGATGGATGAAGTCATCTTTGAGGAATTCAAGGGAACTGGTAATATGGAACTTCAATTGGATAGAACATTGGCTAATAAGCGTATGTACCCTGCAATTGACTTGACTAAATCTAGTACAAGAAGAGAAGAATTATTAATGGATAAAGAAACATTATCAAGAATGTTTATTCTTCGTAATCATCTTGCAGACATGAAACCTACAGAAGCAATGGACTTTTTGAAGAATCAAATCAGAGGTACTAGTAATAATGAAGAATTCCTTATTTCTATGAATGGATAAATATCTTCCAAAATTGTGAGGAATTTAGATAAAAACATTACTTTTGCCTTCCATTTTCGCGAAAGCGTAATTAAGAAAACACAAGAAAATGAAAAGAACGTTTCAACCATCAAGAAGAAAAAGAGCTAATAAGCACGGATTTCGTGAAAGAATGAGCTCGAAAAATGGTCGTAAAGTTTTAGCTAGAAGAAGAGCTAAGGGTAGACTTAAGTTGACCGTTTCAGATGAAATGAGAGTAAAGTAAGCTTTACTATCTAACGATATATGAGAATCTGAATATCTTTAATTAGGTATTCAGATTTTTTTTTAAATCAAGTTTTGTGGGATTATCCAATAATATAAGGCTGAAAAGTGCAGAGGATATAGCTTTTGTTTACCAAAATGGTAAATCAAACAAATCCTATCCTATTCGTGTAGTCTACAATATAGGCCCAGAAGTCCAAAACGGGATTACATTACAATATGCGGTTGTAGCTCCCAAAAGAAACTTTAAAAAGGCGGTTTCTCGAAATAGGATTAAACGAATGTTGAGAGAAGTAGTGCGCAATAACCACACTAATTTTATAGAACAATTATCCCATTTTAAAGCCCCTATAAAGCTTTTAGTCATCTACTACGCTAAAGAAATAGAGTCTTATGCTAAATTTGAAGCTTCTTACTTAAAAATTCAGGCAAAAATGATTCAAGATTTAAGAGAGCATGAAATATAGAATCCATTTTATATTACTCTTTTTAATGCTTTGCTGTTCAATGGTTCAAGCCCAAAGGTTTTTGCAGATCGAACTGTTTAATAATCCTCAAACCATCAAGTTTTATCCTAATGATAAAATTTGTATTAAAACTTTGGAATCTGAGGATGAATGGTTGGTATATGAAATAGAAGATGTTATACCTGATGAAAATATCATCGTATACCCACAAGGTTATTTACCCCTTGATCAAATTACGCACATAAGAGTATACAAAGATATTGCTAAGGCAGTGTCTATTGGATTGAGCCAATTCGGATTTGTCTGGTTGGGATTTGGAGGATTAGCTCATGCGTTTAGCGATTTTGAATTTGGATGGGATACACTCGCCATTGGTTTAGTGGCAATAGTGACGGGTTGGATTTTGAAAAAATTTGCAGCTAAGAAAGATTATACCATAGGAAAGAAAGCTCGATTGAGAATATTGGATATCCGTTTTCCCACTCCTGATGAATTATCTCCAGCCTTGAAAATCAAACGCTAAGAAAGTAATCAATGGCCATGTCGTAGCCGTTTAGACCTTGTCCTATAAAGCTTTGAATACATGGTTTTTTTAAATACGAGAAATGTCTAAATTCTTCTCTTTCAAGTGTGTTGGAGATATGTACTTCAATAACCGGTGTATTAATTCCTTTAATCGCATCGCCAATGGCTATTGAGGTATGACTATATCCACCTGCATTTAAAATAATACCGTCGTGCTCAAAGCCAAACTCGTGTAGTTTATCGATAATAGCTCCTTCATGATTACTTTGAAAATAATGAAGAATGGTCTTGGGATATTTCTTTCTTAGACCTAAAAAATATTCTTCAAAGGAAACGCTTCCATAAATTTCTGGTTCTCGTTTTCCCAGCAGGTTCAGGTTGGGTCCGTTAATGATGATGATAGACTTCAAATCAATTCGCCATTTCGGTCATGTACTTAATTCGAATCATTTGGATCTCTTCCCTAGTAATATCATCTTCTGAAAGTTCCTTTTCTGCATCATCAACAGATTCTGATTCTGCCTCAGAAAAGTAATCATAGATTTCTTCAGCCACCTCATCATCTAGATTTTCTTCTAGATAATAGTTGATGTCAAGTTTTGTTCCGGAGTCTACGATATTATTCATCTCAACTAAAAGGCCATCAAGATCCATTTTTGCAGAATCAGCGATATCTTCTAAGGGTAATTTTCTATCAATTCCTTGAATTATCGCCACTTTGTTTTTGGACTTATTGGCTACTTGCTTGACGGCAATATTAAAATCTTTTTGAATATCATTGGCTTCAACATAATCTTTAATAACGACTAAAAATGATTGGCCATACCGCATAGCCTTTCCTTTACTTACGCCAGAGATATTACTCAATTCATCCATGTTTGTCGGATAAAATGTGGCCATGTCAATCAAGGAAGGTTCTTGAAAAATAACCCATGGTTGGATTCCGAGTCTTTTTGATTCTTCCTTTCGTAGGTTTTTCAAAATGTCCAAAAGTACATCATCTAATGCACTACCGTTTGTATTTGATGTGGAAACAACATCTGCGCTTAAAGTGTTAGAGTAGTCTCTGTTCAAAGGAATTTTAGCTTCCCTTGGTTTCTCTAAATACTTCTTCCCTTTTTCAGTAAGAACTATAATGCCGTATTCTTCAATTTCTTTTTCTAATAGCTTATGTAGCAAACCTTGGCGGAAAATAGAATGCCAGAATAAATCATTTTTATCCGACCCTTTCCCAAAAAATTCATGTTTGGTGTACCGAAAATCTTTCATTTCCTTCGTCTCTTTTCCACAGACAAAGTCGATCAAAGGACGAATCATCAGTTTTCCCTTTAAGGATTCTACAATGCTCAATGCTAGCGTAAGTTCTTCTTTTACAGATACAGTTTCTTGTGGATCTTTACAGTTATCGCACATTTCGTTACACAGATCATCATTGTAATCTTCACCAAAATAGTGCATTAAAAACTTTCTTCTACACGAACTCGTTTCTGAAAAAGCAATGACTTCTTCCATCAGTTGTGAGCCTAGCAGTCTCTCAGCAACTGGTTTATCTCTTAGAAATTTTTCTAAACGAACAATGTCTTTATATGAGTAAAAAGCGATGCATCTTCCTTCTAAACCATCTCTTCCAGCACGACCTGTTTCTTGATAATAATTTTCTATACTCTTAGGAATATCATAATGAATGACAAACCTTACATCAGGTTTATCAATACCCATTCCAAACGCAATGGTAGCTACAATGACATCTACTTCTTCCATTAAGAAATCGTCCTGCGCTTTTGACCTTGTTTTAGCATCTAAACCCGCATGGTAAGGACTGGCTTTGATTCCATTTACATTAAGAACCTGAGCAATCTCTTCTGTAGACTTTCTTGATTGCACATATACAATTCCAGATTTTCCAGGTATTGTTCTTACTATTTGAACAATACTTTTCATCGTTTCTTCCTTATTGATTTTTGGCCTTACCTCATAAAATAAATTCTCACGATTAAATGATGAGACAAATTTCGTCTCATTTTTCATGTTGAGGTTTTTGACAATATCCAATTGAACTTTTGGAGTTGCAGTTGCAGTTAATGCGATGACAGGAATGTTGTCACCAATCCCAGATATCATGATTTTGATTCTTCTATATTCTGGCCTAAAATCATGTCCCCATTCGCTAATGCAATGTGCCTCATCAACGGCAACAAAAGAGATGTTTACACTTTTAAAAAAGTCAATATTCTCTTCTTTCGTAAGCGTTTCAGGAGCTACAAAAAGCAACTTAGTTTTACCGGATACGATATCTTCTTTAACCTCCTTAACTTGGGTCTTGTTCAATGAAGAATTTAGATAATGTGCGATACTATTATCTTGACTATGTCCCCTAATAGAATCTACTTGATCCTTCATTAAAGCAATCAAAGGGGAGATAACAATGGCTGTACCTGACAGCATTAAAGCCGGTAATTGATAACACAGGGATTTTCCTCCTCCCGTCGGCATGATCACAAATGTGTCATTTCCTTTGAGAATGTTTTCTATTATGGCCTCTTGATTATATTTAAATTCATCAAATCCAAAGAACTTTTTTAAGCTCTCTTTTTGATTCAATTGGCTTTCGATCATGTTTTCGGTCTTTATACTTTTAATATACGTAAAAAGAAATATTCGACTTGGTTGAAAATCTTATTTTTACCAGAATTACGCTATTTAAAATCAGTATTGATAATAGTGTTGGCAACCTGAGTTTAGACGTATAAAAACGACTAAAGTCATTAATAATTGTTGACTTTATTGGCTTTAAAATTCTATGGACAATTCAGAAAAGATATTAAGAGTAGCAAAGCACACCTTGAATTCAGAAGGCAAGGCCATATTAGCCTTAGAATCTACACTGTCAGATTCTTTTGTTGACGCTGTAAATGCTATTTACAAGACAGAAGGGAGAGTTGTAGTTACTGGAATTGGTAAGAGCGCACTCATTGGTCAAAAAATGGTCGCCACGTTTAATTCAACGGGGACCTCATCCATTTTTATGCATGCTGCGGATGCAGTTCATGGTGATCTGGGTATGATAGGTAAATCAGATGTGGTCCTTTGTCTGTCAAAAAGTGGAGAGACACAGGAACTTAAAGTATTAGTGCCGCTCTTGAAGGATTTTGGGAATCCGATTATTGCGGTTGTTTCAAATGAACAAAGTTATTTGGCACGACACGCAGATTACTTCCTCTATGCGCCAGTTGATGAGGAGGCGGATCCCAATGATCTTGCTCCAACAACGAGTTCGACATTACATCTTGCACTAGGTGATGCTTTAGCCATGTCATTGATCGAATTAAGATCTTTCACTTCGAGTCAGTTTGCAAAAATTCATCCTGGCGGTAGTTTGGGAAAACAACTTTATTTAAGGGTAAGAGATGTAGGTGTTCTAGACGATCCGCCTTTGGTTGATGTTAATGATTCTATTCGTCGGACTATCATAGAAATGACCTCTAAAAGACTTGGTGTTACAGCAGTTGAAGAAAATGAACAACTTGTAGGTATTATAACGGATGGCGACTTACGTCGAATGTTAGAAAGAGATCAGGATGCGGACCAATTTACCGCAAGAGACATCATGTCTAAAGATCCGTATACAATTTCCTCCAGTGCTTTTGCCGTCGATGCCTTGAGTGCGATGAAAGATAAAAGCATTTCACAAATTTTAATTGTGGATGAGGGCGTATACAAGGGTGTGCTACATATCCATGACCTTATTAAAGAAGGAATAGTCTAATCTTCGGCGATAAATACGGAATCAAATTTTGGTTGAAACGAATGAGCGTCAGCAGTCGCCATATCTTGTTTCCAGTGTCGAGGAATGGATTCATGTTGCAATAAGCAACCTTCTGGGATGTAAGGATATATCTGATCATATCTCTGAGCACGATTCATCATTACCCGCTTATTTACATGGGTTCTATTGATTTCATCTGGATCTTCAATTCCGGCGGCAGCCATTAATTCAACAAAACTTTTGACTGTTTCTTTGTGGTAATTCGCAACTCGTACTTTTTTATCTGCCACATTCAAACCCTTTACAAGTTCTGGGTCTTGTGTTGCTACACCTGTAGGGCAAGTGTTTTTATTACACTCCAAAGCCTGAATGCAACCGACTGCCATCATCATGGCTCTTGCAGAATAACATGCATCCGCTCCAAGCGAAATCGCTCTAAAAATATGGAATCCACTCACGACCTTTCCCGCAGCAAAAAGTTTAATTTCTTTCTTGAGATTAAATCCGACTAGGGCATTATAGACAAAAGACAATCCTTCCTTAAATGGCATTCCAACAGAGTTGCTGAATTCTAAAGGAGCAGCTCCAGTTCCTCCTTCACCACCATCTACACTAATAAAATCAGGTCTAAATCCAGTTTCGATCATCGCCTTACAGATGGCAATAAATTCACTTTTTTGTCCAACACAAAGTTTGAAACCAACAGGCTTACCACTGAGGTCTTGGCATTTTTTTATAAACTTAATCAAGCCCAAAGGCGTATTAAAAGCTTTGTGAAATGGAGGAGACAATACGTCTTTATAGGGTTCGATGTTTCTAATCTTAGCGATTTCTGGTGTAGCTTTTTTTGCAGGTAAAATTCCTCCGTGACCAGGTTTCGCACCTTGAGACAATTTGATTTCTATCATTTTGACATTGTCAGCTGAAGTCCGCTGTACAAACAACTCATCCGAGAAATTCCCATCGGCCGTTCTACAACCAAAATATCCTGTACCGATTTGATAGATGAGATCACCATTAAATTTATCATGATGTGGAGAAATTCCTCCTTCTCCAGTGTTATGAGCAAAGTTTCCAATAGCGGCTCCTCCGTTTAAAGCCATAACCGCATTTTTGGAAAGCGATCCAAAGCTCATGGCTGATACATTGAAAATACTAGCGTCATATTTATGCTTACAATAACTATTTCCTACAACCAATCTTGGATCTTCATTTAGATCATGAGCATCTTTAGCGGCAATACTATGACTGATCCATTCATAGCCATCTTCGTAAACATTCAGTTGGGTGCCGAATGGTTCAGTATCTAATTCTTTTTTTGCACGCTGATAAACAATGGATCTATTGATTCTTGAAAATGGAGCACCGTCCGTATCTCTCTCGATAAAGTACTGTTGGATTTTAGGGCGAAGCCATTCCGCTGCAAAGCGAGACCTACCGAGAATCGGAAAATTTCTGGTAATCGCATGCTTGTTTTGAAAGAAGTCATAAAAGCCAAGCAATAGGATAGGTCCTACAAACAGAAAGGACCACCAAAAGAGTGGTGTAACAAAATACGATAACAAAACAATAACGATAATAGACAGAACTGAGACTATTAAAAATTCGTTTCTCATGTAATTAGCTTTCCTCGAAAATAGCAGGAAAATACAATAGTTAAAACATATTAAATAAAATTGTAATATATTAGAGTATGGACTGGAAAACTACAATCAAAGGATTTAAGGCCTATCTCATGCTCGAAAGGTCCCTTTCTCAGAATACGATTATGGCCTATGAAAAGGACGTATCGAAGCTTGCCGACTATGCGGTAACAGAAGAAGTAGACAAAAATCCAGTCGAAATGCGTTTTGAGGAGATTGAACAATTTGTTCATTGGATCAATAAATTAGGTTTAGGTGCCCGTACTCAGGCTAGAATCATATCGGGTATAAAAGCTTTTTATAAATACTTATTACTGGAGGATTTGATCGATGATGATCCGACTGAATTGTTAGAGGGTCCAAGATTAGAAAGAAAGATACCAGATACTTTAAGTGTTGAAGAAGTGAGTAGTATCCTAGCTGCCATTGATCTTACGCACATTAATGGTCAGAGAAATCGGGCGATGCTTGAAACACTATATGCCTCTGGATTGCGTGTAAGCGAATTGATTGGATTAAAAATTTCTAATTACTATCGTGAGGAGGCATACCTTAAAGTCATTGGTAAAAACAATAAGGAGCGTATTGTCCCTGTAGGTGAAGAAGCCATGAAGCATATTGACTTGTATCTTGATTACTATAGACCACACGCTAGTGAGGTAAAACCGGGTTCTGAAGATATTCTTTTCTTAAATAGACGAGCACATCAACTTACTCGTGTAATGGTTTTCAATATTGTGAAGCAAGCGACTCAAGCCGCTGGAATAGATAAAACAGTAAGTCCGCATACATTTAGACATTCCTTTGCTACCCATTTAGTAGAAGGCGGGGCAGACCTTAGAGCTGTCCAAGATATGCTTGGTCATGAATCGATTACGACAACAGAAATTTATACCCATCTAAATACTGATTATTTAAGAGAAACAATTTTATCTTTCCACCCACGAAACAAAAAGCAGGAATCTTTCGTATACTGATAGATGAACTTTTCTTTTAATCATGTTTTATTTTTTATTGCGATACTGGGCTTTTTGTCCTGTGCTAGTACTGGTAATCCATCAGGTGGTCCCCAGGATGAAACACCACCTCGTGTATTAATAGAAAAGTCAGAGGATAATTTTCAAACCAATTATATTCCAGAGAAAGTTGACTTGTATTTTGACGAATGGATAGAATTGAAAAATCCTTTCAAAGAAATAATGGTTTCTCCTCCAATGATTAATAATCCGAGAGTTACATCTCGTGGAAAAAAGATAACAATTGATTTTTCTGAGGCGGATACCCTTCGTGAAAACGCCACCTATACCGTAAATTTTGGAGAAGCAATTGTAGATTTTCGTGAAGCTAATGTTTTAAAGAATTATTCATACGTCTTTTCTACAGGAGAGTTTATTGATAGTTTATCCGTTTCCGGAAAGATTAAGAATGCTTACACAAAAGAACCGTCCGAGGGAATTTTAGTCATGCTTTATGATGATTTAACCGACTCTGCGTTTTATAAAGAAAGACCATTTTACTTTTCAAGAACAGACGAGGATGGAAATTTTAAAATTGAATATTTAAAATCTGACACCTTTCAACTAGTTGCTCTTCAAGATGGCAACTTGAATTATAGATACGATGGAACAATTGAAACCATCGCGTTTCTTGATTCTCTAGTGTTTTTGACCGATAGTTTAAATCAGAATTTTGAGCTATATACTTTTGAGCTTCCTGCAAAACCTTTGATTATCTACAAAGACAGTGATGTTCAGGGTTTGATAACTATGGTTTTTAATCGAAAACCGGATAGCCTTGAATTTAATCTCCTCAATGATATTAACTATACACACCTTTGGTCGGGCGACTCACTTAAGCTTTGGTACGAACCTACCCAAGACAGTTTTGTACGCGTAGACATATTAGGAGATACTTTGAGCTTTGACAATTATGATTTTAATAAAAAGGACAAAAATCCATTGCGATTGATTTCGAGAGATGCAAGTCAAATTTTTAGAATTCATCCGACAGATTCTATTGTCATTCGTTTTAATACTCCTATTAAGGAGTTTTTGCAAGACAGTATTTTTTTAATAGATACAAGTAAACAAAAAATAGATTTCGAATTAGAAATTGATTCCTCTGATTCGAGAAATGTTATCATCAGAAATAAATGGTTGGAAGCAGTGTCATATGAATTTGAAATGCAACCAATGGCTGTAATAGATACATACAATCAAACCAATGATAGTATAGCTTTGAGGTTTTTTATTTCAGATCGTGAGAAATATGGGAATATCAACCTAAACCTAAGTAACTTGTCCGACTCTTTAAACTATTTGCTGTTATTAAAGGAAGGTGATAAAACTATAAGACAACAAAAGATTTGCGATACGAGTAATTTTGAGATGGTATTTAAAAATTTAAAACCTGCTAATTATAGGGTGACTTTAATCAAAGATGATAATGCCAATAAAGAATGGGATACTGGAGATTATTTGAAAAGAATACAACCCGAAAAAGTTCAGCATTTTGATTTAGAAGAATTAAGAGCTAATTGGGATTTAGATGTTGAAATAACCGCCAATTTTAATTAATGGAAAAATTAATTTTAAGATCAGACAAGCTTGTTAAACAGTATGGTCAACGTACTGTGGTGAATGAGATGTCCATCAATGTTAAACAAGGGGAAATCGTAGGACTACTTGGTCCAAATGGTGCTGGTAAAACCACAACTTTTTATATGATGGTGGGTTTTGTCCAACCAACGTCTGGAACAGTTTTTCTTCAAGATGAAGACATCACAAACCTTCCCATGTATAAGAGGGCTCAAAAAGGAGTAGGATACTTACCTCAAGAGCCATCCGTTTTTCGAAAGCTATCTGTAGAGGATAATATTATGGCTATACTCGAAATGACTGATCTGAATAAGACAGATAGAAAGGATAAACTAGAAGAACTTATCAGTGAATTTAGTTTAGAAAAGGTGCGGAAAAATGTGGGTGATTCACTTTCAGGTGGAGAAAGACGACGTACGGAAATAGCTCGCGCTTTAGCTTCTGATCCTAGCTTCATTTTATTGGATGAGCCATTTGCTGGAATTGATCCAATCGCAGTGGAAGATATTCAATACATCGTTGCTAAATTGAAACATAAGAACATAGGTATCCTTATCACGGATCATAATGTACAAGAAACTTTATCCATCACTGAAAGAGCCTATTTAATGTTTGAAGGCAGGATTCTTAAATCAGGAACTGCTGAGGAATTGGCCGAGGACGAAATGGTAAGGAAGGTATACTTAGGTCAAAGTTTTGAGTTAAAGAAAAAGGTCATCGACATAAATATCTGATGAAAATATTTGCCTTCCATCTGATTCTTGGTGTATTCGTTTTATCCTGCTCACCAAAAAAAGAAATGACCTCTCCAGTCATTACTAAAGCCATTCGTGCAGAAGCAGACAGTCTTTTTAACAAGAATTTAGATTCCTTAAGTTTGGTGCTGGATCAAGAATGTTCGAAGAGGTATCAAAGTCATTTTGAAAGAGCCAAAGATTCTATCAAACAACAGCGACTTTCAGAAATAGAAGATATTATTGATGAATAAGTTCTTTCTATATATCGCCATGTTATTATTGGTCTTTTCTTGTGATGAGGAAGTTATGGTGGACAACGATGCATTGATTCTAGAGACGTTAAAAAACCGTCAAAAAGAATATAGATCGGATCGATTAAAAGCATGTAAAGAAGATGCCATTATTGATGCTGAGATTTATGTTGACTCCATTTTGTTTTCAGAACTGAAAATAGAACTACTGGATTCTGTAAAGATGATTGACAAACCTAACAGACCGTCGAGACCAGAGTATATTAAGGATGTGGATACATCAGAAATTTCTCCACTCTTTAGGTTGAAAAATTAAGACAGTTTTTTATTCAAGACATTTATAAACCGTGTTAGTCTTTTTATTCTTGGTTCTAGTACCCATGTCATACCTAAAAGATAGAGAATACGAGGAGAGTATTTATATGGAAAAGGGTCCTTTAAAAACTCATGGTTTGGACCTAAAAGTTCAAAATCATATTTATCCTTATCAATCATAACAAGATAATTTGATGGAACTGAAATAGTTGAATCAATTTTATTGTTTTGACCAACAAAAATATTCGTTTTCTCACCATCATTTAATAAACCCTTGTAGAGGCTATCGGGAATAAAAAAAACAGGTCCAACTTTATAGTTTTCGAATTCACGCATTACCTCGGTGGCATATTTGATGTTTTCTTCTTTGACCTTTACTATCCGATTTTTGTAATCCTCTTTAATGCCTTCGCTAATTGTAGGACTATTTATAAATTTTTGAAATAAGTCAAGTTTATTTTTCTGTGCTTTTAAAATAACCACAACCCCTCCGTTTTTTATATAGTCTTTTGCGGTTGATGCTTCTAGTTTATTATTATGATCAGTATAGATGCTTCTTGAAAATCCACCACAAGAGACAATGAGAAACGATGATAATATGAACCAGATAATTCTTTTCACGTTAATAATCAGTTAAACAAAAAATAGATTTTTTCAATTACGAATTCATTCGTTAATTCGCTATACAAAGATGCTTAATATAAGGGGAATACACTTAATTTTGAGAAATTTGTAATCCTATTGTCGTAAGGAAATTTTTTTATTCAAAATTCATTGAAATGCAGAGTTCTATTGATATAGAAGCACTTAATCAACAAATATATGCAGATAGTGCATTTGTAGACGATATTAAGACCGCAACCTCTAAGGTAATTGTTGGTCAAAGCTATATGATCGAGAGATTATTATTGGGCCTGTTGGCGAAAGGCCATATTCTTTTGGAAGGTTTACCTGGTTTAGCAAAGACTTTATCGATCAAGACTTTATCATCGGCTATTGATGCCAAATTCAGTCGAATTCAGTTTACTCCTGATTTATTGCCGGCGGATATTATTGGAACCATGATTTATAATCCTGCGCAAAATGAATTTACGGTACGAAAAGGACCCATCTTCGCCAACTTTATTCTTGCGGATGAGATCAACCGTGCCCCGGCCAAGGTTCAATCCGCATTGTTAGAGGCTATGCAAGAACGACAGGTGACTATCGGGAAGGAATCATTTAAACTTCAAGAGCCATTTCTGGTATTAGCCACTCAAAACCCAATCGAACAAGAAGGGACCTATCCATTACCTGAAGCGCAAATGGATAGATTTATGCTTAAAGTAAATATAGATTATCCCACCAAAGAAGAAGAAAGAGGTATCATTAGAAAGACCTTATTAGGAGAGACATTGCAAAAAATTGACGCTGTCGTAAAACCTAATCAGATTCTTAAAGCTAGAGAATCTGTAGATAAAATCTACATGGATGAGAAAATTGAAAGCTACATACTTGATATCGTCTTTGCAACAAGAAATCCATCGGATTATAATTTAGCAGATTTGAAACATTTGATCAACTATGGTGGTTCGCCACGAGCAAGTATCAATTTGGCGAAAGCCTCAAAAGCATACGCATTTTTAAATAGAAGAGGATATGTTATCCCTGAGGACGTGAGAAGTATTTGTAAGGATGTATTAAGACATCGAATTGGAATTAGCTATGAGGCTGAAGCCGAAAATATAACTCAAGAAGACATCATTACGCAAGTCCTTAATTCTGTTCAAGTGCCTTAAACAAAATATGTCATTACACCTCCGACATATTATTTATTCTTTATGCTTAGTATTTCTAAGTGCTCCTTTGTGGTCTCAGATTAGTGCGTATCAAAAAGAACTAAGTAGGCTTTATGAAGTAGATAGGATTGACGATGTTCGACTTTTCGAAGGGAGCTTAGATAAGGTACACCATATTCAAATGGTACTCGGCGTTCATGATAATACAGTCTTAGGTTATTATGAGTTTGTAAAAACGAGATTGCGATTTGAACTTGAAGGAGAGTATAAAGAGAATATACTCGAACTGATAGAAACGGATCAGGATGATCAAACATCAGGGTATTTTATTTTAAAGGATGAAAATGAATCCCTAAGCGGAGAATGGTCCCATATAAACCATGAAACTAAAATTTTCACTCAACTAAATCGAGTCAATAATTTTAAGAATAAGTCTATTTGCAAAAAGAACAATTGGACAAAGAATTATAATGGCGTTTTAGACGGCGGGAATGTAGAACTAAGCTTGGTGACCATTGGAGGTCAATTAGAGCAGGCTTATTTTTCTTTGGAGAACATTCGTTTTTTATTGCCGATTGAGCAGATTAATAAAAATGAATATTCAGCGAACATGACTGCTGTTACATCTTTATACGAATCTATGATCATCAAGTATCAAGCAGATAATACATGTGATATAACATTGCTCAAAGATGGTCAATCCATGTTTGCAACTACTTTGAAATTGTATGACGAATTGAATTTTGAATGTTTTGAAGAAATGGAATATGCCACTTCCATCAAAGCGGTTTATCCTGTGATTAGTGAAGTTAGATTCAACGAGTGGATAGGGAATGAGATTACTCAATGGAGTAAAGTGAACCAAAATGAAATGAGTAATCTATTAGCCAACGACCCCGGCTTAATACCATCTGATCGATATAAATACGAAGCCAATATTTGGGTGGACATTCATTTGTTTTCAAAACAGTTTATTAGTGGGTTAATTACCTATCAGTGCTCTTGGAAATCTTCCAACAAAAGAGAGGCATTCATCTTTGATCGCGCACAAAAATCATTTGTTGATCCAAGTAATCTGTTTAACGGAAATCAAAATAAATTCTTCGAAAATTTGATCAGTCGTCATAAAATTGAATATCCTCCGTTTCAGGAAAAGTTAATCCGAAAATGGTTGGAGAACCAAAACTTTGATCACATCAGCTTAACTCAGGATGGAGTTAATTTAAACACTGAATTTTCAACAATTTTTGGTTCGAAAACGATTTTCGTTCCGTTTGCTGAATTGGGAGATTATTTTTCTAAAAACTATAAATCAAGCTTTATAAAAAAGTAATGGATACTGCGGAAGTCATAAAAAAAGTTCGTCGTATAGAAATCAAGACGAAAGGCTTGAGTAAGCACATCTTCTCCGGAGAATATCATAGTGCTTTTAAGGGACGTGGTATGTCATTTAGTGAGGTGAGAGATTATCAGTACGGTGATGATGTACGAAATATTGACTGGAATGTAACAGCGCGTACTGGTGACCCATATGTCAAAGTATTTGAAGAGGAGAGAGAATTGACCTTAATGCTTGTAGTAGATATTTCGAGATCTTCCATGTTTGGGACAGTCAATCAATTTAAAAATGAAATCATACTTGAATTATGCGCTGTATTAGCCTTTGCAGCCATTAGCAATAATGATAAAGTGGGTGCTATCCTTTTTACCGAAGATGTAGAAAAATACATTCCACCTAAAAAAGGTAAAAAACATATCCTTAGAATCATAAGAGAGCTGATCGATACTAAAGGAAAATTTAAAGGGACCAATTTAAATGCCGCTTTAGAGTATTTGAATAATGTGCAGAAAAAGAAAAGCATCACTTTTGTTGTTTCAGATTTTATGACTAGTGGTTTCGACGATTCCTTGAGAATTGCTGCTAAGCGACATGATATCGTAGGGATAAATATTTACGATGAATCAGAAAGAGACTTGCCCAATGTAGGATTGATTCATGCAAAAGATTTGGAGACTGGAGAATTAAAACTCATTGACACCTCATCGAAAAAACAAAGAGAAGATTTTCAGTCAGCCTTTGAAGAATCGTACCATCTTTTCAAAACTACATTTAATCGTTCAAGGTGTGATACTATTGATATCAATACATCGGAAGACTACGTAAAAGCATTGTTGAAGTTTTTTAAAAAGAGAGGTAGATGATACGTTGGATCTTAAGCTCTTTATTGATATTCAGCTTTGTTAGCCTTTCGGCGCAAGCCATTATCGAATTAAGACCTGTCAAGGATTCAGTCTCCGTGGGAGAATTGGTCACAGTACAAGCTTATGCTAGGTTGCCCAAAGCTGTACCAATAAAAGGAATAGACGTGACAAAGCTTTCATTTCCTAAAACACTTGTGAGTGCTTTTTCTGAAGCAGATGACCAAGGAAAATACCCTGAACCAGATTTTGCTTTAGGGAAGAAAAGCTTTAATTCCAATTTTATAAAAAATGAAGAATTAAATTGGAAGGAAGATGCCAAAGGAAAAAAGATAGCCACGTTTAACTACCAGATTAAGTTTTGGGATCCGGGAATATATCAACTGAATGTACCTGAGTTTGTTTTTCAAAATGCTTACGATACTAGTAGAGTGGCTAAACGACCTAGAGTTGTTTTAAACGTATTTCCTCCGGATGGATTGGATGAAAACACAGAGGATATTATGCCAATCAAGACGATTTTGAATGAGGGAAGAACTTGGCAAGATTTCAAATGGCTACTCTATTTATTGCTTGCGCTAGTTTTAAGTGCTTTGGCATTTTTCTTTTTACGGCGAAAGAAAAAAGAGGAATCTATAGAGGAGGAGGTTGTGGTTAGACCAGCTCACGAAGTGGCCCTAGAAAAATTGAACTTGCTGGACGGAAAGCAACTGTGGCAACAAAACCTAATCAAGGATTATCAATCTGAATTGACATTTATTGTCAGAGAATATCTCGAAAAGAGATTTGGGATTAACGCCCTTGAATCTACAACTACAGAGATAAAAACAGAATTGAGAACCACAGATTTTGAACAAGAACACGAAAAGAATTTAATAGAAATATTACAAGTAGCAGATATGGTAAAATTCGCGAAAGCGAACCCGCCTAAAGACTTACATCAACGATTTTTAAATGATGCAGTGAAGTTTGTAGAAAACACAAAAAGAATTGCTAAACCATTAAAGGAGGAAGGGGATGAAGCTATTTGATAATATTCTATTGGCTAATCCAAGTTTTCTACTTCTCCTTTTGGTCATCCCGATCATTTGGTTTTGGAAGCGATATAAAAACAAGGAAGACCGCGCTTATATGGATATGTCCAATCTAAATCCATTTGGACAAAGTACCTCTTGGCGAATTTGGCTTTATAGAGTCATGGAAATATTTAAAGTACTCAGTTATATCAGCTTGGTTATAGCTTTGGCGAGACCTCAAACTATGCTGAAAGAAGAGGAGATAAAAGCAGAAGGGATTGATATTATGGTGGCGATGGATGTTTCCACAAGTATGTTGGCAGAAGATTTTCAACCCAATAGAATTGAGGTCTCTAAACAGTTGGCGATTGACTTCGTTTCAAAAAGAAATTATGATAGAATTGGTTTAGTGGTTTTTGCTGGAGAATCATTTACTCAATGCCCTTTGACCACAGATCATGAAATCCTACAAAGTTTTTTAGGTAGATTAAGGTGTGGGATGCTCGAAGATGGAACCGCCATTGGTATGGGTTTAGCTTCAGCCGTAAATAGATTGAAAGAGAGTGAATCCGAAAGTAAAGTCATAATCCTCCTGACCGATGGTGTTAATAATAAAGGTTATATAGATCCGCTCACTGCAGCAGATATAGCGAGTCAATATGGGATAAAAGTGTATACGATCGGAATCGGAAGTAATGCCAGGAGGACTCAATTTAATTTCAATTTTGTGAGAGCAGAGTTAGATGAGCAACTTCTAAGAGAAATTTCTCAGATGACAAAAGCCAAATATTTTAGAGCCGAAACAGAGAAAGATCTCAAGGAGATATATGATGAAATTGACACCTTGGAAAAAACCGAAATAGAAGTATCAGTATATAATCGATACACCGAGGAATATGGTAAATTTTTACTTTTAGGTCTCTTATTCTTACTCATTCCATTTTTCTTAAACAACAGTATTTTAAAAACTTTCCCTTAGTGTTTCGATTTGAACATATTGACCATTTTGTTCTCTTATTCATCATTCCCTTGATGATCATAGTGTTTCTTTTAGCTTATTGGAACACTAGGAAAAGAATGAAGAAAATGGGAGATTCTAGTTTGATTCAACGTTTAATGGGCTCCTTTTCTGAATCTAAAAGACGCATTAAATTTCTTCTTTTATTGTTATCGGTAGCATTTATAGTGGTGGCTTTCGCCAATCCGCAATGGGGCTATAAAGAAGAAAAGGTGAAACTCAAATCATCGGAAGTATTTGTAGCACTGGATATTTCTTTGAGTATGTTGGCTCAAGACATCTCGCCAAATCGTCTGGAGAGAGCTAAGCGATTTGCTCAACGATTAGTACGAAATTTACGCGGTGAAAAAATAGGTTTAATACTATTTGCAGGAAACGCATATTTACAAGTACCCATCACCAATGATGTGACGGCCGTAGAGTTGTTTCTTAAATC
>JAHDBI010000022.1:0-8934 GCA_020630475.1 Saprospiraceae bacterium
GCATAAGGTAGTGCGGAAGTCACTATGTATCTGTCAAACAACCTCATATCATAAAAATATTAATATGCGAAGATAGTTGTTTTAGCTTAGTCTCAACCTTCTGGCATTAAATAATTGTTATAATATTTTGCCTTTGAAAACTGTCGATTTTCGATATAAAGACTTGAGTTTTTTTCTTGGATATTGAGATTATCGATATAAAAGTTTTGATTGACATCACCTATCTCCAATTTAAGATGGGTTGTAGTACTGTCCAGAAATATATTTTCAGAAATTCTAATCCAATTGTCCACAATATCTCTTGAATTAGGAATTTGTATTCTTGTTTTATTGAGCAATTGTTGGTTGGCAAATTGATTTACATAGAAATACGGAACGCCATACTTTTCATTGGTCAATTTTAAATAAAGTGAACAAACTAAAGTATCAGAATTGAAATTGTCCACTTCGCATAAATCCATAGACTGGTTGTTGGCAATCATATATACCGGACTTCCGTCCAATGTTGGATTGGTTGTTTCTTGATCATTAAAATCTCGTAAAAAATAATGCTGCTCAGTTTGAACAAGCCGTGACTTGATACTATCCTGAAAAGCCATTTGAGCATTCATCAGTTCCTTGGGATTCAATAAATGAAGTGAATAGTGTTTATACTCTTTAAGAAAAGTAGATTGATCAATTAGATATTGTTCACCAAGAGTTAAATCAGATTCTGACTCGCCAAAAATTAAAAGGATGTTCTTTTCTAAGTCAATAAGCTCTAATAGGTCTTTTTTGAATAAAGGATGAGCGGCAAATTGTATCGCTCTACTGGCGTCACTTAAACCAATCCTAGATAACATCGCGTTGATCATAGGAATTCCGGTTGCCATAGACAACTTAGTCGCATTATACTCAGTATGAAAATTTGGTTTGATATGAAATTTATCATTCCATCCCTCCATAACGGGCAGGCAGTAGATAGCTTGAATCTCGTTGAGATCAACGTATTTCTGGACATCATTTTTTATGCTTGATAAAACGCTTAGCTTATAAGGACTACCGTACTGTGGTTTTAAATTTAAATATTTATAACTGTAGTAATAACATTCGGCGAAAGCCAAAACTCCTACACTAATTAGCAGTGGATATTTAAAATTTGATTTCAACTTAAAGCCTTTTAACCAACTATTTAAAACAACGGCAGAACATATCCACGAACAATAATAAAATGGCCAAGCAAATCGCCCTGATGCTTTGAACATGGTCAATATCTGAATCTTGTCTCCTAATACATTTTGAATAAAATCCGATTGCAAGGCTCGTCCACTAGCGTAAAAAAGCATAATTAAACTAGCAATGAATAAGGATAAAATTATGCTAGCATTCAACTTAGAAATCCATTGAAAAGGTTTTCTAAACAACACCACCATCAAAAACGAAATGGAGAGAATAGTGATATTTAAAATTCCGATATTGACCCGGGCTTCTACATTGGTAGGAGGTCCATGGAACAATTTAGACAACAAACTAGTTTGAGGATAAATCAAGGATTTTAATTCAATCGAATTTTCAAAATATCCCCATTGCCATTCTATACGATCCGATTCAGGAGCACTTATTTTTAGTGTAATAAACACTAGGATAACAGAAAGGCTTGTTAGCGCAATGATCAAACTTTTGTTTTTCATTTCATTCGGCGAAAGCCAAAAAGAGAAAAAAGTGGCTAATAAAATCAATCCCGCACAAAGAATCAGACAGTAAACATTATTCAATCCAAAGAATAAAAGTACACATAGGAGAAAAAAAGAATGTAAAAAATATCTTCTTGTCCCCTTCGTAATTTTTACAAAAAGTAATAATGCTAAGGGAAACAATATAGGAAATGCCAATCCAAAGTGACCCAATGTAAATCGCTCCAATTGAGGCGAAAGAAATACAAGGCCAATGCCAAAAATTACAGAAAGCCAATTAGAAACATTAAGATTTCTAAGTAATAAATAGCTGATAGCAGCGCCAAAGGCAATTAGTAAATACTGAATCAAATGCATGGACCCAATCGGATGTCTCGTAATGAAATTTCCTGGAAATATGGACTCTAAAAAACTAAATAAAAGCCCAAAAGAAGCTTGAGCATCAGTCATAAACACGGACTCAAAAACTGGATAATTCATGTTTTCTAGGATCCATCCGTGACCGTATAATGTTTGGAAAATTAAATTATAATAGATAAAGGCACCATCGCCTCCGAAAGTATAAACATAATCATCCGGGTGAAATAATGCTTTACCTACAGCGAAATACACCAATAGCATGCTTATCAAAAAAACCGCTGTGAATCCAATTTGATTTTTAGACAGTTTCAAATCTTTTTTACTAAAATTAAAATTGTAATATTAATCCATGGCAAAGCTAGTAAAGAAATCATGATCATTAGAGCATTTGAAAAGGAGGATACTACGGGAGTTATGGAATTATTTGATTCTAACTGCCCAAAGTACTTTGCTCATGATGAACGAGAAGATTTTATTCTTTACCTAAAAGAATCTATTGACTATTATTATGTAATGCTGGAAGAGGATCAATACATTGCGTGTGGTGGAGTCAATAGAGCAAAAGAAAAAGGTAAATATTGTTTGTCTTGGGGTATGGTTGATTCGAAATATCACGGTAAAGGTATAGGAACAGCTTTAGTTAGACATAGAATTCAGGAAGCGAAGAAACTCTCTGATTTTCAAGAGATGTTTGTCAGGACATCGCAGTTTGCTTTTCCTTTCTATGAGAAATTTGGCTTTGAATTAAAATCAACGGAAAAAGATTTTTGGGCTAAAGGTTATGATATGTATTATATGGTTTTAGAAAAATAACTTTCATGAATTTAGGAGCCATATTAAAAGAAAAACAATCTAAAGAGAATCGCGATGCGATCATTAAATACGTAGGATCTAGTCAAGAAAAAATGGAAGAATTAATGTCTTTCTTTTTCTCAGATGATTTAAGAACTTGTCAAAATGCCTCTTGGCCCATGACATATCTTGCGGAAAAGTATCAACATTTAATTCATCCGTACTTGAAACAGATGAATGAAAATCTTAACCATCCTCATCACGATGCGGTAATAAGAAATACGGTTCGAGTTTGGCAATTTTTAGATATACCTGAAGAATTGCAAGGTCCGATTTACGAACGTTGTTTTGAATACTTGGCAGACTATGATCGACCCGTAGCGGTCAGAGCGTTTTCGGTGGCTGTGCTGTATAACATTACCTTAAAATTTCCAGATTTAAAACATGAGTTGATCGAACTTATGGAAGATGTTTATCCACATGGGAGTAGCGGTCTTAAGAATAGACTAAAGAAGGCAATATTGAATTTGAAAAAGATCAAACCATAGGCTTTCGATACGAAAGAAAATAATTTTGAGAAGTCGTTATGGTTTGGGGTGAAAATGGTATTTAGGTACAAATGGTTTAAACCATTTAATACCTCGTACTTCAAATCAAACAAATTCTAGAGAAAATCAAACCATCTTCAAAGCAACAAAAGAGCAAAAAAAAAGACCACCAAAACTGGTGGTCTTTTTTTATCATTTTTATCGATTAACCTCCAAAATCATCGAAGGCTACATTTTCTTCAGGAATACCCCAATCGTCAGCCATTTTCAAAATACACTGATTCATAATAGGAGGTCCACAGAAATATAATTCTAATTCTTCTGGTGCTTCGTGCTTACTTAGGTATTCGTCGATCACCACTTGGTGTACATATCCTTTAAAGCCATCACCATTTGGATCATCCAAATTTTCTTTCAACACCCAGTTATCTTCAGGAAGCGGGTTATCCAATGCTACTGCAAATCTGAAATTTGGAAACTTCTTCTCTATTTCTCTAAATTCTTCAATATAGAACAACTCTTGCCTTGTTCGACCACCATAGAAGAAAGTTACTTTTCTTCCAGTCTGTAATGTGTGAAACAAGTGATATAAATGCGAACGCATCGGAGCCATACCGGCACCACCACCTACGTATAACATTTCAGTTTCAGTATCCTTAATGAAGAATTCACCATATGGACCTGAGATAGTTACTTTATCACCAGGCTTACAATTAAACACATAAGATGAGCAGATACCTGGATTTACATCCATCCATCCACCTTTTACTCTATCAAATGGTGGAGTTGCAATTCTAATCGTTAAAGAAACGATATTTCCTTCAGCAGGGTGATTTGACATAGAATATGCTCTAAAGATATCTTCATCATTCACCATTTTTAAATCCCACATATTGAATTTATCCCAATCCTTTTGGAATTTGTCAGGACTATCATGGTACTTTGGATGAGCCGTAATATCAAAATCTTTATAGTTAACTGTTGTCTTAGGAACATCAATTTGAATATATCCTCCAGCTTCAAAATCTAAGGTCTCACCTTCAGGTAGTTTAACAATAAACTCTTTAATGAAAGTGGCCACATTATAATTGGAGATGACTTCACACTCCCACTTTTTAATTCCAAAAATTTCTTCAGGGATACGGATTTCCATATCCTCTCTTACTTTAACTTGGCAAGCTAATCTTAATCCTTCCGCAGCTTCTTTTCTCGTCATGTGATTCATCTCAGTAGGAAGTACATCTCCACCACCCGAATCTACATGGCATTCGCACATCGCACAAGTACCACCACCACCACATGCAGATGGTAAGAAAACATTTTGAGCTGATAAGGCTGTTAATAATGTATCGCCAGGCTGTACCACCATAGGGTTTTCAGTATCACCATTAACAATGATACTCACATCACCCTGAGGTACTAGACGCTTACGCGCTGCGATTAACATAAACGAAAGCCCTAAAATCACTAAACTAAAAACTGCTACTGCAGCGATAATCGGACCGAAAGCAAGAAGTAAAATCATGTTCTTTTATTTAAACCTTGACTTATATTAATTATTTGACAATGTTGCTGGATCTATACCCAACAAACTCATGAATGCAATACCCATTAAACCCGTAATGATAAATGCCATTCCTAAACCTCTTAAGGCAGGAGGAACATTAGAGTATTGAATCTTTTCTCTAATGGCTGCAATAGCGACAATCGCTAAGAACCAACCAAATCCACCGCCCATTCCAAAGGCAACAGATTCGCTAAAGTTGTATTCTCTTGACACCATAAATAATGATCCGCCTAGGATAGCACAGTTTACTGTGATTAATGGTAAGAAAATCCCTAGAGCCGTATATAGTGCTGGAGAAAACTTCTCAATGATCATTTCCACTAATTGTACCATTGAAGCAATCACGGCGATAAAGAGGATGAATCTTAGGAAGGTTAAGTCCATTCCTAACCAACCGTTTTCGCTTAAAAGATATTCGTTGATTAACCAGTTGATCGGCATTGTGATACCCAAAACGAAAATCACGGCAGCTCCTAAACCAATGGCTGTTTTGACAGATTTTGATACTGCCAAGTATGAACACATTCCTAAGAAATAGGAAAGAATCATATTCTCAATGAAAGCTGCTTTTATAAATAGATTGAATAATTCCACTTTTCTAAATTTTAATCAATGATTAAGAAATGTCTACCAATTTTGGATTTCTGCTTCTTTGAATCCAAATCAAAATACCAATGATAAACATTGCTGCTGCAGGTAAAACCATTAAGTTATTGTTGGTATACCAACCAAACCATGAACTTTCTGCAGTATTGATGAAATACTCACCAGTAGGGCCGATTAATTTTGCTTCGATCGGCGTTCCAGCTAAGAATGTTCCTTTACCAAAAACCTCTCTGATGAATGCCACGATAATCAAAATAACACCATAACCCAAACCATTCCCGATACCATCAAGGAATGCTCTCCATGGCCTATTCGCGGAAGCGAAAGCCTCCAAACGTCCCATAACGATACAGTTAGTAATGATCAATCCAATGAAAACAGATAACTGCTTGTATACTGGATAATTGATTGCTTTCAAGGACAACTCAACAACTGTCACTAAGAAGGCAATGATCACCAATTGAACAATCATACGAACTTGCTTCGGAATGTGATTTCTCAAAATCGAAGTGAACAAACTTGAAAAAGCACACACGAAGACAACAGCAATAGCCATAATAATGGACGGAAACATTAATGTTGTCACGGCTAATGCCGAACATATCCCTAGAACCTGTATGGTAATTGGGTTATTATCATCCAATGGATCCGTTAATAACTTTCGTTCGCTTTTTCCAAACGCGAAAGTTGGCTCCTTCTTCTCTAAAACCTGTGTTTCAGCCATTTTATTAGGATTTATTTTTTTCGAAATAAGAAAGATAATGTTGGATTCCTGAATACAACATATCAGAAACACCATCTGCTGTTACCGTAGCTCCACTAATTCCATCTACCTCATATGTTTTATTTACCGCTCCACCTTTTCTCACAAATACTGAAGTAAATTCACCTTCAGGGTTATATAAAGACTTTCCAGCAAACTGTTTTGCAAATGTAGGGTTGTCTTTGATCTCAGCCCCTAGACCTGGTGTTTCACCTTTGTGGTCAAAAGCGGCACCAACTACAGTTTTGAAATCATCTTTAATGGCAACACATCCCCAAATTTCATCCCATAATCCATTTCCTCTTACAGAAACAATATGGAATTTCTCACCACTATCCGTTTTGTAAACAAAGACAGGATACATCCTATCCACTGGATCTTTTTTCTTCTCCTTAGCCATATCGATATTCTCTGCTAGGCCTCCTTTATAAAGAGCCTCAACATCTTCTTTAGATATAGGATTTCCATTAATATCCACTACAATCTGTTCGATCTGATTAGTAAATATATCTAGGACTTCTTGGTCAGGCATATCGGCTGCTTTTACCCCTTCACCTAAATGATCTTGAATGGAAGAAAGAATTGCTTTTTTATTGAATATTGCTTCATTTCTATCGTGCGTTCCTTTAAGTCCAATGGACATGAAAGAAAGCACTAAGGCTACTATTGTAGTCATAATGAAGACGAATATGAGTACGTATCTATTATTATGCACGGGCCAATCGTTTTTTAATGTTAGACTCTAATACAAAATGATCAATCATAGGAGCAAAGGTATTTAAGAATAAGATCGCCAACATCCATCCTTCCGGATAAGCTGGGTTAAACACTCTGATGATCAATCCGATCATTCCTATAAAAAATCCATATATCCATTTACCGGTGTTGGTCGAAGTAGCCGTTACCGGATCAGTTGCCATAAATGCCATTGCAAAGAAGAAACTTCCCATATAGAAATGATATATCCAAGGAACTTCCATGAATGGATTTGCTCCCCATGCATTCATTGCCATTCCCGTAAGAGCACAACCAATGATCATTCCTAGCATAATTCTCCAACTTGCGATACCTGTTGCGATTAAGATTAATGCTCCAATTAAAATAAATGGCTTACATGTTTCACCGATTGATCCAGGAATTGTTCCCCACCACATTTGAGCTTCCGAAAAATGAGCAGTTACATTTTCCCAACCACCTTCGTATGCCAATGCCATCGGAGTAGCACCACTAAAACCGTCCGCTACTACGCTCGAAACATTGAACTTAGCGATATCCATCCATTCAAATAAGGTATTAAAGAAACCAGTGTGCCACCAACTATAATCTACTGCAGCACCAGCTTTTAAACTTTCGAATCCAGAAACCCATACCTGATCACCTGATATTTCTGTAGGATAAGCAAAGAATACAAACACTCTAGAGAGTAATGCAACATTCCAGATGTTCATTCCTGTTCCACCAAAAATCTCCTTTCCGATAACTACAGCGAAGATGATCGAAACGACCAACATCCAAAGTGGTAAATCAGGCGGCATGATCAACGGAATCAAAGCTCCAGAAACTAAGAATCCTTCTTCTACAGCATGTCCTTTTTTAGAAGCGAAATAGATTTCAATTCCAAGACCTACAGCGTTGGCTACAATGAACAGAGGTAGCAATTTGATTAAACCATGAGCTAGTTTCAAGTGGAATCCTTCAAGGAAACCTAGGTGTTGACCCATCGCCACAAAATGCTGATGTCCAATATTATATGTACCGAATAAGAAACATAACTGTAAGGCAATGACCACATGAATCATGGTACGTTTTAGGTCCATACCATCCCTAATGTGTACACCACCTTTAGTTACTGTATCAGGTGTATAAGCCATGGTATAAAGAGCATCATACAAGGTGTGTAAGATTGGACTCTTCTTTTTGTCTGGCTCAATTTTTTTAAATATATCTAATAATCCCATTTTTTATTCTTTAAGCTCTTGGCTTCGATTATTACAATTGTTCTTGTAAGGAATTTAATCCTTCTCTCAAGATCTTTTGAAGTGGTTGTTTTGATGTACATACAAATTCACAAATGGCGATATCTTCTTCTGATAATTCATTGATACCAAGACCTTCCATTCTTTCGATGTTTCCAGTCATGATCGCCTTCATCAGATGTTGAGGATATATATCCATTGGTAATACAGATTCGTATTGACCTGTTACTACAAAAGCTCTTTCCTCTCCGTGAGTATTCGTATTTGCTTCATATTCATAACCTGGCATTAAAAAGCCAGGGAATGTTTTACTTATACTTGGACGAGGAGCTAAAGGCAATAACCAACCTATAAATTCGTGTTCGTTTCCTTCTTCTAAAACAGTGATTTGATCATCTCTTGAATTTAAAAAGTCCGAAGACGTTTTTATTTTTCCAGACAAGACATCTCCTGAAACAATCCTATCATTCTCCCCTATTCCTTGATCTTTTAATAAATCACCGATATTAGCACCTTGATAAGTTCTTACGTATTTGGCTTCCGCCAATGGAGCACCAGTCAAAGCAACAACTCTCGAGCCATCAAATTGACCCGTCAAAAACAGATTTCCTAAACTCACTAATTCTTGAACCGTAATCGTCCAAACCTT
>JAHDBI010000022.1:9034-38998 GCA_020630475.1 Saprospiraceae bacterium
GTCTGGAGCTAAAGGAGCAGAATCAAAAGTGCTCACAAAAATATTTGCAGGAACATCTTCAGCATTTGGAATCGTGTTGAATGGTCTCTGATCAAAATAAGACCAAGTTCCACTCGCTTGAAGGAAAGCAACTAGTTCCTCTCTGGACACATTAGAAAGATCAGGTACATTGTGCGTAGTAGCTTGCTGTTCTTTATCCGCCAAAATGACAATATTCGCTATCGATCTTTTTTCAGCCCTCGTTACTTCGACGATTTCACCACTAACTGGCGAAACAAACTTGACATCTGGACGTTTTTTATCGAAAAATAAAACATCACCTGCCTTGACCTCATCTCCTTTTTCCACTACAACTTTAGGAATGGGTGATAAACCGTTAAAACTTTTTGGTGAAATTGCGATCGTGCTGGTGTTCGCATTTTGGATCCCTCCGGTAGCGGCACCCTTTAATTTTATCGAATGACCTTTTTTCAGATCATGAAATCTTGTCTTATCTACAAAACTTGGAGCTGACTTACCGAACATTCCGGCGATCTTATCGAACATACTAGATTGTCCCGAATCCAATTCAACTCCATGTTTATCTGCTTCAATCTGCAACAAATTATCTGCTAACATCATTATCGCTCCTAAAACTAAAATGACACCTATTGCAATCAAAGCATAGATGAAAAAATTGTTTGAGCCAGATGCTGTCTGGGCAGACAAAATATTGGATGAAAATACAAAGACAAGAAGGGCTAAAAACTTAAATCTTCCTGGTTTCAATGTGTGTGATTTTACGTTGCTAAAAGATGCCACAAAGATAGAAAACGTTTGAATTTAATACCTTCTATGATTTTGGCATTTTGATGCTTTTATTTATTTAGACTCTTTCTAAATAGAACGCATTTCTTGCCTCCATTGTTTAAGGCCAACAAATGCCATGACAGTATAAATAAGCATAATTAACACGAATAACCAAGCACCTGAATTACCATAAATGTATATGTAGGTCATATCTGCCACTATAAAATAAATCCAATTTTCGAGATTTCTTCTAACCAACAAAACAGTAGCAAAAATCAATGCAACTGTAGTGATCGCGTCCAAATAAGGAAGATTTGTAGAAAGCATAGGGCCAATAATCGCTGCTAACAAAATTCCTAGAATAACAATGGCTGTAATTATTATCAAATGAAAACTCAATGGCTTTGTATGAATCACCGCTTCTTCACCATTATTCCCTTTTTTCCAATGATAAATTCCCCAAATGCTCATTAATAAATAAAACGCCTGAAGGCCAGCATCAAATTTTAAATTTAAAAGGAAGTAAGACTCATATGCCCAAAAAAGACTTGAAACAAACCCAAATAGGAAGCAAACTGGTTTATTTTGAATCGCCAAAAAAATGTACACAAGGCTAAAAACAACTGCTAACCATTGGTAGACACTTGTGTCAACAATTTGCGTCCAAATAATGTCCATTAGATTTATTTAGCGGGCAAAATATTAGCCTTGAATGTAGCTTCTATGACAATGGGGTTTGTGTTGGCAATAATGTCAATGATTTTCTCCAAAGGTCCTAATTCCATCGTTTCTGAATGAAAAACTGCTTGTATTGCACCTGAGCCACCAGGTGGAACTGGCTCTCTGGTCCAAAGTAAATCCGTGCATTTACACGCGGTAACCACTTCTATTAAAAGATCTCTTGTTCCAGTATTTGTAAAGATAAAGGTTACTTCCTTAGATTCCCCCTTGTGCATGTCACCTAAATCGATGACATCTTGCTGGAATGTAATGACAGGAAATGTATCCTGTTGGACCGACTGCTTACCCCCATTATATTGAGGTTTACTTAGTTTTTTTTTTCGTCAGCTCCCTTGATTACCTCTTTTCTAATTTCAATAGTCTCGGGACCTGCGATAATTTTAAACTCTGTACGTCTGTTAAATCTATGTTCGTCATCCTTACATCTCACGCCATTTTTACATCTATTTAAAATGACCGATTCTCCATAACCTACAGGCTTAATTCTTTCTGCAGCGATTCCCTTATTCACTAACCAATCGGTAGCCGATTGCGCCCTTCTTTGAGAAAGTTTTTGATTATATGTAGATAAACCTTGTGAATCTGTATGAGATGATAACTCAATGACCATATCCGGATATTGATTCATCAAATCAAACAAAGTCATTAAATCTTTTTCAGCATCCAATAAGATTTTGTCATCATCAAAATCATAATAGATGTTGTTTAATCTAATGGCTTGATTTATCGTAACGATTTCCACTTCTGGTTCAACAACTGGTGGTGGAATTGGCTTTAAAGTAATCGTCTTTTTAACCGTATAATCATCCAAGATTCCAAAAGTATTGAACTCTACAGAATCAGGATAATAGCCATCTCTTGTGATCAAAGCTTTGTACTTATTGTCACTATCTAATAGGAAATTAAATTCATTATGAGTCAAATTAGACTTTGACTTACTTTCTGTATCGATAGATTCGTTGAATAACTCAACATTAGCTCCCTTTAGCGGGCCATTTTCGTCATTCACTATGGCTAAAAGGTCTAATACAATTTCTCTGATTTCCACAGTATAAATATCATCGCAACAGGTTTTACTCTGGAGACGTCTTTTATCCTTATCCACACGATTCGAAACTAAAAACCCTTTAGTTCCCTCATTATTGAACCTTAAATAATGATCGTCCAAAGAGGTATTATAGCCATATCCTAAATTCGACGGTTGGCTCCATCTGACACCATCCCAAGTAGAATAAAAAATATCTAATCCACCCATTCCAAACCAACCTTCTGAACTAAAGTATAGCGTACCGTCCGTATAAAAAGGCGTTACATCATCTTTACTCGTGTTGATGTTCTCTCCAAGATTAACTGGAGTTCCATAAGATTCACCCTTTCTAGTAGCATAATAAACATCTAATCCACCATAACCACCGTCCATATCTGAAACGAAGAATAAAACTTCATTCCCAAACAATTCACCTTGTACTGGGTGCGTAGAAATAAAATCTCCATTAACTCCTTCTAAAAGGACCGCTGGGCTCCAACCCTCATCACTTTTATAACTTACATATATATCTGTTACCGAAGCTTGATTTCCTTCTAACAAAGACCTCGTGAAAAACATTCTCTTACCATCCTTCGAGAAACTTACATTTGATGTATGAAAACCTTCTCTATTAATGACATCCGATAAGGCTTGACCTTTTTGAAAATTCCCATCATCATCTTTTGAAGAGGTATAAAGTTGAACGTAATGACTTGGCCCATTCTTTTCGATTTCTATGGCCTTATTTTCTCCAAATGATCCATAATATAAAGTCCCATCGTTGTAATAAGATGGGGAATATTCGGCTTGACCGTAATTGACTTTCTTACCAGCAAATTCAATAACAGCATCAATATTTTGTTCAAACTCACCCATTTTCTTTATTCCTTCCATTTGGAATAAAGCCTCTGCTTTTCCCTCTTCATCTTGAGTCACTTCAGAGTAGTTATAATACTTGGTATACGCATCTTGAAATTGACCTAAAGCTTTTAGCGAGTTGGCATGTTCTAAATGAAGCTCTTGATACATACTATCTCTATCTCTTTTAAGGATTCGAGAAAATCCTTTTTCCGCTCTTTCATAATTTCGCATGACATAATTAAGACGAGCTATTTTTACGGCAAGGTCTTTATCCTTACTTTCTCTATATGCTTCCTCAAACCATTCTAGAGCGTTGCTATAATCATTTGCTGCAAGAGCATTTTCAGCCGTTTCCAACATCACGTCATATGTGACCGAAGTGACAGGTTGTGCATTTAAACATTCGACGAAAGTCAAAAAAACAACAGCAAAAATATATCGTAACATCTTATTCATTTTTAGAATGCTTGGGAATTAAAGTCTTGGGCAAATAATCAATGGTTTAACATTTGGCTTTTTATAAATCTTGCCAATATAACCTACTGCGATTTCAAAACCACCTACTGTATTCGAGGCAGTCCGAATGTCTCCTACAACTTGCATATCATAACTTAAACCCATTCTGATATCCTTATATTCTGCACCTAATAAAAATTCTATGGCTGTAGCATTAACTACTCTTAAACCTAGACCACCATTTATAACGATGCCTTTTTCTGGCTTTACTAAATATCCTACTGTTCCAGAGATTCCTCTATCCCAAGTGTTATTTTGTTTTTGTAGTATAAAAGCTGGTGTGATGGACATTCTTTTGGACATCAACATCCTCAATTGACCGTGAGCTACAATCTTGACTGGCAACTCATCAATACCTTGTGATAATCTTTGGTTTGGATCAAACAGATTAGACAAAGCTAATCCTAAAGACAATGAATTCGTCTTACCTATCTTAGATCTATAGCCTAAACCAAAAACTACGTCTCTATAGGACGAACTTATTTCACCAGGATTTTCAGAAGAACCAGCACTCATAATAAGTGTAGAAAGCGAAGGATCATCCATTATAGTCGCACCTATTCCTCCATTTCTAAACGCAGCTCCTGAGACCGCTTCAGATAAATCCAGCGTTCTAGAAGTGCTTTCCATTTGTACACCTATGGTAAATATATTCTTCTGCCTCTTATCGAGAGCCAAGTGATAAGATGCACCTAATCGACCAAAACTAGTTTTCAAAAGATTTTCACCAACACGATCATAATCAAAACCAATCCCAACACCAATCCAATCTTGTTTTCTTATACCTCGAATTATAGGAGAATCTACGTACAACGAGGCAGTTTGATATGGAGTTTGATTCGCGATTTGAGACCATTGTTGACGCGCAATCCCACCAACACGATAGGTTCCAGAAAAGGCTCCAGTAAGTGCTGGATTTAAATAGGCAGGTGCAAAATCAAATAAACTGAAGTGCAAGTCCTGAGTTTTCGCTGTTGAGGAAAGCATCAAGAAACATCCTGCGATAATGAGAGATCTAATACGCATAGTCTTTAAGGTCTTGGTAATTAGTCAAAATGAACCCGAAATATACTGCAAATTTTAGAAAAGCTCGTGAGAATAGGCATTTAACAGACATGTTATGTTCTCTTGTGTTTATAGAGACAATTTATTGACGATTTATAAGTTGAAAGCGTAATTTTATTTCGCGATGAAAAAGAGAAGATATTTGTACCAATTAAAGGTTAGAACTAGGGTCATGTATACTTTGACCTTTGTACTCTTTTTTCAGTATCTCGGGATTAGTCAAGAGACTAATGGCTTCAGTCAATTTTTTACCCCGTCTGATACTTTTAATCAAAAACGGTTCACTACGGCCGTAAGTATTGGTTCAGCGACTTATGCAGGTTTTGCCGCAGGGTTGTATTATGCTTGGTACAAACAGTATCCACAAGAAAACTTTCATTTGTTCAACGATTGGAACGAATGGGGAAATATGGACAAATTTGGGCATCTCTTTAGTTCCTACTTTCAAGCACATTTGACCTATACAGGTGCGCGATGGACCGGCTTGGATGAAAACAATTCTATTTTAACAGGAATCATCTGCGCAAGTTTATTTCAAGGAACCATCGAGATCATGGATGGATTTTCGACCAATTGGGGATTTTCCTTATCGGATATGGCTTTTAACAATGCAGGTATTGGTGCTTTTGTGCTCCAACAAAAAATATGGAAAGAACAAAGAATCAAATTTAAAGTTTCGTCTCTTCCTGAAAGATATTCAGAAAACCCAATTCTCTCTACATCCGGATTGAGTTCGACCAATCTAGAAATAAGAGCAGATGATTTATTCGGAAGCAATTATTATGAGCGATTTTTAAAAGACTACAATGCACAAATTGTTTGGGCATCGGTCAATATCCATTCATTTTTACCAGACAACAACAAGTTTCCAAAATGGTTAAATATAGCTCTGGGTTATGGGTCAGAGAATATGTTTGGTGGATTCACCAATAGTTGGGTAGAAAATGGAGAATTATATGTTTTAAACGACCCGGAATTAGAAAGATACAAACAATTCTACATTGGTCTTGACCTGGATCTTGACGAAATAAAAACGGACAACCACTTTCTAAAAGGGGTCTTGTCCATGTTCAACATTTTTAAAATGCCTTCACCAGCTTTGGAGATCAATACTAGGGGTGAAATACAATTCCATCTATTTAGATAACACTTTCAACAATGCGACTAATCGTATCTGCATCTCCCATTGTGTAGTAGTGCAAACAAGGAACTCCCGCATCTTTCAATTCTTTAGATTGTTGAGCACACCACTCAATACCAACTTCTTTGACATGTTTTGCTTCAACTTTTTCAGCCTCCTTTACTAAATCGGATGGCATATTGATATAGAAATGCCGAGGGATAGAATTTAATTGATACTTACGCGTCAAAGGTTTCAAACCTGGAACAATAGGCACATTTATACCAGCCTTTCTACAAGCCTCTACATATTCAAAATACACCTTGTTATCAAAAAACATTTGTGTGACTATATACGATGCACCAGCGTCCACCTTTGCTTTGGTATACTTTAGATCCAATTCAAAATTAGGAGATTCGAAATGCTTTTCAGGATAACCAGCAATACCAACGCAAAAATCTGTTTTAGCTCCATCTTCAATGTTAGAATCTAAATACACTCCATTATTTATTCCACTGATCTGTTTCACTAAGTCAACGGCATAGTGGTGACCATCTGGTTCTGGAATAAATTTATTATCAAACTTTCTTGCATCACCACGTAGGGCCAAAATATTTTCAACACCGAGAAAATCAAGATCAATAAGCGCATTTTCTGTTTCCTCTTTACTAAATCCTCCACAAATAAGATGAGGCACCGCATCAACGCCATATCGGTTCATAATGGAAGCACAAATACCTACTGTACCTGGCCTTTTCCTTATTGCCGTTTTTTCATAATATCCACTTTGGCGCTTATTATATATGAATTCTTCTCTATGATAAGTCACATCAATAAACGGTGGTTTATATTCCATGAGTGGATCTAAAGTTTCAAAAATAGCCTTCATCCCACCACCTTTAAGCGGTGGCAATACTTCAAATGAAACCAAAGTTTGGTCTCCTGCTTTTTCGAAATAATCTGTAACTTTCATAATGAGTAATGTGGCAAGAATCGTACCCTGTTTGGTTTAATTCTAATTGTCTTTATCTTTCTTTCTCTTAAAATCTCCTCTTTTCCAAGCGTCAATGAATTGCTTCCAGGCCACAATATTAAATATATTTTGCGGCTTTATTTGGCCAGAGTATCTCGCTTGATCAAAATTCCGATTGGCTTCCATCCTAAAGGCTTCTGCACCATCCACAGGTACAGTATATTCTAAACGAGCCATCACGTCCTTAGCAAGATTCCGTTCTGTTTGAGATCTTAATTCATTTGAAATATCAAGCGCCAAAAATTCAATTTTAAAATGCTCTCTACTTGGCCAGGGATAAATCACCGCTTCAGGTAGCAAAATATTATCCTGTGACATGATTTGATACCAACTGTAATGTTGAGAATCCAATGTGTCCGGAATAACAAATTCAACCTTCTGATATCCTATTCTCGAGAAGATGACCGTATCACCTTCTAGGGCCACTACAGAGAAAAAGCCTTCATAATCGGATACCGTTCCACGTGAAGTACCTAAAATGGCCACGTTGGTATACGGCAATGGTATAGGCTCTCCATACTCATCTTGTGTCACAACTACCCCTGAAAATTGTATTGGTAGTATAGTATCCTTTTTCTCTTGAGCAAATAGACTCAAGGACAAAATAATAAGCAGGGTGGTGATTAAATATCTCAAATGTGATTTTCTTGTAAAATATCAAAAATACAATTGGTCAACGCCACATTCTTATGTTTACCCTAAAAACTAAACAGATTAACAAAGAATTAACGCTACAGTGCCACTTTCAATACTTCTTCCATTCTTTCGACATAAACAAACTTCAAGCCTTTCAAATATGACAGATTAATTTGTTCAACATTCTTTTTATTCTCCTTACACATCATAATTGTTTTGATACCAGCTCTCTTTGCTGCCAAAATCTTTTCTTTAATACCACCAACAGGCAATACCTTTCCTCTTAATGTAATTTCTCCAGTCATAGCAAGGTGAGATTTTATAGCCTTCCCTTTAAATAATGAGGCTAATGCTGAAAGCATGGTTATACCTGCGCTAGGACCATCTTTAGGAATAGCACCTTGCGGTACATGAATGTGAATATCATTTTCCGAAAACATCTTTGAATCAATTCCTAATGAATCGGCATTCGCTTTGATATAACTTAAAGCTGTTGAGGCGGATTCTTTCATGACATCACCGAGATTTCCCGTAAGGATAAGTTTACCTTTTCCATTACTTAGACTTGATTCAATAAACAAAATATCACCTCCTACTTGCGTCCATGCCAATCCAACTGCTACGCCTGGTATCGGATTCTTTTCGTAGGCATCTCGACTATATCTAGCGGGACCGAGAATATCTTCAAGTTTGTCTATTGGAATATTCTTATCATAGGTTTCCTCCATGGCTACCTTTTTTGCAGTGTTTCTCATGACAGCTGCTATTTTTCTTTCCAAAGATCGAACTCCTGATTCTCTTGTAAACGATTGGATGATTTCTCCTAATACTTTGTTATTTAAACTTACATCCTTAGTTGTTAAGCCATGTTCTTTTCTCTGCTTTGGTACTAGATGCTTTTTTGCAATTTCAATCTTCTCCTCTGCAGAATAACCACTAACATCAATGATTTCCATTCGATCTCGCAAAGCAGGCTGAATAGACGATAGTGAATTGGCTGTTGCGATAAACAACACCTTGGATAAATCATATTCCAATTCTAAATAATTATCATGGAAGCTCGTATTCTGCTCAGGGTCTAAAACTTCCAAAAGAGCAGATGATGGATCTCCTCTAAAATCCTTACCAATCTTGTCAATCTCATCAAGTATAAAAACAGGATTACTTGTTTTGACCTTTCTTAGAGATTGAATGATTCTACCAGGCATGGCTCCGATATAAGTTTTTCGATGTCCTCTAATTTCACTTTCATCGTGCAAGCCACCAAGTGACATTCTAACAAACTTACGACCAAGAGCAGAAGCGATTGATTTACCTAAACTTGTCTTCCCTACCCCAGGTGGGCCGACTAAACAAATAATCGGTGACTTTAAATCACCTCGCAATTTCAAAACCGCTAGATGTTCTAAAATTCTCTCCTTGACTTTATCCAATCCGTGATGATCTTTGTCGAGCGTTTTCGTCGCATTCTTTAAATCAAAATTGTCTTCGCTATACTCATTCCACGGAAGATCCAATAGGGTCTCTAGATAGTTTATGGTCACAGAGTATTCTGCTATTTGAGGATTAATCCTTCCTGCTTTTTTTAATTCTTTATCAAATGCTTGTTGGATTTCTTTTGACCATTTTTTGTCCTTGGCTCTTTCGGCCAATTCTTTTAACTCCTCTTGGCTTGGGTTATTTCCTAACTCCTCTTGAATTGTTTTCAACTGTTGATTTAAGAAATAATCTCTCTGCTGTTTTTCAATCCCTCCTCGAACTTTTGAATCAATTTGATCCTTCAATTCTAACAATTGCACTTCACTCCCCATAAGTCCTAATACTTTTTTGGCTTTCGCCAAAAAATCACTTTCCATCAGGAGACTTTGCTTCTCATTTACGGAGAGCTTCATATTAGAAGCGATGAAGTTGAGTAAAAAGGAATTTTGTTTGATGTTTTGTAACATGACAATCGCTTCCTTTGGAATATGCGGCGATAGTTCAATTATTTTACGAGCTACATCATTGATCGTCGCTAAAGTGGCCTGTAATTCAAGAGGATCTTCGGCTTCTATCGTTTCAAGAAGATGATAAGTTATCTTAATGAATGGATCGTTCTGTGTGATCTCATTCAATCCAAATCTAAACCTTCCTTTTAATATTGCGGTCATCGTACCATCCGGCATTTTAAGTAGTTTGACCACTTTTGCAATAGTTCCTATTTGATGTAAGTCATCTCGAGACGGAGATTGGGTTTTAATATCCTTTTGAGAGGTAACCGCAATAAATTTGTTTCCTTTCTCTGCTTCTTTCACGGCATTGATTGATTTCTCCCGACCAATCGTAATCGGTAAAATCATACCTGGAAAGAGCACTGTATTTTTTAAAGCCAACAATGGCAATTCATCTGGCAAATCAGCGGATGGATTCATATCATCATCCTCAACCACCGAAAACATGGGGAAAGAATCCACTTCTATTTTCGGATTATTTAAAAAAAGATCTTCGAACATAATTCTCATTTTCCATTTGACATATTGTCAGCACAATCGTTCTGATATTCACATTTTCATGGAGATACATAAAGTGCAATTCTTGTTCCATTGAATAATGAAAGCGTGTTTTCGGACAAATTGTCTTAAAACAAAAAATATAAAGCGGATTAGATGCTATTCTGACGTTGTATTGGAAGATAATCTATATACTACACCAATTAAGACTCTACCAAAAGAGTAAGAGATAGAAGGACCATATTCTCCAAGTATTTCACTAGGAGTAAAACGAGAATAGCCTACGTTCAAACGGAAAGCAATACTTTTATAGTTAGACATAAAACCTGTATTGAAGCCAAATCCTACTGAATTTGGTTTCCTAAAACTACTTGACAAACCATTTTCAAAAGTATTTTGAATATCGGTTGCGAACATCACTCCCGCGTTCAAAAACACAGTTTGTTTTTTGAAATTAAAATCATATCCTGGTAATAACCCTAGATACAATCTTTGATTATTTAACCATGAATCAATTCTGATTTCATTGGAATTAACTAAATAGTTAGCCTCAATAGACGAAAAAGTAGAAATAAATCCCAGTTCAGTTCTGAACCTCCATTTTCCTTTGATTGTATTTTCTACTCCAAAAACATATTGACGTCCTGGACGACTAATCAAACCTTCGGGAGTCACAATACCTTCGTCATGATCTAGTTTAAAGCTTGAATCATTGAACCCAAATGACATATCAATCATAAAATCTTGAGATTGAATATTTTCCGGCAAAACGAAAATAACAACTAAAAAAGACACAATTCTTATCCAATTTTTTACAGCACAGTGTATTAAAATCACTTTCATATTTTGGCTTCTAACGATTAGCTAACGTGTATATACGTAGCAATATATGAAAACCCATTCATTGATTCAACCAAGCCTTAAAATCTGATACTCTTTCTCGGCTGACAATAACGTCTTCTGAGAATTTTGGATTCAATTGTAATTTCATTCTACCGTTGAAGTAGGGAGATATTTTTTGGATGGAACAAATGTCTAAAATCATTTTACGATTGATTCTAAAAAACGATTTGGGATCTAAAAGATTCTTAAGTTGTTCTATACTATGATCAATGATATGTTTCTTTTTGTCTGAGTCTACCAAATGAACATATCCGTCTTCAAAATAAAAATACTGTACATCTGAAGTATTGATATACTGAAGTTGATTGCCAGACTTTACTAAAAACCTAGACTTATATTCCTTTTGTATTAAGTTCTCCAGTAAACTTTTAAATTCATTCGGATCGTACTTCACTTTCTTTAAATGAAGATTTTCAAATTTTTCTAAAGCTTGATTTAATTCGTCTCCGTCAATAGGTTTTAATAAATAGTCTACACTATTTACTTTAAAAGCATTCATCATGTATTGATTGTATGCTGTCGTAAAAATGACAGGAGTGTTTAATTCAACTTGGGAAAAGATGTCAAAACTAATTCCATCTCCAAGCTGGATATCCATAAAAATCAAATCTATATCCTTAAAATTCTTTAAAAAAGAAACAGAAGATTCTACACTATCTAAGGAATCCACCAGCTCAATTTCTCGTCCTGAGGCTTTCAACATTTTGGTCAATCGCTTTAACGCTGGTGGTTCGTCTTCGATGATTAATACCCTCATTTCTCAGTAATGTTATGACGATGAATTAATGGAAGTACAACAATAAATGAATTCGAACTCTGTATGATATCTACAGTCATATCCGTAAAAAAACGATATCGGTTTTTGATATTTTCTAATCCAACCTTCGTCGACGACATGACTTGTTTTTTTAACTGGAGATTATTTTTGACGACTAACTTGTGTTCGTCATTTAAAAATATATCGATATACAAAGGTTTGGATTTGGAAATGATGTTATGCTTAATCGCGTTTTCCAACAAAATTTGAAGAGACAAGGGAACGATCAAATCATCTGCATGAGATTCATCAATGTTGACCTTGATTTGTATATTTTCACCAAAACGCTCTTTTAACAGATATGTATAGGCATCTAGATATTCTTGTTCCTCTTTCAAAGAAATCAATTTCTTTTCTCGAATCTCTAAGATATATCTGTAAACCCTTGAAAGCTTTTGAACAAACCTTATCGCCCGATCTGGCTCATCAGGAATAATATTACTTAAGGTATTTAAACTATTAAAAAGAAAATGTGGATTCACCTGATTTTTTAATCCTTCTAATTGCGATTGTACATTTTCTTTGACCAACTGCTCCTTTTCTATACTCAGTCTTTTCGCAATGGAATAAAAATGAACCCCCTCGTAAATACTTATTATGAGTACCAAAAACAATAGCGAACTAATCACCTCTGTAACTCGACTTGGTTTAAAATCAGCTGGTAGCTTATCAAAGAACAACGGGTCGATGGTATAATCCAATATCAACTTTAAGGCAAGGTAAACAACCAGGATTAATGGAATTAGTGTCAAATACCTCTTGAGAATGCTCGTGTCATCACTAGTTCTTTTTATAAACCACAAATGAATTTCTCTAAAAACCAGCCAAAACAAACTGGTGTAAAACAAAGCCACTAATTGGCATGAGCCAAAATATAAGCCCGGTTTGTAAAAGGCCAAATTTCCAAACATGATTCCATTGACCATTAGGGCGACAAATGGTATGCCTATAAAGACAAACCATTTGTCATCAAATCCTAATATTTCTTTTCGAGTCATGCTCATATTTCAATTAGTACAAAAACTGTACTTCTTTTAAAATTGAATTCTATACAATAGGTCAGGTAAAAATCCAGACTGGTTCACTCTATTGACACTATTGGTTTCTCTATTGTAACGGTTGACAAATATGTTTTCTCTGTTTGTCAAATTCTGAAAATCTATGAAAAACTGTTGAGAGAACTTCGAACTATTATTTAATCGTACACCTAGCTTCAAATCAACTCTAAAATAAGGATCATATCGTTCTGTAAATGCCAAATCTTCTTGAAGCACTTGAGTTTGATACATTTCCGATTTTTCAAGATCAACTGGTGTATAGTATCTTCCTCCTGCAGTTGTGACTTTAAAGTCAACCGTCCACGCATTCTTACCATCCCTGCCAAATTTAAATTCTTTACCAGCCAATAGATTCATTACATAACGATTATTAAATGCCGTATTTCTTTCGACACCATCACTGGCTGTGTATTTAGAGTCAAATACTGAGGTTGTCAAGAGTCCGTAGTAGCCCTTACTAAAGAATTTTTCTAGCGTTAGTTCAAGTCCGTAGTTCTTTCCAGTTCCTTTATTTTCCAATTGTCCAACATCTGGAAAAACAAAATCAGCACCAGCATTTAACACTGAAAAGGTCGAACTTCCACGATCCACTGGAACATCAAATAAATATTGGAAATAAGTTTCTGCTTTAAATCTCCAATCTTTAGATAGTCTTTGTTCGTACCCCGAAACAAAGTGATGTGCTTTTGTAAAACCCAAATCTTTATTGAGAGCTTCTAATTCACCATCCATATTTTCATTCAAATAAAAGAATACTGGAAGCGATTGCATTTGACTATGGAAACCGTAACCAAAATTAATCGATTTATCTTCTTTTAATTGATGAGTGAAAGCTAAACGAGGTTCTAGATTTGCTCTTTGATTGGTACTTAAAACCAAGCCGTGCATACCTACATGAATCGTCGATTTTTCACTAATTCTATACTTATTATTAAAGTATCCTTCGAATAAATAAAGATCCTCGTCAATATCTCTAAAGGTTCCAAAATCAGGTATACCATCCATATCAAAATCAGGTCTCCCATCTCGATCCTTTGCTACACTCTTGAGTTGCTTTCTCTCCACATTGAAACCAAATCTTGATGTAAATTTCTTGTTGTGCTTTGTGTTAATGAAACTTGATATGGACTGTGTAGTCGTTTCGTCAGAAACTTCTACGAAAGATACTTTATCTGACAGTTCCTCATTCAAATATCTATCAGAATTAAAATCATTCCCCGAAAGAGTGCTAGAAATAACAGTCCTGATATAGCTATTATCGTTTAAAAGATAATTATGTTTAATTCCAACAATACCCAATTTCGATTCAGCAAAACTATCCTCATCCGAATTGGCAAATATGTCATTCATATCCGTTTCGGAGGCAAGGAAATCAATGTCGCTTTGAGCCAAGATGCCAAATAATGAAAAGTGTCCCATTTTAGATTTTCCAAAATCCGCTTTAAAAGATAGATCCCTATATATAGGAGTGGCGTTTGTTCCGATATCAATCCCTAATTCGTCTGCAAACTGAGCAAAAGAATTTCTAAAGCTCACGACAAATGAACTATTATTTGACCTATTGATAGGTCCCTCGACCATAGCTTCTATACCGGAGAATGCCCCAATTTGAAAAGTCCCCTCATATTTATCTGTATTCCCCTTTCGGAAGCCTAAATCAAATACTCCGGATAATGCATTTCCATATTCGGCGGTAAATGCGCTCGTCATAAAATCAGAGTTCTTTAAAAGATTGGTATTGAGGGCACTTACTGGACCACCTGTGGTGCCTAAAGTAGCGAAGTGGTTAGGATTTGGAATCGGAATGCCTTCCAAACGCCAAAGCACTCCAGTCGGCGAGTTACCTCGAATGACGATATCATTTCGAGAATCATCAGCCGTACTTACGCCAGCATAATTGCTCACAAGGCGAGAAACATCATTTCTACCGCCACTATATCTGGTTACTTCTTCTAATGAAAATGTTCTTGCGCTAATTGCGGCCATTTCATTAATGGTTTCTGTTTTATCCTTTTTTGAACTAATGACGACTTCGTCTAGTGTTTCAAAGGACTCTCTCATTTTAATTTCTAGGATAATTTCTTTACCAGAACCTACTAATACATTGGAAACCACTTGATCTTCATAACCTAGGTAAGAAACCACAAAATTTTGCCTACCTACAGGTATTCCTGTCAAAATAAACTTTCCATCAATATCTGAAGCCGAACCAATCGTTTCGTTTTCAGAAAGAAACTGTATTGTAGCACCAATCAATGGAAGTTCGGAGTCTATGTCTAAAATTTGTCCTTTTACCACTTGAGTTGTTTGGCCAATACCATTCACGAAAGTGAAAAAGATAAACGCGAAAAGAAATATTGTTTTTTTCATTGTTCTGTTTTAAATGAATTGATAGAACAATAATCGACATGAAACTGAATCGAAAACAGTACTTTCCTTTGAACTGTAGAATTCGTTAGTTGAATTGTAAATGAAATATTAGTATTTGCTTAGGAGGCCTATTTATTGACTACTGCGTCTTCTTCAACGGCCTCTTCCTCTGGATCAATAACCTCATTAGTCGGAGCAATTTGATCTAATTCCACTTTCAGATTATCAATAATGAACGTCTGACGAGCTGGTGTATTTTTACCCATATAGTAACTCAGTAAATCTTCAATCTTTGTGTCGTCATCTAAGATAACTGGATCGAGTTTAATGTGCTCTCCTATAAAGTCTTCAAATTCATTGGGCGATATTTCGCCTAATCCCTTAAACCTTGTAATCTCGGGCTTGCCTCGTAGCTTATCGATCGCGTCTTGTTTTTCTGCCTCTGTATAACAATAAAAAGTTTTACTCTTATCCCTTACTCTAAATAAAGGTGTATCCAAAATAAATAAGTGTCCTTGTCTCACTAGATCGGGAAAGAACTGAAGGAAGAAAGTAAGTAACAACAACCTAATATGCATCCCATCAACGTCAGCATCCGTGGCAATAATGACCTTATTAAATCTCAAATCCTCTAAGCCATCCTCTATATTAAGCGCATGTTGAAGAAGATTCAATTCTTCATTTTGGTAAACTACTTTTTTCGAAAGGCCAAAACAATTTAAAGGTTTACCCCTTAAACTAAATACTGCTTGGGTTTGGACATTTCTTGCTTTTGTAATAGAACCACTCGCTGAGTCACCCTCAGTAATGAAAACCATAGTGCTGTCTTTTAACTCCTGATCCTTTCTTTTCTTATCGTCATAATGTACTCGACAATCTCTCAATTTTTTATTGTGCACATTAGCCTTTCTAGCTCTTTCGTTCGCTAATTTTTTGATACCAGCGATATCTTTTCTTTCTCGTTCAGATTGTTGGATCCTTTTGAGAATGGCTTCGGCTACCTCTTTATTCTTGTGGAGATAATTGTCCAATTGATTCTTGACAAAATCCATCACAAATGCTCGAACACTGGGCCCTTCTGGACCAACATTGATTGACCCTAATTTGGTTTTCGTTTGAGACTCAAATACAGGTTCTTCTACTCGAACACTAATGGCACCAATAACTGATGCTTGAATATCCCTAGTATCAAAATTCTTACCGTAAAAATCTCTAACCGTTTTTACAATAGCTTCTCTGTAAGCCTGTAAATGAGTACCCCCTTGAGTGGTATATTGACCATTAACAAATGAATAGTATTCTTCCCCATATTGCTGACCATGTGTCAAGGCAATTTCAATATCTTCTCCCCTTACGTGAATGATAGGATATCTAAGTGTTTCGGGTTTCGTTTTTTTAGTTAGTAAGTCGAGTAGTCCATTTTTAGAGTATAGCGTCTTCTCATTAAAATTGATCCTTAGACCGGCATTCAAATAGGCGTAATTCCATAATTGATTCTCAATGAAATCACTTCTATGCTTGTAAGATTTGAAAATACTATCATCAGGCACATATTCTATCATTGTACCATTCTCCCCTTTATCCTTTTTTATTTTCGTTTTATTTGTAAGTACTCCTCTTTCAAATTCCGCAACAGCGGTCTTACCATCACGGATGGCTTGTACTTTAAAATAATTGGAAAGAGCATTCACTGCTTTCAATCCTACCCCATTCAATCCTACAGACTTTTTGAAGGCTTTAGAATCGTACTTTCCACCAGTATTAATTTTGGAAACAACATCTACGACTTTTCCTAAAGGTATACCTCTTCCATAATCCCTTACGTAGACCTTACCATCCTCCACTTTAATGTCTATATTCTTTCCATGGCCCATGACAAATTCATCTATAGAATTATCTATCACTTCCTTCAACAAAATGTAGATACCATCATCTGGTGATGTTCCATCTCCCAGCTTACCGATATACATACCTGGACGAATCCTAATATGTTCTTTCCAATCTAATGAACGAATATTATCTTCTGTATATGTCACTTGTGTCATAGCGCTTCTTAAAGAATTGAGCCTAAAATTACAAATTCATATTAAATAATCGGCTAAACTGTAAGGGAGTGATTAGCGGCTTTTTACTGATTTGAAAAAGATATCTATAATTATAATGAAACGCGGGCGATGAATCCATTGTATCCGCAAACATATGCTTCACCTTGTGGATTGACGTATACTGAATACAAGTCAGGCGCACCCTTTAATTGGCTTTCAGTCCAACTTTGACCTCCATCTTTTGTGTAAATAATGATACCGTCGTTTCCTACGACTGCACCGACATTGGCATCAAGAAAATGAATTTTATTCAAGCCCTTTGGTAAGGACACGTTAGAATTCCCTAATACTTCTTTCCATTGAACTCCACCATCCACTGTTTTCAAAATTTGACCAGATTGACCAGCAATATATGCGATTTGATCATCTACAAATTGTATGTCTTTATAAAAGTCTCCTTCTATACCTATGGAATTCCATGTTAATTCATCTCTATTATATTGGAGTATAACTCCAAAACCCACCGCAAAAAAAGTATTTAAACTTGGACTAAAGTCAACGCCATTAATATTGAATTGAAATGTGTGAACAGAATCTACATCTAAATCATCATTGAGGTTATAGATATATCCTTCCCCATAACCATGACCTCCGGTTACCACGATTTCATTTTGTGCCTTGGAGATAGATCGCAAAATAATATTCCCAGGTAATCTTCTGAATTCGCAATTTCCACTTTCCACAGACTTTTTAAATAAAAAACAGTCAAATCCTACACTGAATATTTCGTTTTCGATAGGGAGGATTGAAGTTAGGGATGTTGATGTATCTAATTCTATATTGAAATTTTCGCCATCATCAGATTTCAACAATTGTCCAGACTCCCATAGATCGCCACCAACGATATACATATCGTCATTGATGACTGAGATGTCATTAAGTCTTGTATTTAGAGCAATGGAAAAATTGTCATATTCTATATGATCAGGATCACTGCAACTGACTACGAGAAATGAAACTAAAATCCAGAATAAACAACGTAACACTATTTTTCCTGTTCTTTATATCTACGAGAAAAAGTGGGAAAGGTAGCACTTCCGTAGTGAGAGTAACAACTGTAATGCTTAACCGGTAATTGATAATTATTAATAAAGCTGGAAAAGAAAGCAGAAAGTTCTTCAAAATCCATATTACGAGAAGTGGATTTGGGATAATATACAATATGTTTGAGTGTACCATCTCCATTCCAGAAAACATTGATCCAGATCTTTACGCCTTTGATATCGTAGTCAACTGTTTTTGCATATTCTTCCATATCGGATAACATTGTCAACCAATTGGAATAAGCAACATTCATTGAATCTTTACATACAGAAAGTAACATGGTATTACATTCTGTTACTAATTCTTCATATTCTGCTTCGTTCTCACCTATCAAAAATACTTTAGGCATATCCTGAGCGTAACTTATGGATTGCACTAATACAAATAGACAAGCTATTCTGAGTTTTGAAATATTATGAAGGATTTTAAGCATTTACACGAAATTATAAAATAAAACCACCAAATCATATACATCAACCTTGTTATTCAGTTGATTAGCAATTATGGTGAGTATTTGTTAAACCCAAGAATAGAGCTAATAGTATCTCAAAATGCATACTTTTTAGAATAATTAACATTTCGACGCTCGTCGAAAAAAATATAATAAAAATTATTTAGCATGTATCTTCGACGAAATTTTAAGATATGATCATTGATATTATAGTTTTAATTGTTGTCGGATTGGGATTCTTCAACGGTTTTAAAAGAGGCCTCATCAATACCGTTTTTGATACATTGTCTCTTTTAGTTGCGGTAGTAGCTACATTAAAACTATCTCCTTTGATGATTGGCTTTATTCAAAAAGTGATCAGTAATCAATCATTAGCTTTCATACTAGGCTTTGTCATCACTTTTTTGCTGGTGATATTCATTATTCGGTTTATCGGTGACAGATTGACGGATGCGGTTGAAGCGATTCAATTAGACTCCATTAATAAACTTTTAGGGGGTGCGGTGATGGGTTTATTCATGGCCGTTTTATTGAGCTTCATGATTTTCTTTGGACAAAAATCTAATTTAATCTCCGAGAAAGCGATATCAGAATCTAATACTTACAGTTTGCTACAACCTTTACCTGAAGCTTCAAAATCACTCATTGCCAAATCTAAACCGATGTTTACAGGTTTTTGGGATAAAATGATGGAGACTTTTGATTCTATTAAAGAGAAGGGTGAAGAATTGCAATAATTAATCTGTCTCTAACACCTTCCAAATTTGATCCTTCAATTGATTGATACCCTCTTGAGTTACTGATGAGAAAAATAGATATGGTATATCTACTTCCAGCTCTGCTTCAATCATTTCTTTCAATTCCTCATCTACTAAATCAGCTTTTGAAATCGCCAAAATCTTTGGCTTATGAAGGAGTTCTTCATTGAACATTTGAAGTTCATTGAGCAGAATATAGTACTCCTTGGTAATATCTTCTGCATCAGAAGGAACCAAAAAAAGTAAAACTGAATTTCTTTCAATATGTCTTAAAAACCGAATTCCTAATCCCTTTCCAATATGAGCGTTTTCTATGATACCTGGGATATCTGCCATTACAAAGGATCTACTATCCCGATATGAAACAATACCAAGATTAGGCGTCAAGGTAGTGAATGCATAGTTTGCAATTTTTGGTTTTGCCGCACTCACCACTGATAACAAGGTAGATTTACCTGCATTGGGGAAACCCACCAAACCTACATCCGCTAATATTTTCAATTCTAAAATTTTCCACTCTTCTTTCCCTGATTCTCCCTCTTGAGCAAAACGTGGTGTTTGATTTGTGGAGGATTTAAAATGAGCATTACCCAGGCCACCACGACCACCTTTTAAAAGAATAATCTCCTGATCGTGTTCAGTTATTTCAAAATGCACCTCTCCAGATTCTGCATCCTTCGCCACAGTCCCTAGCGGGACCTCCAAGGTAATGTCGCTACCATAGGCTCCACTTTTATGTGAACCTGCACCATTAAATCCATTTCCTGCTATTACATGTTTTCTGTATTTCAAATGCAATAGCGTCCATAGATTTCTATTCCCTTTGAGAATGATATGGCCTCCACGACCGCCATCACCACCATCAGGACCACCCTTGGCTGTCATGTTATCTCTAAAAAAATGCGCTGATCCGGAACCACCGTTCCCTGTTCGACAGCAGATTTTTACATAATCTACAAAATTATTATCTGCCATATATCCTTAATTAAGATTAGAGGATTGAATCGATCTCTTCGAATAATCTATTTGTAATTTCATCTATTGAGCCCATTCCCGAAATTCGTTTTGCCTTATTTGCTTTTTCGTAATAATCAAATACGATGGCCGTTTCGTTTTTATAAACTTCGATTCGATTTCGAATGATACCCTCATCTGCATCATCTTTTCTACCTGAAGTTTCTGCCCGCTTTAAAATTCGTTGGACGATCTCTTCCTCCTCAACATCAAGTGCTATTAATTGAGTCACCGCTGAATTTTTATCACTCAATAATTTATCTAGGGCTTCTGACTGAAAAACATTTCTTGGAAAACCATCCAAAATAAAACCCTTTGCTTCTGGATACATGTCTAATTTATTAGAAAGCATTCCAACAGTCACTTCATCTGGAACTAATTCACCTTTTGAAATATATTCTTTCGCCTTTAAACCCAGTGGAGTATCATTTCCCATCTCATATCTAAAAAGATCTCCTGTAGATACATGCATGAGCTTGTACTTCTCTACTAATCTCGCAGCTTGGGTTCCTTTTCCCGACCCTGGAGGGCCAAATAAAATCAAATTAATCATTCCTTTCTTTTTATCGATCCTAAAAAAAGATCTTACATAGTCTATAATTCCGATAATACAACGCTTTTAATGAATAATTGATCGTGAAAATAGATATTTCTTTTGCCAATATTCAGATTTGCGCATATCGTCGATCCTTACTCCTTTTGAACTGGTGCTGTGTAACAATTTAAAGGAATGCTGATCAACACTTTCAATCAATGCAACATGTGTCACTTTACCATTAGTTCCAAAGAAGGCCAAATCCCCTTTTTTGCATTGGCCTGTTGAAGTCATTCTACCTTTTTTGGCCATTTGTGAAGACGAACCACTCAAGCCAATGCCTGTCTTATTAAATACATAAGTCAATAAACCTGAGCAATCAAAACCAGTGTGCGGTGATTTTCCACCATACTTATACGGTACTCCTAAATATTTTTTAGCCTCGGCTACTACCATATTTCGTTGAGCATCAACAAAAGTAGATACATGTTCTAATTTGGTGGTCTTTCTTTGATTAGAAACTCTTTTCTTAGAAGAGTATTTACGAACCTGCACCGTAGAACATGAAGAAATAAAGGCAAATGCAAAGAGTAAAAGCAGCGATTTTATGATTAATCCGTTCTTTAACATAGGAGAAATTGTTTATTCTTCAGCGGATAACTTTTTTTTGAAAAGGTTAGTAATAAGTTTAATAAATTGCTAAAAGAGTCTTTCGGTAACGAATGGCTCTTTTTTATATTAAAACTTTTTTTAATATGTACAAAATTCGTACCACATAAAAAAAGGGCATTGCGTTGATCGCAATGCCCTTTTTTATACATCTTAAAGATGAGTTTATTCTGCTGAAGCTTCTTCTGTTGCTTCTCCAGCTCCAGCTGCAACAGCTTCTGCTGCCTCTGCACTCTTCAATGCTCTTGGTACTTCAACAGTAGCTACTGGCGTAGCTTCATTCACAAGTATTTCAATACCATCCACAGCACTAATATCTCTAACCCTTACTGCACCTCCTAACTCTAATTCAGAGATATTAACAGATAATTTATCAATTAATTTAGCAGGAACCGTCTTAATCTTAATTCTTCTAATTTGTTGGATTAATTTTCCACCACTTTTAACCCCTGGAGAAACTCCTTCAAATTCTACAGGAACTTCCACTTTGATTGGGTGTCCATCAACAAGCTTAAGAAAATCGATGTGCATAATAGCATCTGTGACTGGGTGAAACTGAATATCTTTTACAATACACTTATGACTTTCACCATCAACATTGACATCCGCCAATTTAAATTCCGGTGTATAAATCAATGGTTTCACTTCCTTTGTGATGGTAGAAAAACTCACATTTGAATCACCTCCGTATATAACAGCTGGAATTAGACCTTGTTTTCTAGCATTTCTGGTAGCAACTTTTCCTAATCCGTCTCTTTTTTCTCCTTTAACAGTTATTGTTTCCATAACTTATATTATTCTGCATTTTTAAAATGGAGTGCAAAAATAGGCATTTCCTATTATTCTACCTACTATTTCTCCTTTTAAAAAATATGGTCTATTTCTCAACGAAAAGCGCTGCTATTGATTTGTATTCGTGCGTATTACGGATTGCACGTGCAAATAACTTGGCACAGGATAGGACATTAATTTTATCACAGTCCTTCTTCAGAGGAATGGTATCTGTCACGACTAATTCAGTTAATTGCGAGTTTTCGATGTTTTCATACGCATTTCCAGATAAAACAGGATGTGTACAAAGCGCTCGAACACTTTTAGCCCCCTTTTCAATTAGAGCATCTGCCGCTTTACAAAGAGTACCAGCCGTATCCACGATATCATCAATTAGTATAACATCGGCCCCTTTAACTTCACCAATAACAGTGATTGCCGCAACTTCATTTGCCCGTCTTCTCTCTTTATCACAGATCACTAAATCTCTTTCAAAGTATTTGGCATAACTTCTGGCCCTTTTTACCCCACCAACATCTGGAGAGGCAAAAATCGTATTGGATAAATCCTGATTCTTTAAGAAAGGGATATAAATGGCCTCACTTTTTAAGTGATCCACTGGAATATCAAAAAATCCCTGAATCTGATCAGCATGAAAATCCATGGTCATTATCCTATTGGCACCTGCAGCTTGTAAAATATTTGCGATCAACTTGGCTGAAATTGGAACCCTAGGTTTATCTTTTCTGTCTTGACGTGCATAACCAAAATATGGAATCACCGCAGTAATATAACCCGCTGACGCTCTTTTAGCAGAATCAATAAGCAGAAGAAGTTCCATTAAATTGTCCGTAGGAGCAAAAGTAGATTGTATAAAAAACACTTGAGAACCACGTACAGATTCTTTGATCACCGTTTGCATTTCGCCATCCTTAAACCGATTGACAGTAACATTACCAAGATTATATCCGTAATAATCAGAAATTTTCTCAGCTAGAAAGAGAGAATTCTCCCCAGAAAAGAGTTTAACATTGACCATGCTCAGGTGATTTAGTTTGGCCAAAGTTAATCAAATAGATAGCTATCTTTGCTAATATAAAGAGTGTTATTTTCGTTTTCCTTACCTAATCATTTTTGCCAAATAACAAGATGGAGAAGAAGTTTGACGTATACATATTTTTCATTTTTGTTTTGCTCGCTATCATCTGGGGTAGTTCTTTCATTTTAATCAAGAAATCCTTGTTGACCTTCACGCCATTGGAGGTCTCCGCATTAAGGGTAAGCATTAGTTCATTGTGTTTTGCTCCTTTTGTCTTTTATCTAAGAAAATCGATTCCATGGAAGAAGCTTGGTCTTTTTATTGTTGTCGGCCTAACCGGTAGCGGCATCCCTTCATTTCTTTACCCTATCGCCCAAACTGAAATATCTTCTTCTTTATCAGGTGTTTTAAATGGGCTTACGCCAATATTTACTTTTCTTTTTGGCTTGATGTGGTTTAAACGAGCTTTTTCAAAAAACAACGCCATTGGAGTTTTACTCGGATTTATAGGCTCTGCTATCATGATCGTTTATGGAGAACGATTGACTGGGTCAGGAAATGAATGGTACGCTATTTTCGTCGAGCTTGGAACGGTTTGTTATGGATTTAATGTCAATTTCGTTGAATCCTTCTTCAAGGGTATTAGCGCATTAATGGTCAGTTCAGTCTCTTTTTTCATCATTGGTCCACCGGCCATGTTGTATTTAATCTTTAAGGGGAATTATGATTCATGGTTGTCTAATGAATCATTTTTATTTTCTCTCGCCTCGGTATGTACTTTATCGATACTAGCAACAGTGATATGCACCATCATTTTCTTCCACCTCATTAAAAAAACGAATGGTGTTTTCAGTGCTTCGGTGAGCTATTTAATTCCGGTAGTAGCCATTTTATGGGGAATCTTGGATGGTGAAGCATTTGGCATAAATCACCTTGTAGGAATGTTATTGATACTGTCTGGAGTGTATTTGATCAAACGAAAAAAATGACCCTAACCTTGTTCTTTTTTATAGAGCTTAGCGTTTTCTACATAACTCGCCGAGGTCATCGCTATATATGGATGGATTCCATCAGCATCTAAGGCTTTTATTTTTTTGGCAGGAATTCCAGCATAAATAAACCCAGACTCTAAATGTTTCCCTTGGGTGACCACAGCGCCAGCACCAATGATTACATTTTCTTCAATCACCACATCATCCAAAATAATAGCTCCCATTCCCACCAAAACGTTGGACTTAATATGACAACCATGTACGATGGCTCGATGGCCAATACTGACATTATCCTCTATAATCGTATCCTTTCGTCCAACACTACCATGAACCATAGAATGATCTTGGATATTCACATTCTTTCCAATTCTTATTTTATTGACATCACCGCGAATGACAACCTGATACCAGATGCTAGAATTTTCACCGATTTCAATATCACCAGTAAGGGTTGCATTCTCTGCAACAAATACGGAAGATGCAACTTTAGGAGCAACACCTCGTAAAGGAAGTAGTATGGCCATTTTACAGAGATTTAATCGGACTCAAAGTATAACCTTCCATCATGAGTAGTTTTATTACCCCATTGGGCCCACCCAAATGACCGGCACCAACCGCAAAAAAGGAAGTACCCTTTCCCATCAATTCAGACATGACCGGAATCCAGTTTTTATTTCTCTGAACAAGCAATATATCTTCATATTGACCCAGATTCTCATCACCGCTGCCAGATAAATCTGCCATACTTGTGATATTCTGGCTTTTATACAAATCGATAGTTTCCTTAAATTGATCTCCAGCGATGTCTCCATTTTTAATCGATTCAACCAACATTTTAGCTTGATCAGTATAAGGAATTGAATCAAAGAGACCAAGTTGATAATCAATCGTTTCAAGTCCACCCGTTTCTTTGTTGCCTCTATTGGCGATTTCATAAATCTCCATTTCATAGGACTTTAACTCTCCTGTTTGAATTCCATTTGGATCAAAATCACTGGACGCAAACACCGTTAAAAACATGGGCTTCATTTTTTCGAATAAGAATAAAGGCAAACCCATTTTATCAAAATGTGCTTTTACAAGATCATAATCCTCTTCAGAAATCAAATCTTTTAGACCTTTTCCATCTTTCATGAATGCACTTTTAAGCAAACCCATTTGCTGGCCTATATCGGTCATATCTTTCATATCAATTTCAAAATAGACCTGTTTGGATTGATCCAATGCGGTTAATGTTCCATCGGGCAAAAAATAATCGTCCTCGGGTATAATGTGAATCGTTCCAAATACGTACGAGGGAGTTTTCAAATCCTTCCCTTCAACTTTCCACAATAAGGCATCTGCCAATTTATGGTTGATAATTTCTTCTCGGTTAATCTTTTGTGTTTTACACGAAGTCAAAAACCCAACAAGAAAAATGAAAACGAATAGATGTCTTAATCTCATAAAAAATATACTTTGTTATTGATTAACGAAACAATGATAGAGAATAATTCCTGATGCTACAGAAACATTTAGAGATTCCATTTCGGGCGATTGTGGTATTTTAAAAATTTCATCTGATAATTGCAAAACCTCTCGAGACACTCCCCTATCCTCAGACCCCATGACCACTACTTTGGGTCCAGTAATATTTAACTCATTTAAAGTTTTCGCATTTCTCAAGGCTGCTGAATAAATGGGTAAACCAATGGATTTCAAATAATTGATCCCTTCTAATATCGTCGATGATCTGCACACAGGGATTTTTAATAAAGCCCCGGCAGAAGATTTAATCGCATCTGAATTGACAGCAGCACTTTTTTTGCTTGATATTAAAATAGCACTGACATTAAAAGCCAGGGCTGAACGAGCTATAGCTCCAAAATTTCTTACATCAGTCACTCCATCCAGAACTAGAATAAAAGGATCTTTGCCTTGTTCGTATACCCACGGCACCAACTCTTCGATGTTATAAAACGTGATTGGGCTAATGACAGCTACTACTCCTTGATGGTTCTTATGTCGGAATTTTGAGAGTTTAACTTCGGGAACTTTGATTAGAGGAACCTGTTTTTCCCGGCATTTATTCCTTATTTGTATCTCATAAGGACCTCGGAGACTGTTTAAAATGTAGATTTTATCGAGTAAAACATCAGAATCTAAGGCGTCCATAACGGGGTTTCGGCCAAAAATTTCTGTTTTCTTAAGATTAGGATCCATGACGAGCGAAGTTATGATAATTTCCATTCGTGTCCATGAATATTGTCCTGTAGATTGCTTTGAACAAATATTCATCCTAAAAATGAGGTCAATATTGTATATTCGGGGGCGTTCTTGGTGTTTTTTATGGAGAATGCATTGAACTAACAAACAAGTTTACTGTATATCTTATATACAATACTTAAATCAAACTTATTTACTCAAAAGGGATGAGGTGTTTTGCCTTTCGGCGAAAGCCTAAATCCAGAAAAAAAATTCTGATGAAAAAGATTTTTACCGCTGTATTATTATTAAGTCTTTGTCATGTGGGTTTTTCACAAATTCAGACGAATAAAGATATTGCTTTGCGATATTTAGAAGAGATGTCTGAGGAGTGGAAATTGTCCAAAGATGATATCAAAGATGTGCTCATTAGCGATGCTTACACATCTAGGCATAATCAAGTAAGCCATATTTATTTAAATCAAACCGTGCATGGAATTCCTATTTATAATGGAATAACGTCAATTCATATTAAAGAGGGAAATGTTGTTTATGCCACAGGACAATTTGTTCCTGATGTTGCCTCTAAGGTTAACGGTTCCGATGCTACAATTGAACCAATTGATGCTATCGCCGTTGCAACTAAAAATATTAAACAAGACTTTACAGGTACTTCTATGATAGAAGTAAGAGGAGAAAATGATTTTCTTTTTGAAGCCATGGATTTTAATCACAATCAGATCCCGGTTACTTTGAAATACTTCATTAATGAGGATAGAAATCTACAATTAGTTTGGGATCTATCGTTAGAAGTTATTTCAACAAATAACTATTGGAGTATCAGAATTGATGCTTTAACAGGGGAAGTTGTAGACAAAACCAATTGGACTTTTTACTGTCGTCATAAAGGTGGATTACACAATCATGATAGAAGTTGTGGTGCTGGGCAAATGGCAGAACACAATGAAAACTTCAAACCTATTTCAGAATCTTCGATGACTGGTGAAACTTATAGGGCATTCGCTTTACCAATTGAATCACCAAATCACGGTGATCAAACGTTAATTGTCGAACCTCAAAATAGTGCTTCTCCTTTCGGATGGCACGATATTAACGGTGATGAAGAGCCTGACTATTTTACTTTGAGAGGAAACAATGCTCATGCTTATTTAGATGCAGATGGAAATAATATTCCTGATGATTCTGGTCCTTCAAGCATGGATTTAAATTTTGATTATCCATATGATGGAAGTTTAGAGCCTGACCAACTGATTGATGCAGCATTAGTCAATATGTTTTACATTTTCAATGCTTTACATGACTTATTATATCAAGTAGGATTTACTGAAGAGTCTGGTAATTACCAACTGAACAATTATGGTCTAGGCGGTGTAGGGAATGATTATGTTTTCGCTGAAGCTTCTGACCCTGGAGCGGCAAATAACGCAAATTTTAACGCTGGAGGAGCTGATGGTTCAAATGCACGTATGCAAATGGGTATTTGGGACAGTACACTTGGTGGCCTAGTAGATATTTTAGAACCAATTCAAATAGCTGGTCCAGTATCTGAATACGGTTTGCCAGATTGGGGAGGAACCATTACAATGGATGCAATTATTGGAAATGCAGTTTTTGTGGATGATGGAACTGCAAATCCTACAACTGGCTGTGAAACAATAACTAATACCTTAGATGTCAATGGAAAAGTTGCTTTTATTGATAGAGGTCTATGCGAATTTGGAACCAAAGCTTTCAATGCTGAAGAAGCAGGAGCTGTTGCAGTAATCATTTGTAACGTTGCTGGTGTTAACGGTGGAACAGGTGAAGAAATTATAAATATGGGTGCCGGTGTTCAGGGACCAGATGTAACAATACCTGTATTAGCGTTTAAGAAAAGTACTTGTAATACTATCCGTAACGTTTTGAATAATGATAATATCGTACAAATTAAACTTCAAGAACCTGAAGTAGCAACTGGCCCAATTCAATTCACTAGTGCTTTCGACAATGGCGTTGTCGCCCATGAACTCGGTCACGGAGTTTCTTTACGACTTACAGGTGGTCCAAGTACAGTGGGATGTTTGAATAATGATGAACAAATGGGAGAAGGATGGAGTGATTATTTTAACCTTGTCTTTACAGTTGAACCAGGTGATGCAGGAACGGACAAAAGAGGAATTGGTACTTACTTAGTAAGTGAACCTACATCTGGAAATGGGATTAGAAGATTTCCTTACTCGACGGATATGAATACCAACCCTCAAACTTATAGCGACATTGTTTCAGGAAGTATACCACACGGAGTCGGTGAAGTTTGGTGCCAAATGTTATGGGATTTATTTTGGGAGTTTGAAGCCCTTTATGGATACGATGCTGATTTATCAAACACCGAATCTGGAAATTACAAGGCTATTTTACTAGCTATGGACGGTATGAAATTACAACCTTGTAATCCAGGATATATTGATGGTAGAGATGCTATTTTAGCTGCTGATGAAATTAACTTTGGCGGTATCCATCAATGCATGATTTGGGAAGTCTTCGCTAGACGAGGGCTAGGATATTATGCTGATCAAGGAAGTAGTGCAAGCAGTACTGATGGAATTGAGAATTTCGAAACTCGTCCACAATGTATAGAAGAATTAAAAATCCAGAAAACAGCCACTGATCTGATTGCTGCTGGCGAAGATGTAGAAGTAGACATAAATGTTATCAATCACATTCCTTCAATGGTACCTGGGGTTTATGTTACAGATGAAATTCCTGATGGATTAACTTTTGTAAGTGCTACCTCCAACGTTACGGCATCAGTGAATGGTAATGTTGTCACATTCGAATTAGGAGACATGGAATACGAGGATGAAATTGATTTCAGTTATACTTTATCTTCTGACCCTACTATCACGTCGCAAACATTAGAATTTAATGATTTTGAAAATGGTGATAATGGCTGGGATGCACTTCCAATTGAAGGTGT
>JAHDBI010000023.1 GCA_020630475.1 Saprospiraceae bacterium
GGAAGGAGGCAGGTTATAGAAGAGTTTACGCAGGCTCATGCTACGAGGCTTGAACGATGAATTTATTTTTCTTTCCGTTTTCTACCATGATATAACATCCATGTAATAAATGATCCGCGCTAATGGTGTAATCTTCCGAACTTAATTTCTCTTTGTTAATAGAGATGGCATTGTTTTTAATGGCTCTTCTAACATCACTTTTAGAGGTCAAAATTCCCGTGCTTTCAGATAAGAAATCAACAATATTGATTTGGTTTGATATCGCGCTTAAAGCCACCTCCTTACAAGGAATTTCCTGACTGACTGAACGAAGTGCGTCCTTGCTCATAGACTTTAAGAATTCCTGACTAGCTTTTTTGTTGAATAGAATTTCAGATACTTGTTTAACCGCTTCAAAAGCCTCAGCGGAATGAACTCGTGTTGTGAGCTCTTCTGATAAAATAGATTTCAACATTCGAGGATCATCCAGATGAGTTGATTCCAAACTTTCAATTTCTTCTCTTGATTTAAAACTAAAGTATCGTAGGTATTTTGATATATCTGCATCATCAGCATTGATCCAGTATTGGTAGAATTTATAGGGTGAAGTCATATTTGGATCGAGCCAGATATTACCATCACTTGATTTTCCAAACTTCGTTCCATCTGCCTTGGTCAATAATGGGGTAGTCACGGCATAGGCTTTCCCTAGACTGTTTCTGCGAATGAATTCAGTTCCAGAAGTGATGTTTCCCCATTGATCCGAACCACCCATTTGGAATTTGCAACCATGGTGGTCGTACAAGCATTGGAAATCATAAGCTTGTAATAATTGATAACTGAATTCAGTAAAGGAAAGACCAGTTTCTAATCTCTTTTTTACGGAATCTTTAGAAGACATATAATTAACGGTCAATGTTTTTCCTACATCTCTTAAGAAATCTAAAACATTCATTTCTTTATAGAAATCGTAGTTGTTCACCATGATCGCTCCATTGGTCGAATCGTTGAAATCTAAGAATTTCTCCATTTGTTTTACTTGGAAACTTAGATTGTGATCCAATTCATCATAGCTTTTTAGTTCACGTTCTTTATCCTTTCCTGAGGGGTCACCAACTCGTCCAGTTGCACCACCCATGACCACAATAGGTTGGTGTCCAGATCTCTGAAAAAAGCCTAATAACATCAACTGAACGTAGTTACCTATTGTCAAGGAAGGTGCCGTTGGGTCAAACCCAATATATCCTCTTTGTTTACCTTCATTCAATGCTTCTTCTGCTCCAGGTGTCATGTCATGAAGCATATTTCTCCAACGCAACTCTTCAATAAAATTCATTCAATTAAGTTTTAGATTACAAAAGTATACTTTTTAGTAATATTACGATTCGTAAAGGCAAGGCATTCATTGAAATTAGAGCATTATATAGCTAAGAAAGTTGGTTTTGGTAAAGGAAACACCTTTACAAAGGTTATCATGCGGATTGCGGTGATTTCTATTGCAGTGAGTTTAGCTGTCATGATCGTGACGACAGCCTTGATTACGGGATTCAAACAGCAAATTACTGAGAAGATTTTTGGATTTTGGGGTCATATTCATATCACAGATTCTAATGTGAGCTTGACTCGTGAACCAAAGCCAATGGATATTTCCCTTGAGTTTTATCAGCAGCTTAAAGATGTCGAGGCTGTAGAATATCAAAAGCCTTTAAGAATTGGAGGATGGGAATTGCCCTTTTTTAACCAACATAAAACCGAAGGTGGTGTCAGCCATGCGCATTCATTTGCATTGGCACCGGGAATTATTAGTACGAAAAAAGAATTTGAAGGGATTGTAGTCAAGGGTGTAGGTCCGGATTTCGATTGGGATCGAATGAAGCCATATATAAAAGAAGGAGAGCCTTTAAATTTGAATAGTAATGACTCATTGCCATCTGATCAAATCATGATTTCGAAAAAAACTGCAAGTAGGTTGAAACTTGAAGTGGGAAGTAAATTGATCATGCATTTCATTGATGATGGCAACGAATTAAAAAGAAGATTTCAAGTCAAGGGGATATACAATACCGGCTTGGGAGAGTATGATAAGAAATTTGCCATAGCAGATATTCGACAAGTCAAAGAAGTATATGGTTGGTCAAAAGATCAAGTAGGAGGATTAGAGATTTTTGTAGATGACTTGGATGACATGAATATTTTGTCGGAGTATATATATTACACCATTCTACCAGCAAATCTATATGCTGAGACCATTCGAGAGAAATTTCCTAACATTTTCGAATGGTTGAGCTTACAAGATATAAATGAAGTGGTCATTCTTTGTTTGATGATCATCGTCTCTATCATTAATATGATTACCGCTTTATTGATTTTAATTTTAGAAAGAACTAAAATGATAGGTGTTTTGAAAGCACTAGGAAGTAACAATTGGAGTATCCGAAAGATCTTTTTATATCATGCCTTTTATATTATTTCTCGTGGGTTGATTTATGGGACTTTACTAGGTGTCGGTGTATGTCTACTTCAAAAGTATACTGAATTCATCAAGTTGGATGAAGCCAATTATTATCTGTCCGTTGCACCGATTGAGTTAAATGTTCTGACTGTTGTCTTATTAAATCTAGGAACACTCATCGTTACATTGATCTTTTTGATCCTGCCGACCTTTTTAATTACAAGGATAGATCCTGTTAAAGTATTGCGCTTCGAATAATGCTTATTCTTAGCACACTTCAATATTTTGTATCTCAAATTCCATTAAGATTTAATCGGATCATAAAGCATTTTACTGGTTTGTTTTTGGGTCAAGCCCAATGGAGAAATCCATTTAAGGCTAAGAATCCTTTAGATTGGCTGGTTCATTTATTTCTCTTCATTTTGGACTTATTCGGTTTTCCTGAGATTTATGAATCCATCATGCTTATTACAAAATCCCATACAAGGAGGCTAAATAATTCAGAAAAGAAAGCAGTCAATTCTATCTTTCGCGAAAGCGTCAACATCAACCAGATTAAAATTGATGGCAAAGCTATTTTAGGTCCCAAGCAAAAGCGATTTGCATATGTGAGTTACAATACGATTAATTATTACGACAAGATTAGTCTAGATGTACTGATTCATGAAGTGGTTCATATCTGGCAATATCAGACTTTAGGTTCGATCTACATCTATGAAGCCTTGAAGGCTCAACATTCGAAGGAGAAATATGATTATGGTGGAGTAGAGGGCTTATATTCGGCTATGGGCAAAAAGAAAAGTTTGCTGGATTTTAATTTTGAGCAACAAGGCGATATTGTTCAAGATTATTATTGTTTGTTGCAAAATGTTAATGGGAAAACGAGATTGTTTCAAAGAGGAGTATACGAGTATTATTTGAGGGATATTGGAATTGAAATCAACACATCGCATCCGAAACAGACTAATTCTTAGTGATAGAGTATTGACTGGTTATGATATGCTTTATTTCGACTAGAACCAAAAGTTATTAAATTCCGCTGTATTTAAGGTTTTTTTGACTAATTTGATAAGGATAACAAGCAAGGATCTTTTCGACCTTAAAATATTTACAATACATGAACCTAATTAAAACAACTAGTTTGATTGCGATGGTATTTTTTGCTATCCTCTTTTCTTTTGTTGGAGCTCAATCACAAGGATGTAATGTAATAGGAAATAGTTGCCCGCTACTTTGGGAAGATAGAGTAATGGGAAGAAGTTTAGGAGAACGAAATTCTATTATTAATTATGATTTTGATGGAGACGGAGCATCAGAAATAATAGTTAATACGAATAATTATAACGGCGGAAATGTTTCATGGTGGTTTGTTTTAAAGTATAACGTAATAACCGACCAATACGATAAAGTTTATTTGAGTCCATATTATGATAGTTATATCACAAAAATGGAAATGTATGATCTAGACGGCGACAGTGATATGGAGTTAGTTTTAGGATTAGAGAATGAATTTGTCATTATAGATTTGAATTCCTTTACAGAGGTGGAAAGAATTGATCTAGGCAATTCTTGGGATTATACAGATGTGAAGGATATTACATTAGGAGATATAGATAGTGATGGAGCTCTAGACTTAGTACTTTGTTCAAATGAATTTATCTCGGCTTTCGACCCAATAGATTTTAGTGAAAAGTTTACCCTTGAGATTGAAGCTGGGTATCTAGACGTAGGAAATGTTGATGACGATGCTGATATTGAAACTGTGTTATCGAATGGTAGAATTCTAGAAATTGATTCCGATGGAAACTACACTGAGGAATACAATCTAAACCTAATCAATCCCAATGATCGAAATTTTGTTGAGCTTTCTGATTTAGATAATGATGCTAAACTAGAAGCAATTATAGGATCCTCAAGCAACGACATTCTCGTTGCGGATGTTGAAATTAACAGTGTTAAGTTTACCATAATCTTAGATATTACAGTAGACGCTTTAGAAATGGTTGACTTAAATGATGACGGCGTGGATGAAATAGTCTATGGTGATGATCAATGGGGAAGTTTATATGCCCATAACTCATCCGACGGAAGTCTTATATGGGAACTTGATAATCCAGAACACGGAGTGACTGGAATATGTATTGGCGATTTTGACGGAGATAATTCTGATGAGATAGTTTGGGGTTCTGGTTCGAGTTCATCTGGATCTGATTATTTATTTATTCACGACGCAAATAATCTATTATTTGAATGGCAATCAAGAGATATTGTGGGTCCCTATTATGCTATTGAGATTGCCGATATTGATCAAGACGGATCAGATGAAATTATTGCTATAAGCCTTGAAAGTGAAAGTGGTTATGAAAGCGGTGTGCTTTCCATTTACGATGCAGAATCAAAGGTTCTTGAGTTTGTTTCTGCCATTGATTTGTTTGAAGATGTTTGGGACGGAATTTTCAATTTGGAAGTTTATGATCACAATAATGATGGCGATTTAGATATAGTGGTTGCGGCTGGAATATTGTATGATGCAACCATATGGGTCGTTGATGGTTCTACATATAATGTAGAGACTTTTTTCGAATATGATTTTAATAGCTTTGAAGCCTTAGCCATTAATGACATTGATATGGATGGAACCGCTGAATTTATTTGTAGTGGTGAAAAAAAATTGTACGTCATTAATAGTAATAATTTTAGCATTGAATTTCAAAGTGAAGAATTACAGTTTAATGTTTTTGCGTCTGGTGTGCTTTCAGGTAATGTTGACAACGATCCAGAAGACGAAATCATTTTGTGCAAAAGCTTAGTTTATAAATTTGATGGACCGAGTTATAGTATGTTAACCTCCGAGAGTGGAGTTAATTATACTTCGATTAATCTATTTGACTGGGATAATAACGGTTCGCTGGAAATAGTAGCTGGGACAAATGATGGAAATATAAACATATTGAATGGTAGTGATCTGAGCGTCATAGAATCTTTTCCTGTAAGTACACAATCGATCAACGGTATTGAATTTAACAGTAAGAATCCATTGGATATGGAGTTCTTCATTGTTTCTTCTGATGATCAGGTCATGATGGTTGCTAGGAATGGAGAAGTATTGGCACAAAATACCTTTACTGGAAATATAGGGAGATATGATGCTATAGAAATTTCGGACAGTGGAGATTATCCTAACATCATCTTGGGGACGCAATATGGACTCTTAGAAATGAGGAGTACTTGTGCTAATTGTTTTATTGTTGATGCTCAAACGTTCCCATCCTGCGTAGGTGTAAATAATGGTTCCATTCAAATTCAAGTTTTAGGAGCTGATACAATACCGATATATTATAATTGGGAAAGACTAGAGGACAATGCTCAAGGAAGTGGAGAAAGTTCTGAAAATATATTTTCTCTCGATGATTTAGGAGCTGGTACATATAGCATTACGGTCTATACTGATACTCCTGAATCTGCAACAATAGAAAATGTTATCATAGAAGAGTTGATTGGTGCTGTTTTTGAATTTATTGAAATTGGTACTAACAATAGTATTAATGGTGCACCATCAGGTAGTTTAGATGTTTTCTGGGAGGGAGGTGAAGGCCCTTTTACCGTTAGTTGGGTAGGACCAGTGTCGGGGAATATGACCTCAGTAAACCAATTGAATTATACTATTCCTGATCTTCCAACAGGCGAATATGTAGTTGAAGTTAGAGACGCAAATAATGAATTGATTTCGGTGCAGATTAATTTACCAGATGACGAACTACCGTTATTAGGATGTGAAGAACCAATGGATATTATCATTCTGAATTTAGTGTCTAATGCCATAGACGGTGAAGAATACGGTCAATCAAAAGATTATTTTATTTCGTTTCTTCAGTCCCTTAATTTAGGATTTACAAATGATGATTCACAGGCGGCCATTGTGGAATGGTCCTCTAAAAATGAACAGGATGTAAAGGTTGAATTGACGGGTAGTTTTGCGCAGTTATTGGATTACGAAAATCTTCCACGTTCTTATAGTAATGGTACGGATATCATCGATGCTTTGCTTTTTGCAAGAACCTATCTTTTGGATAATGGCCGACCCGATGCAACTAAAACGATCATATTTACATTCGATGGTTGTCCTGGTTTTTCCGCAGCAAATCTAGCTGAAGATTTAAAAGAAGAAGGATTTTTAATTGCTGACATAGGCATTGATTACGTTTACAATTCTAGCTCGTATAGAGCAATGTTGACACAGGCTGCATCCTCCAAAGATTTAGCTTTTTTTGGTGACAACTTTATTGATATTGATCCAATAATGCTACATAGTTTTCTTTCAATTTATAATTGTACAAGCAATTCGTCGACTACTTATTTTGAGCGAGATGGAGCTTTGACAATTGATGAGGTTGTTTTAGCTCATAATTGCCCTTATCCAGAATTCGTAGATATAACATTTACAGTCGAAGCTTTATCGCAATTGTCGATTCCTGGTGGAACACCAGTAAGCTTTTATCACAATGACCCCACATTATTTGGGGCAAGCTATATATCTACATTCATAATACCCTGTGATATTCCAGTAGGAACAAGTGAAACATTTACGATCACATTGCCTATGGAGCAGGCCACTCATTTATATGCAGTTTTAAATGACGATGCTAGTGTTTCTCCGTCTTTTGACTTACCTGTAACAGAGCTTGTAGAATCATTTTATCAAAACAATATTGATGATTACAGCATTTGTGTTGATCAAATCGCAACATTACAAGCTTTTATAAGTGCACAAACACCAAGTCCGATATGTGAAAATTTGGTGTTGTTTAATGTTGATATCTGTAATATTAGTGAGGTTGATGCCTTTAATGTTTTAATTGATGATAATATCGATGAATTTTTCTCATTACAGAATTCAATATTTAATGATAACGGTTGTAGTAGTGAAAGTTCAGGTTCGTACGATATACCTGCCGGATGTTGCATAACCATCACTTTGACCTATGATACTCAAAATTCAGAATTTGGATATTACAGTGATTTTAATGTCCAATTAAACGGACCATCTAATCAAATCTACATTGATTTCAATGGTAATAATACAACATCAGACGATGTCTTTTTAGATGGAGAAATTGATTGTGACGATCCTGTAATTACTATAAAGAAAGAAGTAAATCATGATATTACCTGCGAAGATCACACGATTACCTATTTTTTTGAAATTGTCAATGATGCAGATTTTCCTGTTCAAGGTTTACAGTTTTATGACCTATTGCCTGATCCTTTAGTATGGTTATATAAGCCTTATGACATAATAGGAATGAGTGTTGGGGAATTACCATATCTCGACGGAACGGAGGTAAGTTTTATTATAGACGAAATTGAAGCGGGAACTACGGCTACGTTTAGTATCGATGCATACGTTGGAGGCGTAAGCTCTGACCTGTTATTGGAAAATGTTGCCGAGATATCGGGCATTCCAGATTATTATATCGTTGCAAATGTTATTCAATCTAATGCAAGTGCTACTACAATCTTAGCGGACAGAGAAATTAATGTAGTTGATACTTTATATGTATTGGCTTCACAAGATTCTGTTGATTTATCCGCCATGGTTTCTGGAACAGGCGACGTGTTTTGGACCACTTCTAAAGACGGTTATTTCTCGAATGAATATACAACAGAAACTATTTATTATTTTGGTGAAGAAGAGATTCTAGATACAATAAGTTCAGTTTTTATTGAAGTAGATACTTATTGTGGTTCTAAGGGAGAGGTGATATACATCAAGAGAATATGCGATTTAGAAACTACTACTTTTAACCTCAATCAATTGTGTCCGGATGATTTGCAAAGTGATCAATTATTTATTTCTTGGGAAGGTGGAAGAGGACCTTATAGTACTGTTTTTGATGGTGAAAATGAACATAATATTAGTTCGCCCATTGTGTATTCTGGATTAGATGCTGGTGCACATCAAATTATCCTTAGAGATACTTTCGGCTGTGAAATATTATTTGACTTTGAGATAGAATTGCTAGAATTACCAGAGGTTGTTGCAGTGCCGTTGCATGCGTCTTGTAACGAGGAATTTGGTAGTATTGAATTATCATTAATAGGTAATGGACCATTTGCAATATCTGGAGATATAGTAAGTGATGACGTAATCGGTAATATTGTTTTTGAAGATTTAAGTGCTGATAATTATGCTTTTGTAGTGACAGACCAAAATGGTTGTATTTCCGAGATTAATGTAGAGCTTGAAAATATTCCTGGACTACAATTAACAGTAAGTCCGACCAATCCCGAATGTGGAGATGCCTTAGGGGATTGTTTCATTGAAGTTTTTGAAGGATCAGCTCCATATAATATTAGTGGAGATTTAAGCGGTGTAAATACGACAAACGAAATAAGTTTAATTGACCTTCCTGCAAGCTCTTATACAGTGGTTATTACCGATGCTTCTGACTGTTCGGAAACGGTCAATTTTGTTATTGATGAAATGCCAATTCCAATCATTGATATACAAACCGAATGCGATTCTACAGGTTCTTACTCGGTTATATTTGTGGCTGAAGGGGAATATTTACTTCAAAATAACCTTGGCTTAACAATTGAAGAAATTAGCGACCTTAACTATGTTATAAGTGACGTTATTGATGGTACTCAAGTTGAAATTATTGCAATCCATCCAACGAGCATGTGTGAAGAAACATTCTATGTAGAAATTCCGGATTGTGAATGTTTGGCTGTCGCCAATGCTGGTGTTAATGAAAGCCTTAACTGTGATGGTTTAGGTTTGACTATTGGAGGGGGTAGTTCGGTAGGGAGCAATTTTACTTACCAATGGTATGACGTAAATGGAGTGGCGCTTGGAGATGAAATGACCATCCAAATATTTGAGGAAGGCGTTTTTACAATAGTTGTTGAAGATTCTGTAAATGGATGTTCAACTAGTGATGAAGTTGTCATTACTGCTCCCGATTTAATTGAAGGGGTAGACATATCACTTGATCCTTTAAACTGTTTTGAAGATATAAATGCTCAATTGTATGCAGAGGTAATCGAAGGAGGAACTGCGCCATTCGATTATCAACTCAATGGAAGTGATAAACAAGAAAGCGGTTTATTCGAAAACCTTGCTGCGAATACTTATGAACTATTAGTAACAGATGATGAGGGATGTACTCTAGATACAACGATTATAATTGAGCAACCAGAACAGTTACAGTTATTTGGGATCGATGAGCTTGTAATTCAAAATTTACAGGATACCGTGATCAACTTAGAGACAAATATTGATTTACAATTAATAGAATCCATTATTTGGAACCCTGCTCAGAATTGTAGCGATTGTTTAAGTATAGATATAACTGGAATAGAAGAAAGTCAAATATACACGGTCACCTTAATTGATGTAAATGGTTGCAGTGTCACTAAAGAAATATCCATTAGAATTGAAGACGATATTCTGATCTATCTTCCAAATGTTTTTGCTCCAAGCAGTTCCACAAATGGAGTATTTTTTCCTCAATCAGGTAATGATGAAATTTACATTGATGAATTAACCATCTTTGATAGATGGGGAAGTAGAATTTTTTCTAATCATGGCTTTTATCCCAATGACAAAACAAATGGGTGGGATGGAAATTTTAAAGGTAAAGAAGCCATTAGTGGTGTTTACGCCTATTATATGAGCTACTCTGTTAATAACGAAAACTATACGAGATGGGGTGATATCACCTTATTGAGATAGTATGGAAAATTTCCAAGATAAAAGTCCTATAAAATCTTACCTATCTACAAGAACAATTAGTTGGCGATCCCTTCCAATTTGTTATGTAGAATATGATTACTGTTCTCTATTTTAATCAGATTTTGATTATAATAATTTATTGAAAAATGCAAGTTGGCATCCAGCACTTGGAGTAAAAAATTGCTTGTTTGTTGATGAGGTGGTCGTTAAATAATAATGAAACCTGAGTTAGTTGCTGTAATACCACACCCTAAATACTTGATGCCAACTTGACTTATAACTTGAACTTCCGCCAACAGATTGATAAAATACTTGATCCGTTGATTTAGAATATCTAGAATAACCTTCACCATAATAATCGGGTAGAAGTAGGGTTTCCACCTTTAGAAGGTTGATTTGATGATCCTCAATCCAATAATTCATTCTTTGAAGGCATTGCTCAGTTTTCTCATAACTGTCGTTAGAAAAGAAGCCTCCTTTTTTAATTAACTGCGGAATAAAATCTTTAAATCTCAGCATAACATTTAATTGAATGGCTTAATATTTGTCACTTAATCAATATATCGTAAGTTTACGACATATTCAATACCTGATTTTTTAAATGTCTCAAATGGAATATTCCAGTTATGGTTCGCTACTATACACAAGAAGGACGACGAGTCGTAGAAGTCGAGACATTGGCGCAAGCCCATTGGATTGATGTTAAAGCTCCTTATGACACGGAGGAAATTACAAAGCTTTCAGAAGCCTTAGAGGTTCCCGTAGATTTTATTACTGATTCTTTTGATATTGATGAGCGTTCGAGATATGAACGTGAAGACAATGCAAAGTTGATTTTAGTCAATTCTCCATTGCTGAATGAAGACGCTGTAGAAAATGAGGCGATCTATTTCACGTTGCCTATTGGTATAATTCTAACGGATCATCATATAGTTACTGTTTCCGCAAAAGACAATCCTATTTTGCAGAAGTTTAGAGCTTCTGGTGTTAAGAACATGGATATTCTAGATCGTAAGTGGTTTGTATTACAGATATTCGAACAAAATGTTTTCAGTTTCCTTGAATGCTTGAAGCGTCTGAACCTTAAACGAAACCTTATCGAACAAGAATTGTATAATTCTAGTAGGAGTAAGGAGTTGAAGCAGCTATTGAGAATTGAGAAGAGTTTGGTCTATTTTGTTAATTCGCTTAGCGCGAATGAATTATTGAAGATGAAAATAAAAAGGACAAATTTCATGGACATCACCAATTTTGAAGAACATTCAGATTTATTTGAGGATATCATTATTGATAATAGTCAAGCATTGGAGATGTCTAATGTCTATACAAACATCTTGGGCGGAACCATGGAAGCATACGCTGCGATAGTTTCCAATAATATGAATGTCTTTATACATAGACTAACGATCATTACCATCATATTAATGGTACCAACATTAGTGGCTAGTTTTTATGGAATGAACTTAAGTCATATACCCTTTACAGACCATAAATATGCCTTCTATTATATTCTTCTATTTTCCTTGGTTTTAGGCTTCTTTTTGATTTGGTTTTTCCGAAGAAACAAGCAACTTTAAAAAAATCATTTTTCGCAAAGTGCTGAAAATCCTTGAGTTATCCACAGACTAAAAATATCCAATTTTTATATTACACTGATTTATAATATGTTACGATAGTTATCCACATCATGTTGATAACTTCTAATATATATTATGAATTTTTCTTATTTAATTTGTAGTGTCAACACGAGACATCTGGGATACAAAGAAGAATGATAGAAAAGCCATCTTTACAGCCCTAAGTAAATAGAAAAGAAACAGTTACGTATTAGACTAATTTTTATGTGTATAAACACATACTAAAATTAGTCTCTCTTAACTAAAAAAAATTACTTTTGACATATATGTTTTTTGCGCATATGTCCTGAACAATCTAACCTTAATCAATGAGTGAAATGAAGAGCACTGTGAACCACGAACCATTACTAGCCGAAAACCCTAACCGATTTGTATTATTCCCTATTAAACATGATGATATTTGGCAGTTTTATAAAAAATCAGAAGCGAGCTTTTGGACTGCAGAAGAAATTGACCTACATCAGGATTTATCTGACTGGGAAAATAAGTTAACAGATGATGAAAAACACTTTATCAAACATGTATTAGCATTCTTCGCAGCAAGTGATGGTATAGTCAATGAGAACCTTGCAGAGAATATGGTAAATGAGGTTCAGTATACTGAAGCTAAATTTTTCTATGGCTTTCAGATCATGATGGAAAATATTCACTCAGAAACATACTCTCTATTAATAGATACTTATATAAAGGACAATAAAGAGAAAGATTACTTATTTAATGCTGTTGAAAACTTAGACTGCGTTAAGAAGAAAGCAGATTGGGCGTTACGATGGATTGAAAATGCAAGTTTCGCAGAGAGATTAATTGCTTTTGCTGCAGTTGAAGGGATATTCTTCTCAGGTTCGTTCTGCTCAATATTTTGGTTAAAGAAAAGAGGCTTAATGCCGGGCTTATCTTTTTCTAATGAGTTGATTTCAAGAGATGAAGGAATGCACTGTGATTTTGCTTGCTTATTATATAATACCCACATTCAAAATAAACTACCAAAAGAAACAATTCAAACTATCATCACAGAAGCGGTTGAAATGGAGAAAGAATTTGTTTCAGATGCCATCCCGGTAAAATTAATTGGAATGAATTCCGATTTAATGTGCGAGTACATAGAATTTGTTGCCGATCGTTTATTGGTCTCACTCGGTAATGATAAGGTGTATAACGCAGAAAATCCATTTCCATGGATGGATTTAATCTCCTTACAAGGAAAGACGAATTTCTTTGAAAAACGAGTTGGAGATTATCAAAAAGCAGGAGTACTTTCTGATAAGAAGGATCAAGTATTCTCGCTAGACGAGGACTTTTAACTACACATTAAACTACGACTAAAACAAAATAATAAGATACTACATTTTCTAACCTTCTCAATTGACATATCATGCAAGTAATAAAAAGAAACGGCAAGCAGGAGCCGGTGAGTTTCGATAAAATAACAGCACGTGTTAAAAAGCTGTGCTATGGTCTTGATCAAAAACATGTCCAGCCATTAGAAATTGCGAAAAAGGTAATACAAGGATTATATGACGGAGTTTCAACTACTGAACTAGATAATTTAGCGGCAGAAACATCTGCAACTATGGCCACAATCCACCCCGATTATGCGCTCTTAGCAGCGAGGATTGCAGTTTCTAACCTACATAAAAATACCAATAAGTCTTTCTCTCAAACTATGGAAGGACTGTATAATTATATTGATCCTAAAACCAATAAAAAAGCAGGTTTAATTGGTGATGATACCATGAAGGTCATTAAGGACAATGCCGATTTAATTGATTCTTCGATCATTTATGATAGAGATTATAGTTTCGATTTCTTTGGTTTTAAAACTATGGAACGATCTTACTTATTACGTATGGACGGTAAGGTTGTTGAGCGTCCTCAGCATTTACTAATGAGAGCTGCTGTTGGAATTCACGGTGAAGATATAGATGCAGCCATTGAGACATATAACTTAATGTCTGACAAATGGTTTGTTCATGCGACGCCTACATTATTCAATGCGGGAACGCCAAAACCTCAATTGTCTTCTTGTTTTCTTTTAAGCATGACTGAGGATAGTATCCCTGGAATATTTGAAACATTATCAAGATGTGCTAAGATTTCACAATCAGCTGGTGGAATTGGACTAAGCATTCATAATGTAAGAGCAAAAGGAAGCTATATAAAAGGAACAGGTGGTACTTCAAATGGTATCGTACCGATGTTAAAAGTGTTCAATGATACAGCTCGATATGTAGATCAAGGTGGTGGTAAAAGAAAAGGAGCTTTCGCTGTATACTTAGAACCATGGCACGCAGATATGGAAGACTTCCTTGATTTGAAAAAGAATCATGGTAAAGAAGAAATGAGAGCGAGAGATTTATTCTACGCCCTTTGGATTCCAGACTTGTTTATGGAAAGAGTGAAGAACAATGAAGATTGGTCTTACTTCTGTCCTAACGAAGCCCCAGGTTTAGCAGATACTTATGGTGGTGAGTTCGAAGCCCTATACCATAAGTACGAAAAAGAAGGGAAAGCTAGAAAGGTAGTTAAAGCACAAGATTTATGGTTTTCAATATTAGAAGCACAAATCGAAACAGGTACACCATACATTCTATACAAAGATGCTTGTAACAAAAAATCAAATCAAAAGAACTTAGGTACCATCAAGTCAAGTAACTTATGTACAGAAATTATAGAGTATACAGATAAGGACGAAGTAGCAGTTTGTAATTTGGCCTCTTTGAGTTTACCAAAATACGTTAATACAAACACTAAAGAATTTGACTTTGAGAAATTAGAAGAGATTACAAGAGTAATTACTCGTAATCTTAACAAGATCATTGATATCAACTATTATCCAATAAAGGAGGCTGAAAATTCCAATTTTAGACATCGTCCAATAGGAATCGGTGTGCAAGGTTTGGCGGATGCTTATATGCTGATGAGATTACCATTTGATAGTCCAGAAGCTCACGAGTTGAATAGACAAATTTTTGAAACCATTTATTATGCCGCTGCTTCAGAGTCATGCGAGTTGGCTAAAAAAGATGGTGCATACAAAACATTTGAAGGTTCACCAGCAAGTAAAGGTATCTTACAGTTTGATATGTGGGATGTAACTCCTTCAGATCGATATGACTGGGATGCTTTGAAAAATGACATTAAGGATAATGGAATGAGAAATAGTTTATTACTTGCTCCTATGCCTACGGCGTCGACTTCTCAAATCTTAGGTAATAATGAATGTTTTGAACCGTATACATCAAATATTTACGCAAGAAGAACATTGTCTGGAGAATATATAGTCGTCAATAAACACTTATTAAAAGACCTGACTGAATTGAATTTGTGGAACGATGAAATGAAGGAGCAATTAATGGCTGAAAATGGATCTGTGCAGAATTTAGATATCCCTCAAGATTTAAAGGATCTTTATAAGACAGTATGGGAGTTGAGCCAGAAAGCAATTATTGATCAAGCAGCGGACAGAGGAGCATATATTTGTCAGAGCCAAAGTTTAAATCTCTTTGTAGAAAGCCCAAATTTCGGAAAGCTTAGTTCGATGCACTTTTATGCATGGAAGAAGGGATTGAAAACGGGTATGTATTACCTAAGGTCAAAGGCAGCTGTAGATCCAATTAAATTTACATTAAGTTCGAAACACCAAAATAAACTGGGGCAAAATGAAGAGGTAGCAGAAGGTGCAGTATGTACTATGGAAGAGGGTTGTATCAGTTGTTCTGGATAATTAATATAAATACGAAAATCCTAAAGGCGATTCATTCAATGAATCGCCTTTTTATTTTAATAAACGTTCAACCAATTCTGAAACTCCTTCGCTAGCTTTTTTGGCAATGATCTGTAAATGTTTTCGACTTTCTAATTCATAGTTGGATTTAGGAAACGGATCTATGTAGTAGATGGGGACATCACTTTTGGCGTAAGCCATCAATCCTGCAGCAGGGTAAACCTGTAATGAAGTCCCAACAATCACAAGGACATCCGCTTCAGCACACAAGACAGAGGCTGGTTCGATTAACGGAACTGCTTCGCCAAACCAAACAATATCCGGCCTTAATTGACTACCATCATCAGCGAGGTCACCAAGTTTGAGGTCACTTTCCCAGTGATACTTTATACTTGGGTTAGATACAGATCGAACACTCGTCAGTAATCCATGTAAATGCATCACTCGTGTACTACCGGCACGCTCATGTAGATTGTCGACGTTTTGTGTGATTACGTTTACAATATATTTTTGCTCTAAATGACAAATAGCTTCATGAGCCTTATTAGGTTTAACCTCAAGTAATTGCTTTCTTCTTTGATTATAAAAGTCTAAAACTAATTCAGGATTTTTGGACCAGCCAGTCGGTGTCGCTACTTCCATGACATCATGACCTTCCCATAAGCCATCAGAATCTCTAAATGTTTTAATGCCACTTTCGGCACTGACACCGGCTCCAGATAAAACAACTATTTTTTTCATTGTAAATTTTAAGAAATACCAAATTATCTATCTTTAAGCATTATGCGATCATATCCAAAAGAATTATTTAAAGATTTATTGATCATCGAACTTTCAAGTGTATTGGCAGGCCCATTAGTAGGTTCTTTTTTTTCAGAACTAGGAGCAAAAATCATCAAGATAGAAAATGCCCAAACCAATGGTGATGTTACTCGTCGTTGGAAGTTAAATAATGAACCCGAAAATGAACTAAGCGCATACTATCAATGTGCCAATTACAATAAAGAAACCCTGCTTTTAGATCTACAGCAAAAAAATGATCAACAACAACTTCATCAACTCATCAAAAAAGCAGATATCGTCATTTCAAATTATACCTTGGCAACTAGAACAAAATTGAATTTGGAAGGAGAGCGCATTCAAAAAATCAATCCAAAAGTCATATTTGTTCAACTGAGTGCTTACAGTAAAGATGACCAGAGATCCGGATTTGATGTTGCTATGCAAGCAGAAACTGGGTTTATGTTCATGACAGGTTATCCTGATCGTCATCCTGTCAAAATACCCGTTGCAATAATAGATATACTAGCGGCCCATCAAATGAAGGAAGCAGCCCTTATTGGTCTCTTAAAAATGGCGAGGACAGGAGAGGGGAGCATTATCGATATATCTCTCTATCAATCTGGAATATCTGCCTTAGTGAATCAGGCCACAAATTACCTTATTGCAAACAAAATACCTACAAGGATCGGGGCTGAGCACCCAAACATAGCACCCTATGGTGATGTGTTTACAACGAGCGATGAAAAAATGCTAGTACTTGCTGTAGGCAGTGATGCTCAATTTAAGCAACTCATAATGCTTCTTGAATTATCCGAGTACCACGATTCTTATCGATCTAACCAAGAAAGAATTAATCAAAGAGAAGCCTTAAACGGATTGCTCCAAAAGAAAATTCTAACTAAAAACGCACAATGGATTAAACATCATTTCATTTTATCCAAAATACCTTTTGGTTTCATTAAATCTATGGATGATGTAATGGACGAGCCCTTGGCTCAAGAAATGCTTCTTAAAAATGATCTTGATAACCAAATTATCAGCAATATCGCCTTCTCCTTTCGTTAAGCACTAAGCTTTTCTCAACTTCAAATATTTATAGTATAGTTTTTGCATATATAAGACACAATATATATATCCTAACTGTCTGAGAATCAAATGATTTATAGTCAGTTAGATATATATGATAAATATTTTTAATATTAAAAATTACCAGAATTGAAGAGCCGTTATTTCAATATTGGAGTGATCTTGATTGCAATTTTTTTAAGTTTTAACACTTTGCAATCTCAGGATCTGCATTATACTCAGTTTTATAATTCCCCTTTGAATATAAATCCTGCGAATACAGGAATATATAACGGGGATTTACGATTCAATCTGAGCCTTCGTGATCAATGGAGAGCAGTACCAGTTCCCTGGTTTACCTTTTCAGGGTCCGTAGATAAGAAATTCTACCCAAAGAATAGTGATAATAGCTTTTTCGCCTTTGGATTCATTTACAACTACGACAGGCAGGGTTCGTCCAAATTGAATTTGAATAATGTCAATATCACCGGTAGTTATTCAAGAATATTGAATAAGCAAAATATCATTACTGGTGGTGCGATGATCGGCTATGCATCAAGAGGATTTAATCAAGATCTTTTGCAATGGGATTCTCAATGGGATGGTACAATGTTCAATGGCTCACTTCCTACAGGAGAAAATTTTGATATCGAAAGAGTAGGTTTTATAGAATCTGGATTAGGAGTCAATTATAGATTCCAAAAGTCAACAAGAACTAAATTGGATGTGGGTTTAGGTGTATTTCATCTAATGGAGCCAGAGGCCAATTTTTATAGATCGGATGACGTGAAGTTGCCTCGCCGAATATCATTAAACGGTGTAGCAAGTATTCAATTAATTGACGAGTTAGACTTGCAGTTACATGCACTTGATCAATGGCAAGGATCATATAATGAATTGCTCGTCGGCGGTCTTGCCAAGATTTATCTAAGTCAAAAAAGAGGTCGTGAAAAAGAATTGCATTTAGGAATAGCTTATCGAACAGCTGGTTTTTTAGCCCCCAAAATCGCACTCCAGTTTTCAAACCTTTATATAGGAGCAAGCTATGATATAGATATGACAGAGTTTAGTAACATTCACGATAATAACGGTGGTCCAGAATTTCACCTCAGATATATTATCACAAATGTTAAGCCCCTTAAGTTGTTTAAAATCTGTCCAATCTTTTAACCCAGAAGAACACTGTTATGAAAAGAATATTAATCACATGGATGTTTGCAGCGATGAGTTTAGCGCTCAATGCTCAAAGTTTTAAAGCTTGGGTTGCTGCTGCAGAAAATGCCATGGTCTCACAAGACTATTATAGTGCTTTGGTTTACTATACAGAGGCACTTGAATTCGATGAGACTAGAACGGATTTGAAGTACAACACTGCAGAGGCGGCAAGGCTGTTTAATGCATATGCACTTGCAGAGGAAAAGTACCAACAGGTTATCGATCAAGATGGTGATGGAGAATATCCGTTAGCCTCTTTTTGGTTAGCAGATATGAAGCAGAAATTAGGTAAATACGAAGAGTCAAAAGAGCTCTTTGATTTCTATTTATCAGAAAATGATGGAGACGATGAATATTACACATCAAAGGCCATGAAAGAGTCAAAAGCTTGTGCCTGGGCAATAGATTTACTCGCTAACCCTGATGAGAATATTCATATTACACATTTGGATGAAAACATCAATACAGCATATTCTGAATTTGGTGCGTATAAAAAGGATGATAAAATTTATTTCAGTTCATTAAAGTTTGATCAAAAGGATAGTCCTTACAATCCTGATCGACTCATATCAAAAATATTAAGAGCAGAAGAATTTGATTTGGCTGAGGTTTTAGATGCTGATGTAAATCATGAAATTCTGCATACTGCTCATAATGCCTTTACTGAGGATCAAAAGCAAATGTACTTTACGATATGTCACTTCATCACAACCAACGATATACGATGTGATTTATATCATAGATCGGTGAATAACGATGGTACTTTTGGAGAAGCAGTTAAACTACCGGATAACATAAATTCAACAGCGTTTACGAGTACACAACCCAATGTTGGGCTTTCGCCGAATGGTGAAAAAGAAGTCTTGTATTTCGTTTCTGATAGACCTGGTGGTGAAGGAAAAAACGATATATGGTATACAGAAATTGGCCCAGACGGAAATTATGGAGAACCGGTTAATCTAGAAAATATTAATACGGCGGAAGATGATATCACTCCATTTTACCATAGGCCAACTTCCAAGCTTTACTTCAGTTCTGAAGGGTATCAAGGCCTAGGTGGATTTGACATCTATATGGCAGAGAAGAATAAGCGAGACGAATACGTTGTAGATATGCTTCCTGTTCCGTTGAACAGTAGTTACCATGATATCTACTATACGATCAATGATACCTTAACAGAAGCTTATTTTTCATCCAACCGATTCGGTTCATTCTTTCTGGAAAATGCCCAAGAGGCTTGTTGCTATGATATCTATAAAGCTGAAATTGATGCTGCAAAAATTAATTTAACTGTGCTCACTTTCGATAATAATGAAAATGTGTTGTTAGATGCAAAAGTTAGAATCATAGACCTTAGAACCGGGAAGGAATTTGTTTTGGATCCGATGGCCCCGAATCAACATACCATCGAACTTGAAGCCAATCGTGAATATCAAATCATAAGTGAAAAAACGAATTATGAGTCTGATACAATGAATTTCAGTACTCACCAATTGTACAATGAAAAAGAAATTACGAAGAAGGTTTTCTTGAAAACAAAGTTTGTTGAATTAGAAGTATTAAGCTTCGATAGAAAATCAGGTGATGCCTTGAATGGTACAACGGTTAGTTTATACGATGCAGAGACCAACGAGTTAATACAAACTTTAGGGCCAAACTCAATTTCCAATAGTTTTGTATTTCTGGTACAACCAGGAAGGAAGTACAAAGTAGTCGGCACAAAAACAGATTATACTTCTGCTAGCGAATTTGTCAGTACTGTAGATAAGTCTGGTAAAATTATTCAAAAGCTATTCTTACTTAAACAGACTTTAGATATTTATTTGCCTTTGGTCATGTACTATGACAATGATTATCCTAATCCTAGGTCTAGAAGTAAAACAACAAATAGGACATATACAGATACCTATTTTCCATATATGGATAAAAAGGACGCCTTCAAAAAAGAATATGGAAAACCACTTCGAGGTGAAGACAAAAATATAGCCGATAGTGATATAGAGAATTTCTTTGAAGGCGATGTGCGATCCGGATTCAATAATATGAAAAGGTTTTTTACTGCATTAGAAAAGGAGCTAATGAAAGGCGAAAAAATCGAAATTGAAATTAAAGGTTTCGCTAGTCCTAGAGCATCAAGTCAGTATAATCTTGCACTTGGAGAAAGGAGGATAAAAGCATTGGTCAATGAGATGCATAAGTATAATAAAGGAGCGCTTTTGAATTTTCTTTATAATGAACAACTCATTATAAGAGATGTGTCCTACGGTGAAACTCAAGCACCAAGTACCGTTTCGGATGACTTGCGAGATAGAAGGAATTCAGTCTACAGTGTAGCGGCATCTAAAGAAAGACGTGTAGAGGTCGTAGGTGTAAATTATCTCAATATTAACTAAGCAACTAGGGAAACATGATAAAGAATCAAATGATGATGATTAGAAAGTTGATTTGTGCCTCAGTGCTTTTAGTCTTATGCTTTGCACAAGACCTTAATGCGACGCACGTAGTAGGTGGTGATATGACCTACCGTTGCCTAGGTAACGATCAATACGAAGTGACACTTACAGTAAGAAGAGACTGTGAGTTTGGTCATCCAGCTGCCTATTTTGATGATCCAGCCGCAATAGGTATTTATTCATCTCAAGGAAGTTTACAAACCTCTTTAGGTTTTTTAGGGCAATTAATTATTCCGTTCAATCAAGATGATACCTTAAATCAGGTCTTCACCGCTGAGTGTGGCGTTAATGGACAAGATGTATGTGTACATGAAACCACCTATATTGATACGTTAACTTTACCTTTTAGACCGGGTGGTTACCACTTGGTGTATCAAAGGTGCTGTAGAAACGGATCTTTGAATAACGTCCTTGATCCACTTTTAACAGGTAGCACCTATTTTGTTGAAATCAATGCAGAATCACAAAATGCTTGTAACAGTTCGCCAGTATTCAATCAATGGGGGGATATTTACATATGTGCAAACGAAGAATTGATATTTGACCACTCGGCTTTTGATGCTGAAGGTGATTCGTTGGTCTATAGATTATGTACACCTACCAATGGTGCGAGCTTTGATGATCCGAAGCCACAGCCTCCTGCAGGTCCTCCATTTTATCCAATCGAGTGGTTGCCAGGTTTTGATGAAACCAATATGATGGGAGGAACACCCTTAGAGATTAATTCTGAAACAGGTGAACTAACAGCTATTCCAGGTTTTGTTGGACAGTTTTTAATTGGCGTATGTGTTGAAGAATATAGAGATGGTGTATTGCTATCTAGGATTCAAAGAGATTTTGAATATAATGTAAGAACATGTGGAGAGGATGTTGTAGCAAATTTTGACGCGACTTCAATTAATTGCGCAGAAGTTGATTTTTTCATAACGAATCAAAGTCAATATGCAGATAGTTATATGTGGAATTTTGACTTCCCAGGAATGGATCCAGCATTCATATCCAATGAAGAAAATCCATCTTTTAACTATCCAGCTTCAGGGGATTATACTATTGAATTAATCGCTCTTAGAAATGGTGGTCAGTGTTCTGATACGATCTTCAAGGATATTTCAATCATTGATTCCGATATTGTCGCTGCAATGAATGCACAGCCAACTAATTGTAATGCCGGTAACTTAAATTTTGAATTTTACAATGCTTCGACCAACGGTAATCCGAGTGACCCTATTGTAACATGGAATTGGACTTTTGTCCAAGACGGATCGGTAGTTAATCTATCTGGTGAGGATGTCGCTCTAGATTTAGACCCTAGCATTCCTCTATCTGTTACATTAGAAATTATCACGGATGGAGGATGTAATGCATCTATCACCAATAATATTGATTTGGGTGACTTGATGCCATTAGCCTTATTTGAACTAGATTTAGTTGAATGTACGGACGATGGATATGTGATTAATTTTCAAAATTCTTCCAGTTTTTCAAGTCCTGTAACTTCGATCAATTGGACGATCGACGATGGTAGTATGGTATCAAACTTTGCTACAGAATCATTTAATTATGAAACTAACGCGCAAGAGCTCACTGTGACTCTAGCCATTGAATTTGAAAATGGCTGCTCTGGTTCGACCTCTGAAGTGGTAGACTTGAGTTCATTCACTCCGAATTTAGACTTTGAGGTTTTTCAGTCTGGATGCCTCGATGGTAAATTTAATATTGTGTTATCCGAACAAAGCAATTCTACTTATGAGGTGGTTCAATGGGATTGGACTGTAGATGATGGTGTCAGTATTCAGAATACTCAAGGTAATAACGCATTTGTACAAGTAGAGGCTTTTTCCATTCAGGTGGTGCTAAATGCAGTTTTTGACAATGGTTGTGTTCAAACATTAAGTAAAACTATAGATCTAATACCATTGAGTGGAGAGGTCAATATATTGGCGACTTACGTCGAATGCCAAAATGGTTCATATATAATAAATCTTCAAGATTTAAGCATATTGACGGGTAATTCCTGGGAGTGGACAGTAAATGATGGTATAACAAATATGACCTTTTCAGGTAACGATATCAACGTTCCCGTTCAAAGTAACAATGTCTCTATCGAGGTGTTTAAAATATTTGATGATGGATGCCCTGGTACGGGTAATCTAGATTTTGAATTTGTCGCTCCAGCATACGATTTAAACATTGATGCATACTTCATGTCTTGTACGGACAATGGATATCAAATTCGATTATTAGAAAGTACGTTGATTCCTGGTATTGCTGTTACTTCTTGGGAGTGGACAGTTGATGACGGTGTATCAATACAAACAGTTACTGGTAACGATGTTATTGCTGACGTTGTAGGAACCGATATTTCTGTTACATTAAACGCTGTTTTGGATAATGGATGTCCGGTTAGCGCAGATACAAATTTTGATTTTTCATCCAACACACCATCTATAGATTTTGATATCACCTTTGCCGGTTGTAATGATGGTGAGTATGAATTGTATTTAGTAGAAAATAGCAACAACTCAAGTTTTAATCCAACGGCATATTGGTGGAAAGTGAACGATGGTTTCAATACCATGGATTATTCTGGTAACCCAACCTTTGCTCAAGTTAAAGGAACTTCGGTAAGTGTAGATTTGACGGTCGATTTTGACAATGGTTGTCAAACTACCCTGACTAAAGAATTTAGTTTCACACCTGAAGACTTAAATGTTGATTTTGACATTGAATTTGTTGGTTGTGAAAATGGTTCGAATATTATTGAACTCTCAGAAAATAGTGGAAATGCCTCTACAGTCGGGCAAGAATGGAAGTGGTTTGTGAATGATGGTGGTGTCGTAAGCGAGTATTCAGGTAATAATATACAAGTGAATATAAATGGATCATCCGTTGAGGTGGCCTTAGAGATGGTTTTTACCAATGGATGTCCAGGAGATGTCACATTGAAAAGTCTAGATTTCTCTGATATGTTACCCGAAGTAGATATTGTAGTAGGGTACGATGGATGTGCTCAAGGTTCGTTAGGTGAATTTGAAATTCAACTCGATGGTATAAATGTAACTGGTGAACAGTCGGTTTCATGGGAATGGACTGTAAATGATGGTGGAACAATTTCTAACTATTCTGGTCAGTTAGTGCAAGGAGTTATGGTAACCAATCAAGTAGTTAACGTAAGTGTTGAGACGCTTTTCGAGAATGGTTGTTCAACATCGCACACAGAAGAATACAATATAACACCTCAAAATTTTGAACCAGATTTTGATGCGAACTTTTTGGGTTGTAATGATGGAGAATTTAATATTCAACTCATTGATAATAGTACAAACGCGGCCACTAGTATAGTCTGGAATGTCACTGACGATAATGGTACTAAAGATTATACAGGTAATGACATTATTGTTAATGTTGTATCTGGTACGGGCGAAGTGATTGTAAATTTAGAAGCACAATATTCCGATTTATGTACGGGCTCTTCGACGCAAACATTTGATTTCAGTAGTGAGCTACCGAATGCTGATTTTACAATTCAAGAAAATGGTTGTGAAACAGGAGGTTATGCCTTAGTGCTTTCTGATGCTAGTGTGAACGCTGGGTTAACAGCTGTTTCTTGGGATTGGACAATCTTTGATGATGACCAAACTTTTAATGCTACAGGAAACCCAGCTAACGTTAATGTTAACCACAACGATATAGAAATTAAACTATTTGTTGTTTTTGATAATGGTTGCTCAGGATCTATTCAAAAGCCATTTATGTTCGATGCCGAAGATTTAGATTTGAATTTTGACGTCGATCTTGTTGGATGTACTGATGATGGATATACTGTTCCATTAATCGAGAACAGTAATATTGAAGGCCTTGTACCAACATCCTGGACATGGACTATTACAGAGTCTGGTGTTGCAACAAATTACTCAGGCAATGATTTAGTAGTCAATGTCGATTCCGAAGAATTCACGGTTGAATTATTTACAGAATTCGATAATGGATGCGCGGGTGTTGAAACACAAAATGTCGATCTTCAGGATATGCTGCCCTCCTCTGATTTCATTGTAGAAGGTGCGGCATGTATTGGCTATCCAATCTTTGTTGATCTGATTGACCAATCTAACCATAATGGCAATAATCCGAGCTCATGGGAATGGACGGTAAATGATGGCATTTCGATTCAAACCTATTCAGGTAGTATGGTCAATGTTGAAGTGGAAACATCTAACCTTACCGTCGAATTGGTCGTAGAATACGATAATGCTTGCTCGACAACAAGTACACAAATAATCGTCGTTCCAATAATAAATCCTGCCATTGACTTTACCGTCGATTTTGTAGGCTGTAGTGATGATGGTTTTATACTAGAATTAACTGATATTAGTAATAATCCTAGCTTGAACGCGGAGTCTTTTTCATGGACCGTTTCAGGAAATTCGGGTATGTTTGATTACACAGGTAACCCGGTTCAAATAACTACTGCGGATACGATGATCACTGTAAGCTTATTAGTTGGGTTTGAAGGAGGATGTATCGATAGTAATGTTAAGCCGGTAGATCTGTCTTTAATTGCCCCTATTTCCTCAGTTACAGGAGAATTGCTTTCTTGTGAAAATGGGGAATTTGTAATTCAATTGACAGAAGCCAATAACTATAGCGGAACTACAGATTCTTGGGAATGGGTTGTTCAGGATGGTCCAACCGAAATTATGCTTTCTGGAAATCCAGTAACATTTAACTCTACAAATTCTGAGTTCAATGTTAGTCTAGTGACTAGTTTTGATAATGGTTGTGAAAGCTCGTTCGATGGGGATATCTCAATAGATGATATGGTACCTGATTTAGAATTTGATGCATTGATTGTAAGCTGTAATCCAGATGGATCTTATCAAGTACAATTATCTGATCAAACGGATCATTTAAGCTATACCCCTATTGATTGGGATTGGACAGTGACAGATGGAGCAGGCCTCAATCTAAGTTTAGATGGAGCGACAGTTGTATTTGACGTACCAGGAACTGTCACCGATCTTGATATTTCTCTTGATGTTGAGTATGATAACGAATGCTCAAATTCTTACTTGGAAGAGAATGTTCCAATTGGTGATATGTTTCCAATGATTGGCTTCGACCATTTTGTGGTTTCATGTCCTACGGATAGTACCGCGACAACCTTGTTTTTATACGAATCAGACATTCCTTTTTCAGAAGTTGTTACAATTGAGTGGGAGTTTATAATTGGTGGAGTAGTAGTTCAGACTGGAAATACACAGAATGTTTCATTAACGAGTAATAAGGATAGTTTAATTACCGTAAACATGAATGTGGTGTTCACAAGCAATTGCTCTGCATTTTATTCTGAAGAACTTGATTTGAATTTAGGAAACTTAGATTTTGTTAGTGACCCTATCGTATTGTGCGATGGTATGTCGAGCCCAATTTTAGCTAATCCTAATCCAGATCATGATTATAATTGGTCACCTACCACTGGTTTGGATTTTGGAACACCTCCAGATTTTTCTAATCCAACCGTTACCGCAACTAGTTCGATAACTTACTATGTGACAGTTTCTGATGGAGCTTGTCAATTGTCAGATTCTATTGACGTAATCGTTTCCAATGAAGTAGCTATAGAGGTCACTGGAGATACTAATTCTTGTGATGGTTCAGTATTACTTGTGGCTTCAGGAGCTGGTATGGATGCAGATTATAATTGGTCTTTAAATGAAGATTTTAATCCGATCATAACGGTTAATGATACCTTGATGACAAGTTTTGTAGGAGATTCTGTCGTCTATTATGTGACAGCTGCTGGTACGGCAGAATGTAGTTCTGAGATTGACTCTGTTGTCGTTTATAATGCTTCCATTGACATTGATTATGTAGAGCCCATTATGCTTTGTCCTGGAGATACCATTGATTACTTTGTTATTAATGAGGACCCTACACAAACACTAACGTATCAGTGGGAAGCAGATTCACATATTGTAAGTCCTTTAGATCAAAACCAGATTTCTATAGGAATCGCACAAGATAAATTAGACGGCTTTGAATTAGTCCTAAATACAACGAACCAATTTGGTTGTACAAGGAGTGATACTGTAAATGTTGAAATCGCTTCACAAACTCCATTGTCATTTGATTATGCTTTGGATACTTGTGGAAGCACAATAATATGTTTTACAAATACTTCCAGTAATCCAGGTATTTCATCTTGGGATTTTGGAGATCCAACTAATCCAAATGATCAGTCTGCTTTGATGAATCCTTGTTATGAATATCCAGCTCCTGGAGTTTATGAGGTAGTACTCGCTTCAATCAATAGTGTTTGTCCTGGTATTCCGGATACTATGGAGGTAGTTGTGCCAGAGGTTCTTGATATTGATTTTGGTACTGATGAAGTCACTATTTGTGCTCCTGGGCCGGTAAATATCAACATCATTACGAATGATGAAACAGCGGATTATACCTGGTGTGATATTAACGGGAATCCAATAGGGAACGAAATGGATATTCAAATTGATTTACAGTCAGATACGACGCTAGTTGTTAAAGCTGTGGACGAAAATATGTGTTCTGATTCAGATACCTTAGACATATTATTAGGTGGCTTAGATATAGATTGGGTAGCACCTGGGGTAGTTTGTCTTGGTGACGAAACAGAGATTCAGTTGTTGAACGATAATCCAAACGTAACTTACGAATGGGGACCAATTGAATGCATTGTTTCTGGAGGAAATACGGATAATCCTATTGTTGTAGTAACAGAAGATAAAGACTTTTCAGTAACCGTAACAGACGTCGAAACGGGTTGTATGGAAACCGTCATTATTCCAATTGATGCGGTTATTTTAGATGTAAAGTTAGAAGCCTTTCCTGGGGATGCTATTATAGTTGGTGAAGAAGTGGCTATTGCAGTACTTGACGAACCAGACAATGTGACTTACGAATGGAGTACTGGGGATGATACGGGAGCAATTCAAGTTTCACCAACGACCACAACAACATATTCAGTGACGGTTACAGATGAAAATGGTTGTACAGATGTAGAGATCATAACAATTACTGTGGCGACACCGTTTTGCGACGAAAGAGATGTCTTTATACCCAATGCATTTTCTCCGAATGGAGATGGTGTAAATGATTTATTGAGGGTGAGAAGTCAATATGTGGAAACGGGCGAATTAATTATTTACGATCGATGGGGAGAAGAAGTATTCAAAACGAATGATATGGATCGTGATTGGGATGGAACATATAAAGGGAGAGAATTAGCCCCTGATGCTTATGCATATTGTCTGAGGGTCACCTGTATAGATGGACAAAGCTACATCACGCGAGGAAATATTTCTATCATAAGATAAAAAGAAAAGCTGCGGATTCTATCCGCAGCTTTTCTTTTTATTTCTCTTCTGGTTTTTTAAAGTAACTCTCTGTAGCTTCCTTAGAAATCGCTGTTGGTAAAACTTTGATAAAACTCTTTTGATCCAATTGCAGGGTAATGCAATTACTTTCAACTTTGTTGATTTTTCCAATAATACCACTTCCTGTAACTACATCGTCACCTTTCTTCAAATCATTAAGAAAAGCATTTTGTTCTTTTTGTTTTTTGACCTGAGGTCTTAAAAAGAAAAAGTACATCACAGCGATAATACCTACGAAGAATATAAGGTTGACCATTCCGGCGCCTTGATTTTGCAATAAAAAGCTTAATTCAATCATGATTGTAATTTATTTACTGTTCCCGTTAATGTAAAAATAGTTTCATTAGGTACAGTATTGGTGTAAATAGAAACTGATTTCTCCTGAGGACCAAATCGTTTCTTAGTATCAAATCTTACAAGTATAGAAGTGGTGTCACCAGGACTAATAACGCCTTCTTCATAACTAGGCACCGTGCAGCCACATGATGCCTGTGAATCAATGATGACCATCGGCGTTTTTCCTACATTTTTAATGACAAATCTTTTTGTTACGAAGTTTCCTTCAATGACTGTCCCGAAGTCATAAAATTTTGAACCAACGACCTCTAGTTCGGCATATGCCTTATCTGTTTTGCCTTTTGCTGTTAAGGGGTTAATGACAATGTTTTGAATTTCTTCATCAACCTCTTTGCCGTTAGAACTATCGCTCTTGGCCTTATTATCACAGGCACAAAGAAGAACAAGTATCGCGAATAAGAAAATACTCCTCACTTTAATTTTTTTTAGAGCCCCAAAAATAAGAACTTGACGAATATAATAATCGATAACGTAAGAAGCTTTTCAATGAAGATTTTTTTAATGGGTTTTATGGGAGCAGGTAAATCGAGTTTAGGCATTCGCTTAGCCAAGGTTTTGGATTACGATTTTATTGATTTAGATGAATTGATCGAAGAGATCGAAGGTCAATCTATTCAAGAGATATTTGAGGATAAAGGGGAACGATATTTTAGGAAGCTCGAAACGAATACCTTGAAATCACTAAGGGATAGACAAAATGTAGTCGTCAGTTTAGGGGGAGGCACTCCTTGCCAAAATAAAATCATGGAATGGATTAAGAAAAATGGTATCAGTATTTATATACAGACAAGCCAATCATTATTAGTTCAGCGTTTATATTCCGCGAAAGCGAAAAGACCTTTAATAAAAGCCTTAAATAAAAAGGAACTCATCCAATATGTGAAAGCCAAGATGAATCAAAGACGATCATTTTATAATCAGGCTGTCATTACAGTTAGAAATGATAGGAGCCTAAAGCTAATGGTCGTTAAAATGAAAAAAAGACTAACTCCCTTCCTCCCGGCTAGCTAATTCGAGTAAGGCTTCAAATGGTTGAATCAATACTCCCGTTTCATTGTCAATACGCACTCCAGTAGAAAGAAGTAAGTCGTATGCTTCCTGAGTTCTTAAATTGGGTTGGTAGGCTTTGAGGAGTGCGACTGAACTAGAAACATAAGGCGCGGCCATAGATGTTCCCGATTTTCGAACGTATTTATTATTGGGAACTGTAGAAAGTATGTCTTCTCCCGGAGCACATAAACCCATTTCAATTTCATGAACAGTATTACTGAAACTTGATCTTTCCATGTCTCTATTGATCGAAGCTACTCCTATCACATTTTGACTATTGACTGGTGAAAAATCTTTGGCACTTGCATTAGAATTTCCGGCCGATACCACGACGATAGCACCCATGGCATTACAATAGGCGACGGCTTCATTATATGCTTGTTCTTTGCCTAAAAAAGATCTGGCCCCTAAGGACATAGAAATCACATCTGCACCTAAATCCGCGGCTTCAATCATTCCTTCAATAGTTCTTTTTTGAGTAGAAAAACCTAAAAAATTGAAAACCTTTATGCCTGCTACTTTTACCCAATCCTTATTGGGAACCAAAGAGGCGATTCCTATACGATTATTGCTTACGGCGCATGCTATACCGGCGCAATGAGTACCATGATCGAGGTTTCCATTTTCATATTCTGGGTCAAGCCCAATGTAATTATCCCTCAAGTCTTCATGTGCACCGTCTACACCCGAATCGATGATCACGATCAACGCAGTTTTTTTTGGTGTAATTAAATTTAAAGTATTCGCTTGTGGTTTAGATAAGCCTAGTGCAGATAATGACCATTGTTCTTTTACCAAAGGATCATTGAGCTTGAGGTCTGTTGTTTTTTTCTTAGAAGACCGAAGTTGAGGAAAATTTCTTTTGATCTGTTCATTGTATTCTATGTGCAATACTTCTTTAATAATTCTCAATTCTTTCAAGATGTCTTCTTGGTGTTCCTCAGCACTTTGGGGTATTCCGATAACCACGTAGTCATCTAATTCGGTTTGGTTTTTATACTTAGGATTGAAGGCTGGTGAAATGCTCAAATCGTACTTTAATTGAATTTCATTGAGCACGGAAATATCTTTGATTTCATCTAATTCGACAATAAATTCCCATTCATTATCCAAGGTGCTAGAGCTTGGGAAAATTCCTTTTTTGGATAATAACTTGTCCACCACATAAACTTTGGCGAAAGCCAAAGAGGCGATACCGATAAAAGCGGCAATCCAAAAGTTTTTTAGTGATCGTTGAAGTAAAAATGTTGTAATGCTGATGTATGTGAGCAGCATTAAAAAGTTGGGTATCTTATAAAATCCACCAATATTTGAGGTGAAAAATAATAGGATGAAAGTCAGGAAAGAAAAGAAGAAAAGGCCTGATAAAATGTACGAAAATTGAGTCTTTGATTTAAATAGACTCCAGAGCATTAAAAATGCAAGAGAGGCTAAATACAATATTTGAATGACTCCGATCATAGTGAATTTGTCATGTCCATAACAAATGATATCAGTACCAAAGTTTCTCAAAAACAATGTATCCACCAATTTAATTAGACAAGTAGTGTTATTATTCCTTTAAAGGGAATATATATTTAGATGTACTTATATATATTATTAAATTTGTGAGCGATTTCAAAAAGTAAAAAATCAAATGGGAGATATTAAAAATTGTGTAATAATTGGTTCAGGTCCTGCAGGATATACTGCGGCTATTTATGCGGCTAGAGCAGGTATGAAGCCTGTATTGTATACGGGTAAAGAACCAGGTGGTCAATTAATGATTACCACGGATGTAGAAAATTATCCGGGATATCCAGATGGTATTATGGGGCCACAAATGATGGAAGATTTCAAAAATCAGGCTGTGCGATTTGGTACGGAAGTAAAAATGGAATTTATAAGCAAAGTAGACTTTACAGGACCGGTTCATAAGGTATGGACAGAGTCAGGAGAAGAGATCCAAGCGCATTCTATTATTATTTCTACCGGAGCAAGTGCTAAGTGGTTGGGATTAGAGTCAGAGCAAACATATATGAGTAAGGGGGTTTCTGCATGTGCCGTTTGTGATGGATTTTTCTATCGAGGTTCTGAGGTGGCTATAGTTGGAGCAGGAGACACTGCTGCAGAAGAAGCGACATATTTGTCCAAGTTATGTTCAACTGTGCACATGTTGGTTAGAAGAGATGAAATGCGTGCCTCTAAAATTATGCAAGAAAGAGTATTGAAAGCAGAGAACATTAAGATTTATTGGAATACGGAGACAGAAGAGATATTGGGCGATGATAATGGAGTTACTGGATGTCGAGTGAAAAATCGTGTAACGGGTGAAACATCAGAGATTCCGGTTAAAGGATTTTTTGTGGCTATTGGGCATAAGCCCAATACGGATATCTTTAAGGATTGGTTGGATATGGAAGACAGCGGTTACTTAATCACTAAACCAGATACGGCTAAAACCAATATAGAAGGTGTTTTTGCGAGTGGTGATGCACAGGATCATGTATATCGACAAGCGGTAACTGCTGCGGGTACTGGGTGTATGGCAGCACTAGATGCGGAACGTTATTTATCAGCTAAAGGAATTATCTAAAACGAAAATATCATGGGAAAATTTAGAAGTGGAGTTTTACACGGTGAAGAAGTCACCGAGTTATTGAATTATGCAAATGACCATAATTTTGCATTACCAGCAGTAAATGTTGTTGGCACAAATACAGTAAATGCTGTACTAGAAACGGCAAGAGAAGTAAATTCTCCTGTGATGATTCAATTTTCCAACGGAGGTGCGAGCTTTTTTGCGGGAAAAGGATTGAGTAACGAAGGTCAGAATGCGGCTATTTTAGGTGGTATCTCTGGAGCGATGCATGTTCATCAAATGGCAGAAGCCTATGGTGTTCCCGTTGTATTACACACGGATCATGCTGCGAAGAAATTATTGCCTTGGATCGATGGTTTGTTAGATGCAGGGGAAAAGTTTTATACACAGCACGGAAAGCCATTGTATAGTTCACACATGCTAGATTTGTCAGAAGAACCTGTACCTGAAAACTTAGAGATTTCATGTCGTTATTTTGAAAGAATGAATAAAATCGGAATGACTATAGAAATAGAACTGGGAGTAACCGGAGGAGAAGAAGATGGGGTAGACAACTCAGATGTGGACAGTTCGAAATTGTATACTCAACCTGATGAGGTGGCCTTCGCTTATGAAGAATTGTCTAAGATCAGTCATCGCTTTACTGTAGCGGCTGCTTTTGGAAATGTACACGGTGTTTATAAGCCAGGAAATGTAGAATTGAAGCCAATCATCTTAAAGAACTCTCAAGAGCATTTAAGGCAAAAGCATAATATCGATAAACCAAATCCGATCAATTTTGTATTCCACGGTGGATCTGGATCATCACGTGAAGAAATCAGAGAAGCGATTGAGTACGGTGCCGTAAAAATGAATATCGATACGGACCAACAATGGGCTTTCTGGGATGGTTTAAGAAACTATTACGAAGGAAAGAGAGATTACATGCAAACGCAAATTGGTAACCCTGAAGGTGACGATAAGCCTAACAAGAAATCCTACGATCCACGTAAATGGTTAAGAGCTTGTGAGTTGTCTTTTAATGATAGATTAAAGTTGGCCTTTGAGGATTTAAATTGTATCGGTAAGAATGCTTAAACGATGCTAGGTATGTTTAAATGAGCATACTTTGTTTGTAATTCTTCTTTCAGTTTGTCCTTCAACCTAAACACACAGATATAAGTGTAGAGTAGGTAAAATGTCATGAAGCAGGTAAGTATTAAAGCCTTGTTATGATCTGCTCCAACTCCTATAGTTTTGTGGAAATCGTCCATTAAAACCCAAGGAACAGAGCTATACATGAATGTCGGGGCCAGGGTAATACCATAATAGATTTGTAAGAATAAATAATTCTCTTGCAGTTCTTTTATTTTTTTCATTTTCGATCTATCATAATAGAAGTAGATCAAAACTCCAATAGAAAGAATTAAAAAGCAAATCAGGCTTGCAAAAACACCCTGGAATCGAAAGATCCAATAAAAACTTGTACCCATTAAAATGGTTATTAAGATTTTTGGAATGGTAAAAAACTCAATGAAATATTTGAAACATTGCTTGTACCAATATTTGGTTAATTGCCCTTCTTTCCCTTCCAAAAATTTTGCAAATCCAGTGATTGGGAATCTACCGTACACTCGATTCAAGGCTTCTTCAAATCCAATGTCTTGTGACATCATTTCTTCTTCAATCGAACTCGCCAAATGATCGACTACTTCATATTGTAAGTCAATGTGTCTGACGTATTTAGATTTGACAAACTTGAATAAATGATCTATTTGTTCCTGATTTAATTCAAATGGCCTGTTCATGCTAGATTGTTTTTACCATTCAACAAAAACTGCATCTGGTCCAAAAAGGACTGCATTTCTTTCATATAGTTGACACTCTCTTTTTTTCCTTTCTTCGTTAAGGAATAATATTTCCGCATCCGATTTCCGATCGATCTGGTTTGTGTTTCTAAAATGCCTTTACCTTCTAGTTTATGTAGGGCAGGGTATAATGCTCCCTCGGTGATATTCATCGTTCCTCCAGTGAGTTCTTTGACCTTTTGCGTGATCTCGTAACCGTACATTTCTTTGTTGTCCGTAAGCAACTTAATAACAATAGTGTCTAGACTTCCTCTGAATATTTTCCCATTCATATTTTAAACATACCTAATTTTCTTAGGTATGTCAAATTCTTATGCATAAAAATCTTAGGTATGTGGTCTATTTGACTCAAAGCAGCGCATTGATGAATTAAATAGTCTATGAACAAACGATAAAATGAAACTGACTTATTTGTGTGTTTTTTTATTTATTTCTTCTTTGGCTTCCGCCCAATGGTATCATCGTTTTGATTTGGAGTTCGGTGTGAATGGATCAAGTGCTTTTAATACTGGTGGAATCGTAGATCATCTTAGCCCATATTTTTCGGTACATATTGATGAGGTCAATCCTATCCTAAATTGGAATTACAACACTTCCATAGGATTTGCCTTTAATAACAGACATGCGCTAAGATTAAGATACAGTCGTTTTAATACGGGTTTTAAAATGAAAGCCACAAGTGTTTCGTCATCAGATGTCCTTGGAATGGATGTGATTAGAGATTGGGATAGAGAATCCAGATACCAAAATCGTTCCTATGGTCTTATTTATGAATTATCTATTCTTGATCCATGGAATGGTTTCATTGGAGTTGGAGGAGAATATCAAACCAACGAAGGTCAATCAGAATTCCTGATCGTACCTAATGGTATTGTGTTTAGCACCGTTTCCTATTTAATTTATTTTGGTGTTCGTAAATCACTATTTAAAAAACTTGAAGTCGGTTCTAAGTTTTTCGTAATCAAGGCATTTGATAATAAGAGATATACGTATATCACAGGAAGTACATTTGCCCCAATTAGTTTGGGAATAGAATTGAATCTGAGGTTTAGAAATTCAAATTATAAGAAAAATGAAATGTAAGATTTACTGTATACTTCTTCCTCTCTTGTTTTTGACTTCTATGGCTTCCGCCCAATGGTACTCAAATTTTGACGTGGAACTGGGGTTAAATAGATCTATTTCATTCAATAAGGAAGAAATAAAATCATTTGAAACGCCATACATAAGATTTAATCATGAAAATGATGAACCCTTATCTTATCGGAATTATCAAGTTAGTTCAGGATACCATTTCAATAGAACTCATTCAATAAGAATACGGTATGATTTATTAAGAGTAGGATTTAAACTAACAGGTGATTACGTTTACTTAGGCTGGCAAGGATCTGGTCCATATTATCTAGAAAATTCGAGTTCTGAATACCTATTGCACTCCATTGGTTTAAATTATGAGTTCACTACAAAAAAAATCATTCCTTTAATAATAGGATTTGGAGCTGCCTATCAATGGAATAATAGCGATCAAGATCAAAGAGTGCAGTTTGATGGTATTTATTTGAACAATTGGGCGGCAAACCTTTATTTGGGAACAAGCTATCAATGCACTGATAACCTGGCTCTTGTTTTTAAATTGTTAGGTATAAATGCCTTTGATAATAAGAACAAAGAAGTCGTAATTTCTAACAGAGTTTCCAAATATGTACCAATTACTTTGGCAGGCGAGATTTCTGTGCGAATCACAATAGAAGAGAAGAGTAACATAAAACCTAAAACCGATGCACCGTCGTCCCAAACTTTTTAGCAATCTCGTTCCGTTGATTTTTCAAATAAGATAAGACTTTCAACTCCACCAAGAAATCTTCTTTTTGAGCGTCTGTTTCTTGAGGTAGTGCTTTGACATGCTCTTCTTGCTCTTTGATCCGCTTGCTGACTTTTCGGTCTAAGAATCGTAATAAGCTTCGGCTCGCATGTTTTTTATGGTTTTCTTCAGGAGGTAAGCTTGTCTGAAGTCCCATTGATCGTTCTTCCCATTTTGCAAATGTATAGGGCGAACTTACTAAATCTATCGTGAGTGTTCGGACATCCTCCTCAGGGTGATTGATGAAAAAGGATTCTTGAAGATCATTGTTTTTTTCAAACTCTGATTTGGCAATGTTGTATACTTTGTCATACAAAGGGTTGTCAAATTGATCGCATACTTCGACGATGGCCTCATCCAAATAACTAAAGACTTTTTGTTCGTCGTCTTGGTCAAACCATTTTCCACCAAACGAAATGATCACTTTGATAATTTCTCTTTCTTGACTATCATCATTAAAGTGATCAACTTTCTTTTGTTCATGTGCAAACTGCTTCTTGGGTTTTAGATTAGTGTCATCCACTAATTCGTCATAAGACTGTTCGCGTTGTTTTCGATAAGCCTCTCTATCTTGTTCGAGCCTCTTCTGTTTGATGAAGCCTCCAATCGCTTTATTGATTTCACCTACGAGTATGTCTTCACCCATATTTAAAAGTGAACTGCATTGTTGGGTATACAAAGACCGCTTAATAGGATCTGGTATCCGTGCGATGGTTTGTACAATGTCTTTGATTAAGGCCGTCTTTTTGATAGGGTCTTTTTCCGCCTCTTCGCTAATCAAACTTATCTTGAACAGAATAAAATCTTTCTTCTCTTCTTCTACAAATTCCGCGAAAGCGGTCGCACCTAATTCCTTGATGAATGAATCAGGATCATGATTGTCAGGAAGTAAAACTACATTGACATTCATTTCTTGTTCGAGTACTAAATCTAATCCTCTACTTGCCGCTTTAATCCCTGCGGCATCCCCGTCATAAAGTAAGGTGATGTTTTCCGTATATCTTTTAATTAACCTGATTTGACCTTCCGTCAATGCAGTCCCGGATGAGGCGACGACATTTTCAATTCCATTTTGATGTAAGGAAATAACGTCTGTGTATCCTTCTACAATAAAACAATTGTCTTCTTTTCGAATCGCTTTCTTGGCTTGATAAATACCGTATA
>JAHDBI010000024.1:0-1226 GCA_020630475.1 Saprospiraceae bacterium
CTATTGTCACTATTCAAATCATAATTAAATCCTAACCTCGGTGAAAACATGAATTGACCTGACGGTGCCTTACCACCTTCAGCTCCTTGTAAGTCATATTCCGCGGCTAGTAAAGGAAGCGTCGTTGAATTAAAATTGGCGTCAATATTAGGATCAGTTGATAACATTGGAATATCTAATCTCAATCCTCCTGTTAAGGTAAGTTGGTTGTTCACAGACCATTCATCTTGAATATAGAAACCAAATTGCGCCGCATCAAACTCGGCAGCCGCCGCTGATCCATCTCCCGTAACATCATCAACTAATGAATATGACCTATCAAAACCTGTTACATTTCCTGCATAAAAATCATCCAATGAAAGGAAGAAATAAGATCCGAAATTCTGGCGAATAAATAGATTGTAGAAACTTATAAACTCATTGTGTGTACCCACTGTAATGGTATGATCCCCTTTGTACAATTTAAAATTATCAGTTATGGTCAATACATTCTGATCCAAAGCATTGGCTGTAGAAAACGCTTCTGAACCGAAAGAAATGGCACCCTCTCCATCTCGAATAAAAACATTTGGAAATTCCTGACCTATAGGATCTCTATCATCTCTTACAGTCGTATAACCAACAATCAATTTATTACTCATAGAGTTACCAAAATTAGATTTTAATTCAAGTCCAGTTGAATTAGTAGTTGTTGGAAAGAACACTCCATTGTTAGCAAAATTTATTCGAGTACTCGTAGAGGAGAATTGATTGGTCTGCTCACCTTTTGTAAACTGGTGTCTCAATGTTAATGAATGCTCATCATTTAATTTATAATCTACTTTCGCAAAAAGTCTAGTACCTTCTAGCTTACCGATTTTGTCTCCATATTCACCAGCATCATAATTATAAGTTTCTTGAAGAAAACTTCTTAATTCATTAAGACCTGCTTCGTCGGTATCCCCTTCGTATTGAGAAATAGCAAATGGTCTGGGTGTCTCATCATTTTGAAATTCAGCATTAACGAAAAAGAACGCCTTGTCTTTTATAATGGGTCCGCCGACAGAAAACCCAATCAATGAATTGGTAAATTCATCTAAAGATTCTCGATCCTCATCAGAACCTCCCGCTCTTTCTATAATTGTTCCGTTAGTCTTTCCAGCTAAACTTTGGTTTTGTAAAAAGTAATATGCCGATCCACTAAAATTATTCGTTCCACTTTTGGTCACTGCGTTGATTCCACCACC
>JAHDBI010000024.1:1326-2817 GCA_020630475.1 Saprospiraceae bacterium
GGCATGTTTAAGATATCTTCTTGCCCGATACTGGTGGATGCACCAGAATTCAAGCCAGAGGATCCAGCCAGAGCCACAATGGACACTTCGTCTAATTGAACGCCACCTTCATTCATTGTACAATTTTGTCTCCTCTTCTCCCCTAAGCGAAGAACAATACCTGTCATAGAAACAGTTTCATAACCTACGTAGGAAACAGCAACAGAGTAAGGACCCCCTACTCTCATATTCGCTAATTGGTAATTCCCGTCTAGATCAGTAATTGTGCCATAAGTCAGACCAGAAGGGCCATGAGTGGCTATTACTGTTGCTCCAATGATGGCCTCTCCATTAGAGGAAAGAATATTTCCATTCATCGAAGCGGTCGTTTCACCTTGCGCATGTACAAGCGAGGCTGAGCACATTAATAGGAGCAACGCTCCAAATTTTAGTATAAGTTTTTTCATATTGGTTGGTTTATTAATAAATATTGATTCGTCCTTGCAAAGTTAGTTCTTCAATATACACATAAAGAAAATTTATATTAATTGATTATTAATATATCTTAAACCAGATCCCTAAAAATTATCTTTCAAGGGCTTGTTCCTTCAGATTTTGAGCGACTTCAAAACCTAAATAGGAGTCTATCAGGTAATGAGCCATATAAATGACTGGAGTCAAAAGAATGGCCACTAAAAATTTATAGATGTAATTCATTGTGCCAATGGCTAAGACAGTTTGAATATTCCAGTCAGCTCCGATGTAAAAAGCAATGACCAAAACTACATAGCTATCAATAAATTGTGATATCAAAGTTGATCCTGTGGCCCTTAACCAAACCTTACCATCACCAGTGAGCTTCTTGATTTTTTGAAAAACCATTACATCGACAATTTGCCCTATAAGGAAGGCTACAAGCGAAGCAATTATAATCCATAGACCTTGACCAAAGATTTTCTTGAAGGCCAAATTCATATTATAAATAGAATTAGTCGGATCATCGGCCAAGCCACTTTCATTTTGCCACCATTCCATTGGGGAAAGGGAAATCGCGCCATAAACCATGACAAATGCATAAAGAATCAAGGCTACTGTCAAATAACTAATAAACTTCACTCCCTTCTTTCCAAAGTACTCGTTGATGATATCCGTCATAACAAATACAACAGGCCAAAGTATCACACCTGCAGTCAAATTAAATCCAAGATTATCATTTCCAAAAAAGGACCAAGAGAAGGATTCTAAACCTAATGTTTGTTCTAATGAAAATATTTTAACCCCAACAAACTCTGCAATAAGTGTATTAGCTATAAAGAAGCCAGCTAAGCAGATATATAGTCGATTAACTTTATTGGATAATATTTGTTTTGACATTGAAAACAAGATAAAGTAAATCCGAAATTATATGGTCTTAATAGAGGGATAAACACATCTTTTAGTGATTTTTGCGTGAAACTTAAGAGTATGGCTAGGATATCAATTGACATGAAAAAAGGAGATGTTGCCAAAACA
>JAHDBI010000024.1:2917-13763 GCA_020630475.1 Saprospiraceae bacterium
ATGAATTGGTCAAAATTAAAATTGCCGATAGATTTTATAGTCCTGTGGAATTGTCCTCGTTTATTTTAAAAGAATTAAAAAAACGAATAGAAGCGTCACTGAAAGCTCAAGTCGAAAAAGCAGTGATTACTGTACCAGCTTATTTCAATGATGCGCAACGACAAGCTACCAGAGATGCGGGTAAACTTTCTGGCTTAGATGTATTAAGAATCATTAATGAACCAACCGCTGCAAGCTTAGCCTATGGCATTGGGCTTGACCCAGACGAACAACAAATCGTCGCGGTATACGATCTTGGTGGCGGAACCTTTGATATCTCTATTTTAAAACTTCATCAAGGAATTTTTGAGGTTCTATCGACCAATGGAAACACTCTTTTAGGTGGTGACGATTTTGATCAGGCTATCATCGCACATTGGAAAAATGCACTTACCACTTTAAATGAACGAGTAAATGCTGATCCTAAATTTGCTCAAACCATTCGCCGAAAGGCCATAGAAGCAAAAAAAACACTAAGTCTTGAATCAAGTTATTCTTCAACAATAGAGCATTATGAACTCACATTAACTCAATCCACTTTTGAACGTTTAATTCAGATAAAGATTGATGAAACGATAACGGCTTGTCAACGTGCTGTACAAGATTCTAAAGTTGATCTAGATCAAATTGACAAGGTAATTCTAGTTGGTGGTTCGACTAGGATTCCATCTGTTCGGAATGCTGTAGGGTCTTATTTCCAAAAAGAACCCTATGACCAATTAAATCCAGAAGAGGTGGTAGCTCTTGGCGCTGCGATTCAAGGAGATATCCTTGCTGGAAAACGAAAAGATATTTTACTCTTAGATGTCACCCCATTGTCCCTTGGTATTGAAACTATGGGAGGTCTAATGGATGTCATTATTCCTAGAAACTCAAAGGTGCCAAGTAGTGCTGGCAGACAATATACTACCTCGGTGGATGGCCAGAAAAACCTGAAAGTGGCTGTATATCAAGGAGAAAGAGACTTAGTGGCCAACAATAGAAAATTAGGCGAATTTATATTGAAAAACATACCGCCTTATCCAGCAGGTATCCCCAAAATTGAAATTCATTTCATTTTAAATGCAGATGGCATTTTAAAGGTCAAAGCCAAGGAACTTAGGTCTAATACGGAGACAGAAATAGAAATAAGATCGCAGTACGGAATCAGTGAAGAAGAAATGGCAAAAATGCTTTTAGATTCCATACAACATGCCGAAGAAGATGTCAAAGTAAAAGCATTACTCGAATCTAGAAACGAAGCGGATTCGATGATACGTGGATCTGAGAAATTTATTCAAAACAACAGTGACTTATTGGATCCAACAGCGCTAGATCAATTTAAAGAACATATAGCAAAACTCAAAAGCGTCTCACAAACTGAAGATAAGGATGGCATTCAGTTAGCCATGCATGAGCTCAATGTCTTTAGTGAACCCTATGCTCAAAAGGCTATGGAAAAAGCACTAAAGGGAGCAATGGAAGGAAAAAAAATAGACAATTCTTAATCCATACGAATTGTTATTGTTGTTTCGTTGTTCTAATTATAGGCTGTGATGAAAACAATTAAATTCCCTATTTTTAGCACAGTTGAAGTTTGTGAGAATTATTATTTCCATATTATCTATACTATGGTCCGTCACCGTGATAGGGCAAAACGAAGATTTACGTGATGAGATTCGAAAGATCATCATGTACGATACGGAGATAGACTGGAAAAAAACTCCTGAGATCGTCATTTCAATCATTGACATCGATTCCACCTATAATTTCAGCTTTGTAGACTTTGACCAGAGTAAGGACAATCAATACAACCAACTTAGTCTTTTTGAAATAGGCAGTGTATCCAAAGTTTTCACAAGTAGTTTGATTTCAATTCTCATTGAGGAGGGTGTCATTGCAGCAACAGATAAGGTCAATGAATTTCTTGACATAGATTTCCAGAATCCAAGATTAGATCATTTAACCATTAACGATCTTGTTACACATTACTCCTACTTTCCCAAAAGACCAGAAGGATTTGGAGTCAAAGAAAAGGATCCGCAAAACCCTTACGCATATTATAACAAAGCAGATTTATTGGAATATTACAGAGAATATGTACCGAGGGCTGAGCAAGATTTTAAGTATTCACATGTCAATTATGCCTTATTAGAAATCATCATTGAAAAGGCTACTCGCAAAAGATATGAAACAAACTTACGAGAGAAACTTTTTGACCCTTTAAATCTTGACAACACTTTTGTACAATTTTCAGAAAATAATACGGAGAAACTTTCTACTGGATTTGACAGAGCACACAGAAAAACACAGGCTTGGGATTTCAAATCCTTCGCGGGATCAGAAGGACTTAAATCGAGCGCCCAAGACTTAACCAAGTTTATCCGTGCAAACATGAAACTTTCTCGAACAGCGTTAGACGATATCCTTTACAAGAATCACAATATCGAACGCTTAACCGATTTAAATGATAACATCTACATTGGTAAGGCGTGGCACATTATAGACCATGGCAAAAAATATGATATCGTGATGCATTCTGGAAAAACCTCAGGGCATAACTGTTTCATTGCTTTTGTTCCAGAAACATTAACTGGAGTTGTTGTGTTATGCAATTCGAGTTATGGTGCACAAGATTTAGGATTTTTAATCTTGCGCATGATTAATCACAATTGGAAGAGAAAGGCGCATGACCAATAAAAATCAAAACACCTTGAACTGGGATCAATTTAAATCTTTGGCTTCGGAGGAAGTTAAGAATGAACCTGAAATCATCCAAGAAGACAATGATCAATCTATGCATATCAACTACTCTAGTAAGGTTAGAATACTTATAGACAAAAAGAAAAGAAGAGGTAAAGAAGTTACGCTTGTTCAAGGCATAGATGCGCACGCAGAGCATATGAAAAGATTGAGTAAAATGCTCAAATCAAAATGCGGTGTCGGTGGAAGTTTAAAAGATCGAGAAATATTGATTCAAGGCAACCACAGAGAAAAGGTTTTAGGTCTTCTGCAAAAAGAAGGTTTTAAGGACGTTAAATTTTCTGGAAGCTAAATCAATGTGGCCTTTAGCATTCTTGGCTTGGCCCTCAAATCATCATATACTACAGTTTCAAATTTCCCTGTAGAAGAAAACACGCTTTCTATTTCTTTGGAACGAAACTCATTCAACTCTAAATAGACGATCCCGTGGGGCTTTAAGTTTTCAAGTGCGTAATCACATATCGCTTGATAGAATACGAGACCATTATTTTCAGGAGTAAACAAAGCCAAGTGCGGTTCGTGCATGATCACATGCGGATCCATCCGTTCTTTTTCAATGGGCTCTATGTACGGAGGGTTACTGACGATGACATCCCAAGGAGTATCTAATTCTGAAGCAGAAGCTAAGAAATCAATACATTCAAATTCTACTTTCAAGTTTAATCTATCAGAGTTTTTTTGAGCCTTATCAATGGCAGCTTCTGACTTCTCACAAGCGACCATGCGACAGTGCGGAAGATGTTTATTTAAAGCCAAAGCGATGCACCCACTTCCGGTTCCTACATCCAAGATTTTGCTGCCTTCCTTCAATGCAGGATTTTCCTTAAGAATCAAATCAACCAGTTCTTCTGTTTCGGATCTCGGAATCAATACTGTTTGATCTACTTGAAGTTTCAAAGTATAGAAGTGAACCCAGCCCGTTACATAGGCGATTGGTGTTCCAGTTTTTAGCGCAATGACACTATCTTCCAATATCCTCTGTTGAGTTTCAGACAATTCATCATTGGAGGAAAGGAACGCGTCATTCAAGAGGTCTTCTTTAATGGCACGTAAAAATATTTCGGTATCTCTTTTCGAAAAAGACTCTTCAAGGGACGTTTTAAAATCATTTATGGTCATCGATATAATTTAATGGGATACCGAAAAAAATGGAAGGGATAATTTCGAGAAAACCTTGTCCATTGATCTTTTAATTTGTCTTTAGTAAAGTTAGTTTTCTCAGGACTTTCATGAAATTCATAATTCAAATCTTTACAAAGATCCTTAATAGTTCTATGTCGCAATTGATACCTTTCGGCGAAAGCCAGATCGATACATAAACTATTTGCCCCTGAAACCAATACCATTTTTTCTTGATGCTCTAAGACATTAAACTTGCTTGGATTTTTACTCACTTCACTCGTTTCATCAAAGGACCACTCTCCTATCCGCGTTGGATCATCTGCATATTTTATACTGGATGTATCTAACATGGACTTTTCAAACGGCACTCCTAAGTAAGCACATAAATCTGTAAGTGTAGCTTGTGTATCTCCCGTCAAAGATTCATAACTACAATGATAACATGCATCCTTATCTCTTAACCCAAAGGAAGTATTCAGTAAATAATAGGCCGTTGAGTAATACAAATTAAAACCTCGCTTAGTCAATGACAAAATGGTATCGTATGGATTTCTAAACATATGAACACACTGTGCATTGGTAAAAACTTTTTTAAAATCTCTAAAGGAGTAGGCATTTGCAGGAGTCTTCTCTATCCATATGCTTTTGTTTTTGGCATGCATTGACTTTACAAAGTACGCTTGCGCGAATGATTGAAAATCTTTGGAATGGTGAATTAATCTTTCAAGACCGTTTTCATTCCACTCATTCTCCTCAAGCAATAAATTTGTTCCGTTAAAGATATGCCAACCTCTATCTCGAAGACCTTTCGCTCCTCTTAATAAAAGCCTATGCTTATTTCTTTTCCAGTTATCGTAGAGTTCTTGTTTAGAAAACAAACTGGTTTCCGGCCCACAATATATCTCACTATGACGATTAAGAGTGCGCCTTAAAAGCGAACTACCTGTACTACCCGATCCACCAATTAACACCGACATCAATATAAAAATGACAAAGTAAACGCAATGACCAAAGCAAGATTATACTTCAAATATAACGGCAGATCTAGGTATGCCTTCAGCTTGATTGATTCTAAACGATGTGCTGTAACTACCAGTAAAATCTTTTGAACAAAATACGCAACTACTGTAGCATAAGCTACCCCTAGAATTCCAAATAAATCTACCCACCAAAGTGACAAACCGAGATTCAAAATTAATTCAAAAGTGGTGATTACCAACAACTGATAATTCCGATGACCAGCCAACAAATAGATTTGGGCCAAAATAACCCGACTTATAATGATCAATAAATAAACATTGAATATTCTAGCAGACAACGTGTAATCCGGACTGTACACCCAAGGAAAAATCATTGGCGAAAGCAACATTAAAGCAATACTCACTGGGTACAACCAATTCATCAATTTAGTACATTCCGATTTGATGACCTTGGATTCATCTGCCCCATTTTGCATCAATCGTGGAATACTGACACTAACTAAGGCACCGATAAGAATAGTCACAAAAGGTAGTTCTTTGGCACCGTACTTAAAAATGGCAAAATCAGATTCATTAAAGTGATTCCCAATAATCCAACCATCAACAAACTCCATTCCGTTACCCATCAAAACATTCAACATCAGAGGGAGGGCAAAGATCAAGAACTTCCAATTCTCGCCCCATGAAATTTTAGTTTTAGAAAATCTTAATACAAGGATCCACAAATAAATAAACCTTAGGAATCCCCAAGCCAAGAAAAACTTAAAGATGTGATCTAAGCCTCCTCCACTCAAAACAATTAGGAGTACTGCCAAAAATTGAAGGCTATATATAACAGCCCCATAGATCATAATCTCATTGGCTCTGTCTTGTAAAAGCAATATAATTTCGCTCAATAAACTTGGACCATGAAAAAAAATAAAGAAGGCTAGATAGTGAGTCCAGCTAAAAGATTCAAAACCAAATTGGTTAGGTATCCAATTTCCTAAACCATAAACAGAAAAAGCAGTGATCGCTGCCAATCCCGATAACATCAAGGCAATATTGAAAAAAAACGATGATCGATGTTCCTTTTGAAGACTGGGGAAGAAACTCAGGCATGCATTCTTCAAACCTAATGACCAGAAAAACGTAGTCACACTAAAAAGAAAGAGGAATGCCTCATAATGACCTACGGCTGTTCCATTAAAACCGGCTTTCACTAAACTTATTCCGATAAGAATAGCTGCAACGAAACGGAATAGTTGAAAAAGTTGAAAAGCCCTTGTCGTACTCAAAAACTAAAATTATAATGAAACATAAAGATAGTCTAAGTATTTGTGGTGATGGCAATATTCGACCAAGGAATAAACTTGGCTAAATTATTGCACTAACTACCCCACTGATAAATACTATGAAAGAGATCAACATAAATAGCAGTTTAGTCGTTTTTGAAAACCTTCAGGAATTAAGTCTCGAGGATCAAAATCTTGTCGCTATTGCTGAGCAAGAATTGCCCAATGCGTATGCACCGTATTCCAACTTTCATGTAGCGGCTGCATTACGCTTAGTTGATGGCACAGTAGTTATCGGTACCAATCAAGAAAATGCTTCTTATCCATTATGTGTATGTGGAGAACGCAATGCTATTTTCAATGCAGGGAGTAATCACCCAAATGTCAAGCCTAAAACATTAGTGATTATAGCCAAGAATCAATTAAAAGAAACCTTGCAACCCGTTACGCCGTGTGGAGCCTGTCGACAAGTCATCTGTGAATATGAGATGAGACATGATTGCGACATGAGAATATTATTGAAAGGAGGTGATGGAGATGCGATCTATGAGGTTAAAAATGGAAAAGCATTACTCCCCTTCTTTTTTGATGCTTCCTTTTTGTAAATACGCTTCTACTTTTAATAAATCTTCTTCTGTATCCACACCGATTAAAGGTCTCGGGCTTAGCTGAGCATATACATCATAACCATTTTCCATCCATCTCAGTTGTTCTAATTTTTCGATGGACTCTAGATTAGACACTGGTAACATCGATAATTCGAGAAGACAATCCCTACGGTATGCATAAACCCCAATATGTTTTAATGGGGTAAAAGAACCTTCTTTATCTCTTTGAAAAGGTATGGCCGATCGACTGAAGTATAATACTTTGTTTTTAACACTTTTCACCAACTTCACCACATTCGGATTATTGAAATCTTGATCATGATTAATTTCCTGAGCCAATGTGCTGATCTGTACCTCTTCCTGTTTGAAATTTTCCAAAACATCTCGAATATGCTCAGAATGAATGAGCGGTTCATCACCTTGGATATTAATCACAATATCAAAATCGGATTTATTATGAGCCACCTCAGCGATACGATCAGTTCCGCTTTGATGTTTGACATCAGTCATCACTACCTCTGCACCAAAGGATTGACAATGAACTTTTATATCCTCATGATCTGTTGCAATAATGATATGATCTATCAGTTTAGATTCTGAAACATTACGAAAGACTCGTTCGATCATCGAAATGCCAGAAATATTTCGAAGTAGTTTTTTATCTAATCTAGTAGAATGATAACGGGCTGGTATGACTGCAAGAACTTTCAATGATTATCAATTATTTACATATTAAATAATTATTTAATATATTTGCCTATTCGATTAGAGTTCAAAGATAATGAAACTTAGATTCACGCTAATATTAGCTTTTCTTTGCAGTTTACAAACTGTTTCTGCTCAGGAGCTTATTCAAACGAATAAAAAAGATAGTCTTTTCATAGAGATTGATCCGGAACGTGGTCGCTATGTACAACACATAGTGGACAATAAACAAACCTTATATAGTATTTCAAGATATTACTCATGTAATCTTCAGGAGCTATACAATTTTAATGGCAAGTCTAATGATTGGGTCATTAACCCAGGGGACCTTATTCAGATTCCGTTTACCAAGACCCAATTGCTAACCGAAAAAAGCGATGTCAAGGAGCTAATTCCTTTGTTTTATCGAGTAAAAGCAAAAGACAACATATTCCGGATTTCTAAAATTTACTTTAGTCAGTCCATCCAGGTGATGCAAAAAAGAAATGAATTGCCGGACTTATCAATGGATATAGGTCAAGTACTGCATATAGGCTGGTTGAATCAAAACGTTCAAACTCAAGAGAAGCCAAAAGTAATCGATTCGGATCAAGCATTACAAATGGTCAGAATCCTTGACTCTGTCGAAATGACTGCTAATATTGATAGCAGCGTTCTACAGAAGAAAAATGACCTCTTCGTTGAAAAAGACTCACTTCAAGATAACCGTATTTTCAAATCCGAACATGGTATAGCGATTTGGAATAAAGAAAGTTCGGATAGAGAAAATCTTTATGCCATGCACCGTACCGCTAAGATCAATTCGTTAATTGAGATCCATAATCCCCTATTAAATCGTACGGCTTTCGCCAAAGTAGTTAGCCGTATGACTGAAGGACTTTACCCAGATGATGTAGATATCATTATCACTCCAAGAGTCGCTGATTCTCTAGGTATGAAAGATCGTCGTTTTAGAGTGCTGCTTAAGTTCTATGAATAAGAATTTTGCTTTACCTTTGTGCGATCAAGTGGATCAAACAAATACTGCATGTATAATCAAAACATTCTCGAGACCATCGGGAACACTCCTCTCGTTAAACTAAATAAAGTTGTAGGAGACGTACCAGCATTGGTCTTAGCCAAAGTAGAAACTTTCAATCCTGGACACTCTATCAAAGATAGAATGGCACTTAAAATGGTGGAAGATGCCGAGTCGCAAGGTAAAATCAAACCAGGAGGTACTTTTATTGAATGCACTAGCGGAAATACGGGGATGGGTATCGCCATTGCAGCTTGTGTCAAAGGTTATAAGTGCATTTTCACGACAAGTGACAAGCAGTCTAGAGAAAAGATAGATTTACTGCGTGCATTGGGTTCAGAAGTGATTGTTTGCCCGACTAATGTGGAACCGGATGATCCGAAATCCTACTATTCTGTGGCTGAAAAATTAAGTAAGGAAATTCCTAATTCTTTTTGGTGTAATCAATATGATAACCCATCGAATGCCGTGGCTCACTATGAAAGTACCGGACCTGAAATATGGGAACAAACTGAAGGAAAAATTACACACCTTGTAGTCGGAGTTGGTACAGGGGGTACTATTTCAGGAACTGCGAAATACCTTAAAGAACAAAACCCGAATATCAAGATTTGGGGCATCGATACCTACGGCTCCGTATTTAAAAAATACCATGAAACGGGGGTATTTGACGCAAAAGAAATCTATCCTTATATCACTGAAGGAATTGGTGAAGATATACTACCTAAGAACGTAGATTTCAGCGTGATCGACCATTTTGAAAAGGTTAGTGATAAGGACGGTGCAGTGATGGCAAGAGACTTGGCTAGATTAGAAGGATTACTTCTAGGCTATTCGGCCGGTTCTGCGGTAGCAGGTCTTAATCAAATGAAAGATCAACTTACTGAAGACGATGTAGTTGTAGTCATCTTTCATGATCATGGTAGTCGTTACATCGGCAAGATCTTCAATGATGACTGGATGAGAGACAGAGGGTTTATCAATAAAGAGCTAACTATCAACGATTTAATTTCAAGAAAGTCAAGTAAAACTTTCATTACAGCATCGGTTGATCACTTATTATCTGACCTGATTGATGTTATGAAAACTCATGATATAAGTCAAATGCCTGTAGTTGAAAATGAACAGATTGTAGGTTCGATTACGGAATCATCTATATTAAACCACATGTTCTCTGATGAAGGTGTTAAAAATGATACCACGGTTAAAGATATCATGGGAGAAGCTTTTCCGAAAGTTGAAGCGAATTTAGGTATCAGCGAATTGAGAAAAATCATCTCGAAAAACGTACCCGCCGTGATTACTGAAGATAGATTTGGTCATCCTTACTGCATCACACAATACGATATCATTCAGGCTTTATAAAAAAACCTGCTGGTAATATCCTTTTGACGATTCTTAACTTGTGCGTATAAGATCTGCGGCTTTTCTTGTAGATTCCAAAATGATCAAAAAAATCAATTCGGACTTCTCCGGCAGCATGCATGATGCGTTTATCCTCCATAATAATTCCTACATGATGGATTCTTCCCTCTTTGTTTTCAAAAAAGGCTAAATCACCTAGCTGAATTTCGCCAACAAAATCAACGATTTCACCAAGTCCAACCTGAGCAGATGCGTCTCTAGGAATATCATAACCGATCATTTTAAAAATCTGTTGAGTTAATCCAGAGCAATCAATCCCAAACGGACTCCGCCCTCCCCATAAATAGGGTGCATGGAGGTACTTTTTACAGATTTTAATTAGAATTTCGGGCGTCACTTCCGATTGCTTAGGGTTAAATACTTGACCGTTGTAAACGCAACGTTGACCTAAAAACTTCATGGTCATCCCATCAAAATTAGGCAAGGATGATCCCAATAATACTTGAAAATTTATATGATCCTGTATGACCGGTTGTGCTATCTCTAGAGTATAGGAAGGGTTGGTATTACAACTTTCAAAGTCCTTTTCATCGATTCTTTCGAGCTGCTTTGGATCCATCCAGCCGATATATCCATCCCAGGCGCATTCGACTTTAAGCCAATTTTTAGCCCTTTTACCTATTACCTTACATGTTTCGCCATATAAGATTTGAGTGACCATTTCCGAAGTGTCTTTCGGTTGCAACCGAATGGGAGCAACAGATACAGTGCAAACACCGTAATCCAATGTAGTATTTAAAGTTTTCTTTTGAGACACCTTTTTAGGCTTCTTTACATGTCAAAAATAATTATTTATCTCGTACTTAAATGGCTACCTTTGCGTTCTAAGTTGGGATACATGAAAAAGTACAGTGCGATATTGGTTTTTATGATTGGTCTTTTGAGTATAAACATTCAAGCTCAAGACGCTCATTTCTCTCAATTTTATTCGGC
>JAHDBI010000024.1:13863-20646 GCA_020630475.1 Saprospiraceae bacterium
AAGCAATATTTAGGGATTGGATTACAAATTGGGATTACGACCAAGAGCGTCAATTATGAAGATTTGACTTTTGAAGACCAATTTAATTCATTGGACGGATACACCTTCGCGACAAGCGAAAACCTTCCACCTAACAACTATGGATTCTTAGATTTTAGTACTGGAATCAATTATGCGATTTCGCCTTCTAAATCAACGAGTTATCATGTTGGAGTAGGTCTTCAGCACTTTACAACGCCCAATGTCTCTTTCTATCAAGGTAGTTCTTCGATTGATCCTAACTTACAAAAGGAAAATAATCAGCTCATTAAGATTAGCGCCCACATCAATGCAAGTTTCCAGATTTCTGAAGCCACAAGACTACAACCTCGTTTTCTAGCCCTACTTCAAAATGACCATAATGAAATAAACATTGGAAGCAATGTTCGTTATGGCTTCATAAAAACTCCTGGGAAAGCGGTTCACTTCGGTGGATGGTTCAGATTGGTCAATGGTATCGAAGGGGCAGGCGCAGAATCCTTTATTGTAATGGGAGGGATTGAATTAAATCACTTCATTATCGGCATTAGCTATGACCAAAACCTGAATGATCTGGTGACTGATCGACTAGGATTGAATGCCCTAGAGTTATCCATCACCTATTTAGGTGAGCACGATAACGATTCCTATATCTGTCCAGAATTTTAATTATAATTCAATATGGCCTACTATTTCTAGACCATAACCGACAAGCCCTACCCTTTTTTTAGGCGAATTACTAATCAATTCTATTTTCCTCATTCCTAATTCTCTTAGGATCTGAGCACCTACTCCAAAATCTCTTTGTTCTGTAGCTATTATAGGGTCATTATTCGGATTATTATCCAATGATTTCAGCTTATCGATAATGGCATCATTCTTTTCACTGTGGCACATATTCAACAAAACACCGTGGCCTTTTTCAGCGATGTATGCCATCGCCTTGTCTAAATGATTGGAGCCGTTGTCAAACAACAAACTTAAAGCAGAGCCAGCCATACGACTTGAGTGCACTCTAACGGGAACAGGATGATCCTCGTTAATCTCTCCTTTAATTATGGCTAAATGTATATCCCCACTTGTCGTTTGCCTAAAGGCTTTGACATCAAACTCGCCATATTGATTGGTCACTTTAGTTTCGTATTCGCATTGAACGATTCTCTCATTTTTCATACGATAAGCGACAAGATCCTTGATCGAAATAATTTTCAATTCATGATGCTTCGCAATCTCCATCAATTGAGGGAGTCGCGCCATAGTACCGTCGTCATTTAAGATCTCTACTAGGACTCCAGCAGGTGCGTAACCCGCCATTCTTGCCAAATCAATAGTGGCTTCTGTATGACCTGTTCGTCGCAACACTCCTCCTTCCTTAGCGATTAATGGAAAAATATGACCTGGGCGAGCAAAGTCTTCAGCCTTTGTATTCGGATCAACCAATGCCTTAATTCCAGTTGATCTATCACTGGCCGAAATACCCGTTGTACATCCGCCTCCAATTAAATCAATGCTCACCGTAAACGCTGTTTCGTGTAAAGCAGTATTGGAGCTCACCATCATATTTAAATCAAGAGCTTTGGCCCTTTCTTCTGTGATTGGCGAGCAAATTAAACCTCGGCCATATCTTGCCATAAAATTAATATGCTCAGGCGTAACGATTTCTGCAGCACATATAAAGTCACCTTCATTTTCCCGATCCTCGTCATCTACGACGATAACAATTTTACCCTTCTTAATATCCTCGACTGCTTCTTCAATCGTATTTAAGATCATTGTTTTCTCTAAAGTATCCTCCATTTTACGCGAAGTATTGATTTAAAATTTTTCTGACTTTTGTCCAACTATATTGTTCTCTTACAAAGGTATTACCATTTTCGGATAGTTGTTTAGAAAGCATCACATCATTTGTTAATTCTTCATATGCTTGAACATACTCTTCACAACGATCAGCGATCATCATTTGGTTTTTATGGCTTGCGCCAATAGCATTGTTCACCATGGTACTTGTAATACAAGGTGTTCCCATCGCCATGGACTCCAAAATTTTATTTTGCTGTCCTATCCCAGTAAACAAAGGAGCCATGAGCATTCTTGATTCGCTGTATGCCACTCTTATATCATCCATCCATCCAGATATTATAACACGATCGGTGCCAAGTTGTTTTAAAGATTTTTCTGGGCGAGCACCAGCAATTAACACCTTTGGATCATGTCCTCTTTGGCGCAAAGCCGGAAGTATAGCATTTAACAAATATTCCACTGCTTCGATATTGGGTTGATAGCCCATATTCCCTGCAAATACGATATCATATTGCTTCTGTTTTTTAATCATCTTGAAGTATTCAATGTCCACACCATTAGGAACTACATGTATCTGCTGTGCTTTTTTAAATTGAAAGCTCGATTTATCTTGATGAGAAATGATAAAGTGCTGATTGAAATGATCAAATACTTTCTCCTCATATTCTCTTAATCTCTTCGCTTCCAAATGATAGAATAAACGTTTAAATATGGATGCATTTTGCTTCCTCAATTCCATACCTTTAGAAAATGCATCCATGTAGTCTATCGATTTCGGTCCATCGAAATTCTCCGCATATTTGGCCATCCGAGTTAGTTGGCAATAAACGTGATCTGGTTTTTCTTTTTGATAGATTTCATTGATCTTTTTCTGTATCGACCTTTGATAAAAATACATCTGTTGAAATGGCATTTTTGACAAGCCATATCGACACAGACTCCAAATTCTTTCAATAGAAGTCAAAGGAAAAACATATTGAGCGCTCACGTATTCACTCATAACTTTTTTCGAAGCTGCAGAAGGTAAAACATCCGTGAGTGAGACTAGAACAATCTCGTGATCTTCACTTAAACCTTGAATCTGGTGAAACAATCTGAGCTTATCCCCTTTTTCAAGTGGATATGGATAACGCGAACTTAATATGAGAATCTTCAAAGTAGAAATTAATACCGCTTCGAAGATAAAGGAATGGTATGAACTTATTTGGAATAAGCAGGTGAAAAAAGCAATTCTTCGTATTTATTAAGAAGTTTTCTTGCATTTAATTCGTTATCGTAGTAGTTCTTTACAAAAGCCTGTCCAGCAATTCCAACTTGTTCCATTTTCTCTTGATCTGACATTAGGTTCAAAACGGATTGTGCGAAATCTTCCGCTTCATCAGCCAATACAACATTTTTGTTGTTTTCTGCATTAATTCCTTCAAGACCAATGGATGTGGTTAATACGGCTTTACTCATCGCCATACCTTCCAATATCTTTACCCTCATTCCACTTCCCGAAAATAGTGGGACCACCATCAAAGGAAAACGACCAATAAACAATCTCGCGTTAGGCACTTCTCCATGAATGACGACGTTATTTGACCTGATATTTTTTATGGAATCCGGCGTGTTTCTACCAGCGATATGGAATTCCAAATCTGGATTTTTAGCCACTACTTTTGGCCAAACATTCGCCAAAAACCAATTCAACCCTTCTAAATTCGGCATCCAATCTAAAGCTCCAATAAAACAAAGACCATTCTTACTTGTCTTAGGTTTTAAGGTAGCATAATCACTCATCTTGAGCCCGATTGGTGATGCCATCGCACCATTTTTATAACCTAATTTCTTGAATTTCTTCAAATCTCTTTCGGATACCGTCACCAAATAATCGTAGTCATTTAAGTGAGATAATTCGTACTCCTTTAGCTTTTTAGTCAACAAACCCAAATACCATTTCTTCGCCGAGAGCATCGTATTCTTGGTGATTCTCTCCCAAATTTCAAATTCAATATTATGAGCTCTCATGGAGATGATAGCCTTAGAATATTTCTTGATGGTATCTATGTAAGGAGTCAGATACAGAGTCTCTAATTGAACAACATCGAAGTCGTCAGACTGTAACACTTCGATGAGTTGAGCTTCAAAAGTCTTCGAAACAAACCTAGATACGTGATAGCTTTTTCGTTTAAACAAATTGATCAAAGCATCAATTGGATTTAAGGAGTTATCCAATTCTGTAACGTAAATATTTTTATAATGATTTAAATCTGCAGATAGGCTGTCAACATCGGCATGATGCTTTGTGGTATTCATACTTAGAAGTGTCAATTCACACCCTAAATTGGATAAGGCCTTACTTAAATATGTCACTGCAATAGATTCACCATCCTTAAGCGGATATGGAAATTTTTTACAGAGTTGCAGTATTTTCATTCGTTTCGTTATCTCTTTCCTTTTGCGGCGTAAAAATATACTTTTTACTGTACTATCACCTAAATCGCGCCAAAGTTGTGTTAAGAAAATGTGAAGACGCGATTCCTTTGATAATAACTAGAATGGAAACGTTTTTATTCTTTGGAATGCCATAAAAACATCAAAGAAATTTATATTTATTATTTCTGAATACATAAGGTCAAGATTCATAATACTTCATACATTTATAGCCAATAATTTTCCATTACAAACGTTGCAATGCTCATAGCGAAAAACATATCTAAATCTTTTGATTCTTTACAAGTCTTAAAGGGTGTTGACCTAAATATTCCGAAAGGAAAAATCGTATCAATTGTCGGCAAGTCAGGAACTGGCAAGACTACACTACTCCATATCTTGGGAACATTGGACGGAGCGGACTCAGGATCACTCCAAATAGATGGGACAGAAGTGTCCACTTTAGACCAAAAAGACTTGTCAAAATTTAGAAACGAAAAGATTGGATTCATCTTCCAATTTCATCATCTACTATCTGAATTTACAGCATTAGAAAACGTCTGCATCCCTGGATACATAAAAAAAGACAACCCTGAATTGGTCAAAAAAGAAGCTAAAAAACTTTTAGAGTATTTAGGCTTAGGAGATCGATTGGATCATCGCCCGACTGAATTATCCGGTGGCGAGCAACAAAGAGTCGCCGTCGCTAGAGCCTTAATCAATAGACCAGCGATTGTCTTTGCAGATGAACCAACAGGAAATCTAGACAACATTACCAGTAATGATTTACATGAAATGTTGAAAGGCTTACAAAGAGATTTTAATCAAACCTTTGTCATCGTCACACACAATGAAGAACTCGCCAATATGAGTGATGAATGTTACGTAATGAATAACGGTATCCTATCTAAAAGATGAATACCCAAGGCGTAAATAATGGCTCAAACGGAAACAACCTAAATTCTGCTTTTAAAGAAATAGGGAAATTTATCGTAGACATTATTGATTTAAAAAATGGTGTGGTCAAATCTGAAACCGTCAAGGAGATCAGAGAAAAAATGATCATGAGTGGTGCCAATACATGGATGCTCATGTGTTCAATTGTGATTGCATCAATAGGACTAAACCTCAATTCTCAAGCGGTGATCATAGGAGCCATGCTTATTTCTCCATTAATGTCCCCGATTCTAGGAATAGGCTTATCTGTTGGAATTAATGACCAACAAATGCTTAAGAAGGCACTTATCCATTTCGGCATTGCCATTCTCATAGCCTTAATTACAAGTACTTTGTACTTCTACTTTTCTCCATTCTCTGAAATGGGACCTGAAATTGAGTCGAGAACTAAACCTACTTTTTTAGATATCATCATTGCTTTTTTTGGAGGGCTTGCAGGGATCATCTCTATTGCCAGAAAAGATATTTCTACTACTATTCCAGGCGTAGCCATTGCAACGGCCTTGATGCCTCCATTATGCGTTACTGGTTTTGGTATTGCTAATGGTCATTGGCAAATAGCAAGTTCTTCTTTCTATTTATTCTTTTTAAATACATTTTTCGTTTCACTCGCAACTTGGCTTATAATTAGGTATTTAAACTTCCCTTATAAACAATACTTAACCAAACAGGCTAGACGAAAAGGTCGATTATACATTCTTTTATTTGCTCTAATAGTGGTTATTCCTAGTTTCATCATTTTCAAGAACGTTTTCAAGGAATACCAGGACAAAGTTCGGATTCAGACTTTTATCAATGATTACATCGGTGACGATATTATTTATTTAGATGACCATATTTACATTGATGACCAATCACCAAAACGCCTAGTGTTAAAAGTATATGGCGATGTCATAAATGAAAATGGCATTCCACATTACAAAAGAGGACTAGAAAACCTTGGTCTTAAAGACATCAAGATTGAAATTATCTCGACCGCAGAAATAGAATTAGAAAAACTAAAATTACTAGAAACAGAAATTAGCGGTATTCGAGGAATTGCCGATCGACTTGAATTAGTGCGAGACGAACAAAGCAAAAGTCAAAACAAAATCTTTAGTTTAGAAAAAGAACTAAAAGGATATCGGCGAGATAGCCTCACCAACCATTCGCTGAGTAAAGAGTTGAGTAATTTGTTTCCTGAACTCATTTCATTTTCTATTGGCAAAATGCAGCACTCCACGAGTCGAGGCGTTCAAAAAGACGAAAATGTATTGATCGCTGAATGGTCGGAGACAACAGAAAAGACGAGTGAAAAGCTGAGAACATTTGTCCAACAAAGATTGCTCTTAGACACTTTAATTTATATCCAGAGGTAAAAAAAACTTAAGCAAATCTGGTGTTAGAGACACAGGAATTAGGGTAATCCTTACCAAAAACAAAATCAATATTTTCAATATCGTGTTTTGGTATTAAATCTGGACAGTGTATGTAGTTGGCTGGAAATGACTGTAAAGAAGGAATCCATTTTTTTATAAAAGACCCATCCGGATCATAATGCTTCGATTGGGAAACAACATTCAAATTTTGAGCATCTTTTGAAGAGCTCCCTAC
>JAHDBI010000024.1:20746-37268 GCA_020630475.1 Saprospiraceae bacterium
GTTTCGTTAGAACCGCTAATGCCATGAAATTGAAATATCTTATTGCCGTACTTTTTGGCCATCAATCGCAAATAATCCCTCCACATTAAATCATGAAATAAACATTCGGCGGAAGCCAAATCCTTAGTTTTATTCACATAAGATTTTAATTCCTGATAAACATATTTCGGTGAAATACAGCCTTGTGCTAATGAAGCGGACAAAAGTGAACTGGAACAATCCACGTGCAACTCATTTCGAGATGACTTAAAATTATTATCATTAAAACTCCGATCCCAAACAAAGTACTGCAAACGCTCCAAGGCCTTTGTCTCGCCTCCTTGAAACAAGGAATCTTCAATTGGATCGAAACCAAAATCCGTAAGTGTAGGGATAGCTCCATATTCTACTTCACAGGTTAATGAAGAGAATGGCTCAGTAGGCGTTTCCAAGGGAGGTCTTACCTCTACTATTTTCTCTACTTCCTTTTTGAAGTTTGTAAAATGATCCGGTGTGTGCGTCACTGGAAAAGGTAAATCAGCCGTGTAATACAACATCTTGCCCCGAGAGTACCTGATTTCCTTACCGACAGTCCATAATTTCTGTTCTAAAGCATCCTGAATTTTGACCTCTTCATCCGTTCTTTCTCTATTACAAAACAACCAACTAGCCTTATGCTCACGGGCTAAATTGAACAATATATCCTCTGTTATTCCAGATTGGACAATCAAGCGACTATTCAATGCTCGAAGTTTATTATCTAAATCCGTTAAGCATTCAAGAATATAATTCAGACGGTAACGCGAGGTTTTATCAAACCCAAAAAACCTCGTTTTAGCCTTAAATATTCTATCATCTAAAATGTAAATTGGCAACACTTCTTCCCCAGATCTCAGCGCATCAATTACGGCTTCATTGTCATGAAGACGCAAATCATTTCGGAACCATATGATGACGCGTTTTTTAATAAATTTAGATTTTACATTAAACTTACAACAAGGTAAAGATACAATTGGTTTAGTCCACGTAAAACATCTACTTTCGTTGTAAATAGCTTGACATGAAATATTTGATACCAAGTTTAATTTTGCTTCTTTTCATTTCTGCCTGCGGAACTAAACTTTCTGAGCCTGTCGAAAAACTTTTTGATGAAACTATGGTGATTCATGATGAGGTGATGCCAGAAATGAGCACCATTAATAAGGCAAAAAAGGCACACCGCAAAATCATAAAAAACAACGACCTTACGCCAGAGCTAAAAACGGCTCACCTGCAAATGATTAAGGAATTGGAGGACGCAGATGACGCCATGATGGATTGGATGGCCGAATTTAGCAAGCCTGATGCAGATCAATCTGAAAAAGAAGCATTGAGCTATTTAGAAAATGAAAAAATCAAAATTTCAAAGGTTCGAGATAAAATGTGGGATGCGATCAACAAGTCAAAATCCATGATCAATGAATAAAATTCCTTTTCTCATACTTTTAGTATGCATACTTATTTCTTGTTCAAAATCTGACGACAAACTGCCCATCATAGGAAAGGTGCAAATCATAGAAGGGGATACGATCTATCATCAGGTTGGTGATTTTTCAATGCTCAATACAGACAGCACCGTCATGACTCAAAAGGATTTTCAGGATCAAATCTATTTGGCAGATTTCTTTTTTACACATTGTCCTTCGATTTGCCCCAAGGTGACCAAACAAATGTTGAGGCTATATGATCATTATGAAAATGACTCTAGAATAAAACTCGTATCCTTTACGATTGATCCGAAAAGGGACGATGTAGCCACCTTAAAATTGTACGCGCAAAACCTTGAAGTTGATCCCAACAAATGGATTTTTCTTACCGGAGATAAGGAAAAAACATTGGACTTAGCAGATGAATATTTTGTCACCGCGTATGAAGACCCCGACGTTCCAGGTGGTTTTGATCACAGTGGCAAAATTTTATTAGTAGATGGAAAAAGGCACATCAGATCATTCGCTGAAGGAACAGACCCTGAGAGTGTTACAAAATTATTTAAAGATATAGATCGATTATTGGATGAGAAACACTAGCATTTTCATGATTATGCTATTTTTCTTGGCTTTCGCCCAATGTGAGAGCAATACATATGCAAAAGGAGAAGCCGTATATCAAGCCTATTGCTCAAATTGCCATATGGACGACGGCATGGGTTTAAAAAGAGTATATCCTCCCCTGAAATCGGACTACGCCAAATTAAATTTCAACAATTTAGCATGTATAATACAAAACGGGCTTGATGAAGAAATAATTGTCAATAAAACAAAATATCATTTGGCAATGGAAGGCTATCCGCAGATCAATGAATTTCAGATGACAAACCTGATTAATTATATCAATCACAAATTTGAATTAGATCAAAGCTACCAAAGTGTTTACGACATTCGAAAACAGTTAAAAAACTGTAAGAATTAGTCTTCATTATGTCGGATTGAATAAGTCCAATAAATTATTGAAAGCCCTAAATTTCTCTTACTTTTGGTTCGTTCGAGAACTATCTGAAACTTAACAGAAAGTATAGTATTCTATCAAAGCTAAACTTTCGGAAAAAATCATGTGAATGAGATATTTAGTAAGCCTTTTACTCATGTTTGTCGTAACTGTGATGAATGCACAACCGACCAACAATGATTGTACTGGAGTCATCGATTTAGGTCTAGCTCCTGTATGTCCGACAGATGTCTACACCAACATTGGTGCGACGCCTTACGACATTGATTTTGAAAACACCCCCCCGTGTTTCATGAACACTCCTGAAAACGATGTTTGGTTCTCTTTTCAAACGGATGCAGTTATCACAGATTACAGATTCATCATTACAGGGGTGACGGATAACGGGAACAATGCTATCTCTGATCTTCAAGTCGGATTGTACAGAGGATTTTGTATTCCTAATGGTTTATCTCTAAGTGGCTGCGGTGTTGGCATGGCTGGCGAAAACATGCTTAGTTTTGAAGTAGATGATTTAACTCCTAATGAAACTTACTTCCTTAGAATAGACAATTTTGGAGGTGATGCCTCCGAAGGGGATTTCACCCTTTGTATTGAAGAAGGAATGAATGAAATCAACATTGATCAAGGTTCTTCAGATGCCTGCACTGGAATTTTATACGACAGTGGTGGACCGGACGGAGATTACAGTAACAACGAGAATTTTGTTTTTACTATTTGTCCAAATGAAATTCACCAGTGTATTATCATGAATTTGGAATATTTCAATATGGAAAGCTTTGCTGAATCTTTGGTTTTCTATGACGGACCGGACACGAATTCCCCTGTCATATCAAATCTAAATGATGAAGGATTTGGTGGACCTTATGGAGGATCAGGCGTTTGTCATACAGTTTACGCTACAGAATGTTTGACTATCGAGTTCACTTCCGACGGAACAACCACCTTTGAAGGCTTTAAAGCCTTTTGGGAATGCTCGCTACAATCGTGTAAAGAATTACAACCTATACAAGTAACGGCTGATGCTACTGCAGCTCAAATTGAGGCTGCTATCTCAAGTTCACTAGCAGATGTTACAGTTTTAAACATTAATTGCCCTGATGGTTCGTACGGAACCTTTCAAGGAGGAGACGATACAGACTTAGGGTTAGAGACTGGTTTACTATTAACAAGTGGAACCCCTCAAAATGCCGTAGGACCAAATACCAATAGTGGAATTACAACTGGACATTTTGCGCCAGGTGATGCTGACTTGGATATTTTATCCAACTTATTTGGTGATGGAAGTGCTTCTAATGATGCTTGTATTGTAGAATTAGAAGTTACTGCTTTTACAGATGAATTGAATTTTGAATACATTTTCGGATCTGATGAGTATCCAGAATTTGTTGGTAGTATCAATGATATTTTTGCTTTACTTATTTCTGGACCAGGAATTACAGATGGTATACCAGAAATAGGCGGTCAGAAAAACCTTGCAGTGCTTCCTACAAATGGAGCATTTGTGGAAATTAATTCTGTTAATAATATCGACAACTGGGAGTTCTACCGAAACAACGGAGAAGGACTGAGTACAGAATACGACGGATTAACTTCTGACATGAATGGAATTAAAAAGAGTTTAACGGCAACATCTTCGGTTATCCCTTGTGAAACATATAATTTAAAACTAGCCATTGCGGACAGATCAGATGACATTTTAGATTCCGGTGTATTCATCTCTGAGATTACTTCTGGTGTACCGACTATGGAAGTGGCCTTTGCATCAGGACTGGGTTATTTCATTGAAAAGTGTACAGGATCAGAAGATAGTCTGATTATCCGACTTGACGAAGCTAATGAAGATGACCTTGTTTACGATATCACCTTCGGTGGTACGGCCGTAAATGGTGCAGACTACACAACAAATCTTCCAAACCCACTAATGATTCCAGCTGGTACAACAGAATTAGCTTTTTCTATTGTGCCGATTGATGACGGTCTTGTAGAAGGTCCAGAAACAATTATCATATCACTAGTTAATGATTTTGGCTGTGGAGAAATCCCGGTCAATACGATTGAAGTTGAACTAAGAGATAAAGTAGAAGTTATCGTAGAAGCAGGTCAAGACACCATCATTGCATGCTTGAATAGCGAGGTGATATTAAGTGCTTCAGGCGCTACAGATTATACTTGGACACCAGTTGAATTTGTAGATGATCCTTTTGCAGCAAGTACAGCGATAACAACTGACGAAAGCAGACAGTATGTTGTTGTAGGTGGAGTTGCAGGAATTAATGACCCTTCATGTATGGGTACAGATTCAGTATGGGTTCAAATAGTGGACCCTGTAGTCACTATAGAAACAGATGATCCTTTAGAATTTTGTTTAGGAGATTCCATAGTGGTCAATGCGGTGAACAATGTTGGTGATAGCAACCTTCAATGGGTTCCACCATTTGGTGTTACTAACCCAGATTCAGCGATGACGAGTATTGTACCTTTCTTTACAGGGCCTGTTGAATATATTGTTTCGGTCGAACTTGGTGGCTGTGTAGCAACGGATACCATCAACATCAATGTGGACAATTATGACTTACCAAACCTATTGGTTACCGACACCATAGTTTGTCAGGGCTACCCTGTCCAACTAGCTGACGTCATAGAAGATTCAGATACTAATTATGAGTGGACGCCAGACGATTATTTAGATGATGCCACAATAGCACACGCAATATCAACACCAGAAGATGATATATCATACCAGCTTATTTCTACGAGTGTCAACGGTATTTGTGCGGATACGTTCATGGTAGATATCACTGTAATCCCGAACAACGTAGAAATTGAAGGGATGGATAGTGTTTTCCTTTGTAAGCCGGATAGTGTCTTGTTAAGTGCAACGAGTACATCTGCAGGAATGGGATTAACCTGGAGTCCTGACAGTTTAATATCCACGGTAGACTTAACCGGATCGAGTGTCATGGTTGTCCCTGAAGTCTCAGGCTACGTTTACCTAGACTTAGATTTTGACGGTTGTATGGATAGAGATTCTGTTTGGGTTCAAATAGATTCACTTCCTGTTTTAGATATAGAAGTAATTCCAGCTCGTCCGGATTATTGTAAAGGTGAAATCATCACTTTAATAAGTCCGGGCTACGAAATTTCGGACTATCCTAATATTCAACATTCGTGGTCACCTGCTATTGGCATCGATGATTACAACGAAAATTTCATGAACTTAAATGTAGGTGTTACTACAGTCGAAACAACGACTTATGTAAGAGAAACACAGAACGGTGCATGTTTTGAATCCAATGAAATAGAGATCATTGTAAAGGATCCAAGTTTGAACTTAAGTGTTAATGATACCTCTGTGCTATGCCCTGGGAAATTTGTGACACTTTCGGTGAATCCTAGTAGTGCCGATGTAGAGGATTTAGTTTGGGTAGCCACCTCAGGAGATTTCACGATTACTCCGGATGATGCCCAAGTTGTAGAAGTTCAAGTTTTCGCAGGAGGAAACATTGAAGTCATGGCGGAAGTGGAAGGCTGTCCTGTTGTCGAAGTTGTAACGATTACCATAGATGATGAAACTCCCGCAAACATTATAGGCCCTCAAGGTCCGTTTTGTGAAAATGGTACTTTCAGTTTTTCCGTCGAATCAACAGAAGCCATACAATCTGTCGATTGGGAAAACGCTATGACAAATAATTGTGGTAGTTGTATAAACGCAGAAATAACTTTAAATGGTGAAACAGAATTATCAGCTATTGTGACTTATGTAAATGGTTGCTCTGCACTTGCTTCATTCCCAATAACGTACGAAGAAATCCCTGTGACAATCGTTGGTGATACTGGACCATTTTGTGTGGGTGATACTGAAAGTTTTTCTGTCGAATCAAACGAAGCTATTGAATCAGTAACCTGGGTTCCAACCCCAATAGATTGCCAAGGTTGTGTATCAGCAGAGTTCCTATTAGACAGTATTCCTGCAGTTAGTGGAGTTGTAAATTTTGCCAATGGATGTCAGACAAGTGTTCAAACAACATTGACCTACCATGATGTTGGTTATGACCAATGGGTGGATATTATTGATCCTGAAGAAGGTCCGTACGCTATATTTGAAACTGTAACCTTAGAAGCAAAACCCAATACTGATGAACCAGTCTCTCAATATATTTGGACCATCAATGGCGAAACATTTACAACAACTACACCTTTTTTAGATTACGAAGTCAATTCGGAAGAAGTAAATATTAGTGTAGAATTCATTTTTGAAAATGGATGTTCTAGCTTCGGTGAAGGTGGTTTTAATGCACAGATTCCTCGATTTATATTCCCTAACATCTTTACACCGGGAAGTAACGACACCATGTCCGTTGAAAACAAAACTTTTTCACCGGCAATATTCTTAGGAGAGTCTTACTTAGATTCTTACGAAAACTATACCGTCGAAACCTTTAGTGTATTTAATAGATGGGGACAGAAAGTATTTGATTGTGCTGATTCTGAATGTGCTGAAGCAGGTTGGGATGGTACGTACAACGAGCAAGCTCAACCAGGTGGAACGTATGTTTACGTCTTTAAAGCCATTCTGAAAAATGGTCAAGAATTAGATTTGAAAAAAGGAGATGTCACGCTACTGCGTTGATGAAATATATAATATATCTTGCAAAAAAAGGGTACTCCATCGAGTACCCTTTTTTTTTATATCCCTTAAAACTAATCAATAGAATTTTATTCTTTTGTCAATCCTTGTAACTCTGCCCATTCGGTCCATGAGCCATCATACAATACATTCAATTGCCCATTTATCTTTCGTAACGCCAGCATAACAATACATGCTGTCAATCCTGACCCACAGCTAAAGACAACTTGATCTAAATCCAATTTCTTTGAATCTACAATAGCTTTTAGTTCACTTTCAGATTTGAATTTTCCATCTTTTAAAACTTCCTTATATGGAATATTTATTGAATGAGGAATACATCCACTTTGCAAGTGCTTTCGTGGTTCATCTTCAACGCCATTAAATCTACCTTCTGATCGAGCATCAATAATAGTGAATAAAGCATCATCAACATTGGCAACTATATCTTGGTAGCTCTTAACAAAATCTAGATTTAGATTGGATGTAAAATCACCAGGGTCTAAATCTACATGATGACTTGATGACGTTGGATATCCATTCTTGACCCAATGCGGAAGTCCTCCGTCCAAGACATATACTTCTTGATGCCCCATAGCGCGAAACATCCACCAAACACGTGGACTAGAGTAAACTCCTAAATCATCATAAACGACAATTAAAGAAGAATTATTAATACCAAGTGCTCTGCATTCTTTTTCAAAATCCTCTGGAGATGGAAGTGTATTTGGAAATGCACTATCGTGATCCGAAAATTTCTTTTTAAGGTCAAAATACCTCGAATTCTTAATCACCACCCCATCTAAATCAGAGCGACTCCCTTCAATGGTGGAGGCTAAACTTGCATCAAGAACGACTAAATTTTCATTACTGAAATTATCATTTAACCATTCTACCGATCTCAAGTCATTCATAGTCTAAATTCAAATCTTAAGTCTTCGCTTTAAAATCTTTCACCTGTTGCTCTAGAATTTTAATTCGATCTTCGGCATCTTGTTGCTTTTGCTTTTCTTTTGCTACAACTTGTTCAGGTGCATTTTGAACAAATCGTTCATTCGACAGCTTTTTCATTACCGAATTCAAAAAACCTTTTTGGTAAGCCAACTCTTCTTCTGCTTTAGCAATAGCTTCATCAATATCTACATCTAACTCAACATCCAGTACATACTCATCCGCGCCAGATACAAATGCAATTCCATTCTGCGCTTTCTTTTCAGAAATGGAGAAGCTTCCTAAATTAGCCAATTTGATTAGGGTGTCTGTAACACCATTTCTATTATATAAATTCTTGACGTTTTCGGTAGAAACAACGCTACAATCTAACTTCTCTTTCATTTTTATTCCGTGCTGATTTCGAAGATCCCTGATCTTACCCACCAACTCTTTAATCCCTTCGATACTAGACAAAAGTTCTTTATCAAAAGCTTCTTCTTTCGCCGAAAGGCTCATCATACAATCACCCTCTTGAGTTTTTAATGTATGCCAAACCTCTTCCGTGATGAACGGCATAAAAGGGTGAAGCACAGTACAAATTTTGCTAAAGATGTTCAAACTTTGATCTAATGTCTTTTGATCAATCTTGGCACCATAAGCTGGCTTAATCATTTCTAAATACCAAGAACAGAAGTCGTTCCAAACAAAACTATAAATGTTCATCATAGCTTCAGACAACCTATATGTACTATAAGAATCTTTAAGGCTGTTTTGTAGCTCTTTCAATTTTTCTTCAATCCATAACACAGATAATGCATTAATTTCTGATTGTGCCATCTCATCATCAACTTCCCATCCTTTGATTAATCTCAGTGCATTCCATATTTTATTACAGAAATTTCTTCCTTGCTCACAAAGCTTTTCATCAAAGAGCAAATCACCACCAGCAGGCGAACATGATAACATCCCAAATCGAACTCCATCAGCGCCAAAATCATCGATCAACTTCAATGCATCGGGTGAATTACCCAAAGATTTACTCATCTTCCGTCTCTTCTGATCACGTACCATACCCGTGAAGTAAACATGCTTAAAGGGTCTCTTTTCCTCCCATTCGTATCCCGCCATCACCATTCTAGCCACCCATAAGAATATAATATCCCATCCCGTCACTAAAACAGATGTTGGGTAATAATATGCCAAGGTCTTAGGATCATTGAACCCGTCAAAAACCGATATTGGCCACAGCCAGGATGAAAACCACGTATCTAAAACATCCTCGTCTTGTTTTAGGTCATCCATACTAATTTCAGGATATTTTTCTTTGGCTTGCGCCAATGCTTCTTCTGAATTTATAGCAACAAAAACATCCTCTTTGTAAAACCAAGCAGGAATACGATGCCCCCACCAAAGTTGTCTGGAGATACACCAATCCCGGATATTTTCCATCCAATGTTTATATAGATTTTTTTGATTGCTTGGGTAAAAGCAAACTTCATCGGACATCACCGCCTCCAAAGCGGGTTTTGCCAAAGATTCCATATTGACATACCATTGCAACGACAATCTTGGTTCAACAACAGCATTAGTTCTTTCTGATCTACCAATGCTGTGCCTGTAATTTTCAACCTCCACTAAACTTCCTGCAGCATCAAGATCCTTTTTAATCATTTTCCTTACCGCAAATCTATCTTCGCCGATATACAATTGCCCCGCTTCACTGATGGTACCATTAGCATTAAAAACATCAATGGTTTCGAGCTCATGCTTCTTACCTAATTCATAATCATTCACATCATGAGCAGGAGTAACTTTCAAAGCGCCTGTACCAAAATCCATGGTAACATAATCATCAAAAATGATCGGCACTACCCTGTTCACTAAAGGAACAATCACATTCTTTCCTCGTAGATGTTGATACCTTTCATCCTCTGGGTGGACGGCTACAGCCGAATCACCTAAAATCGTCTCAGGCCGTGTAGTCGCAATAGTGATATACTCCTCTGTACCTTCAATCAGGTACTTGACGTGATATAAATGACCGTTCTCCTCATTATGAAGAACCTCCTCATTGGACAAAACCGTTTGAGCCTCAGGATCCCAATTGACCATTCTTAAACCACGGTACAGTTTGCCCTTGTTATACAAATCCACAAATGCCTTAATGACAGCATCTGATCTGGTTTCGTCCATGGTAAAAGAAGTTCTTTCCCAGTCACAAGACGCCCCGAGTCTTCGTAATTGCTTGAGGATAATTCCACCATACTTCTCCTTCCATTCCCAGGCATGGGCCAAAAATTCTTCACGGCTCAGATCGGACTTCTTTATCCCTTGTTCACGCAATAAACGAACCACCTTTGCCTCTGTTGCAATAGAGGCATGATCCGTTCCTGGAACCCAACACGCATTTTTGCCATCCAATCTTGCTTTACGAATGAGTACATCCTGAATCGTATTATTCAGCATGTGTCCCATATGCAATACGCCTGTTACATTAGGTGGAGGAATCACTATCGAATAGGATTCTCTCTCATCTGGCTCTGAGTGAAAATATCCTTTTGACTCCCAATGCGCATACCACTTATCCTCGATTTCAGAGGGATTATATCTCGACGAAATCTCCATATTCTATTCTCCTTTAAACTTTAATTCTAATAATTTTTTCTTGTTACCATTAATCTGTACTACATACAAATGATCGTACTCCTTTTCTTCAATCCATTCCAATTTTTCATTTTCCATCAATAAATTAACCAACTCCGGGGTTGTATTGGAATGACCTACGACTAGATGGACTGATCCTTTTTTGGCTTTCGCCAATTTGGAAGCTATAATTCCTAAATTACTTGGATCGTAAGCTTGAAAGACCACAGGCTTATTTTCTATGATAGGCTTTATTGTCAACATAGTTCTATTGTACTTTGTCGAATGAACGCTATCAATTTTTAATTCTGAAAGCATTTCGTTTAGACGAATGGCCCGCTTTTCACCTTGATCCGATAATCCTGGATTAGCTTTTTGAGACTGCTCTTTTTCAGCATGTCTTAACAGCAAAATGGTCACGTCATTTTTGTTGGTATTTAATGCTTCGGACCTACCATCGACAAATTCGATAGACGCATTATTGATTGAACTGACATAACTCGTCTTAGGCTTTGTTTCGCAGGATTGCAAAAAGCATAAAGAAAGTAAGAAGATGAACCAATGAAGTCTCACAATAAACGTTTATTAATTAAGAGCAAAGATATTTAAATTGAGTGTATTTAACGGGGATTCCATATAAAGACACACCAAAAAGGAGAGGCCTAGCATCTACTTAATCAAACGAGCTGTTGTGAAAAACCTAGAACATATCGTACAACAATGTAAACTGGAGCGATCAAAAGCGCAGAAAGAGTTGTATGACCACTATTCTAAGTTGTTTTTTGGAATTTGCAGACGATATGTTAAGAACTTTCAAGATGCTGAGGATGTCATGATTGAAGCATTTTATAAGATTTTCAGCAATATCAAACAATTCCAAGGTAAAGGCTCGTTTGAAGGTTGGATGAAGCGTATTGTCGTTAATGAATGTCTTATGTTTTTACGGAAGAAAAACATATTCAACTTGAACATTGAAGTAGACAATTTGCATATCTCAGAAGAGGCAGTAGCTCCTACACATTTAATGTATATGGATCTTATGAAGACATTGGATATGCTTCCGACAGGTTACCGAACCGTGTTTAACCTTTATGAAATAGAAGGATATAAGCATCGCGAGATAGCCGAGCTACTAGGAATTAGTATCAATACATCTAAATCACAACTTATTTTAGCAAAAAAGAAATTGAGAAAATTATTGAAAAAAAAAGTCAATAGAGACATAGGCTAATGGAAGATTTTAAACAAAAACTAAAGCATTACGAAGAGGAGCCTCCTAATATCAATTGGGATCGACTTCATTCTAGATTGTCCAGTCGTAAGACTAGTCGTAAGATGCGCCAATTTAGAAACATGTCTATTGCCGCTATGTTCTTTGCATTATTGGCATTTGGCTTTACAATTCAGCATCTAATTCAAAATAGAAATCCAAAAGTTTATACTTCTGCATCGGTGCAACCACCATTACAAATGGAAACACTCAAAGAAGTGTCTGACGAATTATATAGCATCAATCGAGTTATTGATTTAAAGAAGAACTATTCAAAACTTAATTTCTAATCCTTAAACGGATTTCGAATTTGCCAATCGTTATTAGGTACAAAATACTTGAGCATATAAGGAAGTATTTTGTTTTGAATTTTCTGAGTCCTATGCAGATATATAGACATTTCTTTAGGCTTTGCGCCAATAGTGCTTTTAATTTCCATCGCTGTTCGACTTAAATTTAATTGAGTCATCCCCTCTTCAATTCCTATTTTCAATAAATCATAAAGCATGTTCAAATAGATTTGATATTGCCCGTTCAAAGCATGATCATAGCCCAAAAAATGCGCTTCTAATTCATGATGATTCTTAAAAATGGAATAAAATGCTATGAGCTTATCCTTTTCAAAATAACCATAGACATCAAACAAATCGCCTAAATGACGCTTTAGTTCGAAGAAATAATTTTCGTGTAAGAAAAACAAATTGAATCCAGCCTCACTAGCGGTCTGCATGTACAACTCATGAATTCTTAATTTGTGTAAGGATATTTCCTCTTCAGTCAATTTCTTCCTGATGATATTCTCTGCTTTCTTTTGGGATTTTTTATATCGACCACGATACTTGGATTTAATTGCCGCCAAATAGGCATCGAATGTAGGCCATTTTATTTCTAGCAACATATTGGGTTGAACCCTAAAACCAGTAAATCCTGAAGTTTTCACCTCAGACTCAGGTGGTAAACGATCGTCAAAGAAATCCTTCAACATGATCGTTTTGAATTTATTTTTTTGGTCGTTTAAAGATTTGGCTAAGATCGTACTCGTTTGAGAAATCAATTGAAACGAATTGTCCTGATATGCTTCTTTAAACTGATATCCAAAATCACCAGTAACTAATAAATTTCCACAAGTAAATGCCTGAAAATGAATCCTTTTCGCTGCTGACGATTTCATTTTTGCCATGACAGCATTCTTTCCACATTTTTTTTCGACCTCTTCAACCTTTAGACTTTCGGAAAGACTAAAATGTTTGGCCTGAAAATAAGCTAACCCAATCACCTGACTATCCTTACGATATACTGCATAAACGAACTGTAAATCCGACGGTGGAGCATTTTCTATCGCTTGATAAAATGCGCTACCAAACATAAGATTACCATCGCTATTGGCATCCCAAACCTCTCGAATCTCCGCGATATTTAAATGAAAATTCAATTGAATCGAATCTTCATTTAATCTGAATTCAGATGTTGAAAGAACTAATGGTTTAGATTTCATACCAGACTATAACTCTTCGTTTTACTTTTTGTTTTCAATGCAAGCTTCAAAATATTTCAAGGCCTCAATTTCATTACTCCATTTCATATTTTGAATCTTTCCAATACCAAATAACCCTGTATAATAGTGTTCAATCATTTTCTTAACCGGAGCATATCGCACCGCAAAATGCATAAAATGATCAAGCTTTAATGTCGGACCATTACCATCTATCCTAATTGAAACAAGTTTTCTTACCTGCTTCTCAGCCAATTGAAAATTGAATAATCCGATAGGCATAACTTCACTTCTATCCTCATGGCTTCCACCTAAAACAATACACTCACACTGAGCGTCCCCCACAATGGCTAAATCCCATGGACGACCTATGTAAAAAGAAGAATCCATCTCTAATGATCCAGCAGGCTGATGAATGTCTACTTGAAAACTTTTCAATGGCAGTGCTTTTCTTTCTCCTTGAATTTCATCAGCATTTTTACAGGCTATAAAGCCTATAAAAACGAATAAGATCAATATGTTTAATTGGAAGTATTTCATATCATGCTGTCCTAAGGCTTACAAATGTACTTCTCTTCTGTTTATTATTCGTAATCCTTTGATTTATACCTCGATAATATATATACATTTACGGTAAATTACTACCTATGAGCGACAGCTATTTTAAGCCAGAAGACCTTAAAAAATTTGGAAACATCACTGAGTTTCAGAAAGAAATGGGTGATAAGTTTTTTGAATGGTACGGCTCTGTATTTAAAGAGGGGGCATTAAGCACCAGAGAAAAATGCTTGATTGCACTCGCTGTAGCGCATTCCGAACAATGCCCTTATTGCATAGATGCCTACTCTTCTTCCTGTCTTCAAAATGGTGCAGATGAAGAACAAATGATGGAGGCAGTCCATGTTGCTGCGGCTATTAAAAGTGGTGCAACGTTGGTCAACAGTGTTCAAATGATGAATCACGTGAAGAAAAAGATGATGTAAATGGGTGTCAAACAAAAATCCAAATCCTTAAAGTCGAGATCAAGTGACTTGTCCAGTAGTTTCATGCAATTAAGTGTCTTAAATGGCCAGTCAATAGTAGATTCTAAATTCGAAAGCTTTCCGAACAAAATCAAGAAACATGGACATGATGATTTGACTCCTAATCCGGTAGAAATTTTTCAAATCAATATTGGAAAACTTTGTAATCAGACGTGTGCTCACTGCCATGTTGATGCCGGCCCTGACAGAAAAGAGGAAAACATGTCTAGGGAGACATTGGAAAAGTGTTTGGACATAATTCGAGAGTTTAACATTCCTAAAGTAGATATCACAGGTGGTGCTCCTGAAATGAATCCGCATTTTCGGTGGTTCGTTGAATCCTGCCATGAAATTGGGGCGGAAGTCATGAATCGGTGTAATTTGACCATCATTCGGGCTAACCCGAAATATCATGACTTACCAGAATTTTTTAAGAAAAATAAAGTCCACGTCATATCCTCTCTCCCCTATTTTACGCAATCACGTACTGATAATCAAAGAGGAGATGGTGTTTTTGAAGATTCCATCGAAGCCTTGAAAATGCTCAATGAAGTGGGTTACGGAAAAGAAGGGAGTGGCTTAATACTCGACCTAGTATATAATCCTGCCGGGGCCTTTTTGCCGGGTAGCCAGGTGTCTCTAGAAAAGCAATTCAAAGAACAATTATTCCGTCGATATCAAATAGAGTTTAATCATCTTTTCGCGATTACCAATTTGCCTATTTCTAGATTCCTTGATTACCTCATTGAATCCGGCAATTATGAATCATATATGACAGAATTAGTGGAAGCTTTTAATCCATCCACTGTTGAGGGCCTCATGTGTTTGAATACACTATCAATTAGTTGGGATGGATATATTTACGATTGCGACTTCAATCAAATGCTCGATTTAAAATCCGCTGTCCCTCAAACACATATTGATCAGTTTGATATGGAAGCACTAATGAATCGTAAAATTGTGCTTAACCAACACTGTTACGGATGTACTGCTGGTGCAGGAAGTAGTTGTGGTGGTGAAATCGTTTAAACCGTCCAAAACAACATAAAAAATACTATTTTCGTTTTAGTTTAAATGACGAATATGAAATTACATTGGTTCCTATTTACAGCGTCCTTATTGTTAAGTCTTAACGCATGTAAAACGCAAAAAGAAACAACAGAAGCAGTTATTGAATCTCCAGATGAACCGGTCATGATCACCATGATGAAAGGATCCTGTTTTGGAAGATGCCCAGTATATACGATCAGTCTTAATCAAGATGGTTACTCTGTATTTCATGGTAAGCGATTCTGTGATAAAAAAGGCTGGTTTGAAAAAACATTTGACAAAGAGGAAACCAAAAAGGTCTTAGACGCTTTCGCGAATGCCAATCTCCAACAATACCAAGATTTTTATGAAAGTGAGATTCCTGATCTCCCTACAGTGAGCATTACTTATCAAGTGGGTGAAGGCGAGAAAAAAGAAGTGAAAGGTAAAGCCGAAAGACCTGAAGCCATATTTAAACTTCAGGCTATGCTAGAAGCACTGGCCGAGACAGACGATTGGACCATTAAAGAAGATGTTGAAGAGGAAGAAGAAGAAAAACCTAAAGCAGAGGTTATTTATAGTGAAATCATTATTGAGCCTCATGAATCAATGGTTTTACCACCATGGTTTAAAAAGCAAAAGGAAAAATACGGGATTCGTCTTTTAAAAAAGGTAGCACCAAATTTAAATTATTGGTTGATCACCTACGACAAGGACAAGATGCAGCCAGAGGCAATGCTTCAAGTGCTGTTAGACGATCCTAAAATAAAGCATGCTGAATTTAATAAAAAGGCAAGTTTAAGAAACCAACAAGATAGATAATGAGGTCTTTATTCATCATTTTATTTTCGCTTTGCGCGAATGTAATTTTCTCCCAAGAAGTCGTTACGGATAAAGAGGGCTTCATGACTTTCGAAATTCAAGAAGCGGACACCAGCTACTTGATGAAGCAATATGTTCTTTGTCTTCTTAAAAAAGGTGACACTCGAGATCAATCCGAAGAGGAAGCAGCTAAAATTCAAATGGGCCATATGGCTCAT
>JAHDBI010000025.1:0-11079 GCA_020630475.1 Saprospiraceae bacterium
CGGGTAAACGAAAATGTAGATGGCTTTTCAATACTGTTTTGAGATACCGACCAAAATACATTTTAGAACTAGGTACCTCCTTAGGAATATCTAGTTTGTATTTATCTGCCACTGATGGGACAACCTTATTCACTTTGGAGGGTGACCCCAATAGTGCGGCTATCGCACGTAAAAATTTTAAACAAGCCGAAAACCACCGCATACATTTAATTGAAGGTAGGTTTGAGGTTACTTTGAATGATGCTTTAAAGAAAATACCTTCTCTCGACATGGTCTACATGGATGGTGATCATAGTTATGAAGGCACCTTGAAGTACTTCCATCAATGTATGACTCAAATACATGCTCAATCCATCATCGTATTTGATGACATCTATTGGTCTGAAGGAATGACTAAGGCATGGAATGAGATTAAAAAACACCCACGGATCAAATTAAGCATTGATTTATTTCAAATGGGATTTATTTTTTTTGATGATGCCATCAAAGAAAAACAAGACTTTCATTTGATAGATAGCCCATGGAAAATATGGCAAAAATACCTACCCTAGTTTATTTATCCATTTAGTACATTTGATGCATACTATTCTAATATGAAAAAAATACTAATTGCCAATAGAGGAGAAATTGCCATTCGCGTTATGCGTACTGCAAAAAGAATGGGTATTAAAACAGTAGCTGTTTATTCAGAAGCTGACAAATATGCTCCTTTTGTAAGATATGCAGATGAGGCTTTTCTTTTAGGTCCAGCACCATCCGATGAATCATATTTGCGGATGGATAAAATCATTGAGATTGCTAAAACAACGAATACGGATGGAATTCATCCCGGGTACGGCTTTTTGAGTGAAAATGCCGAATTCTCAAAAATGGTGTCTGATGCCGGCATTAAATTTATTGGGCCAAAGCCACATGCTATAAAGGTAATGGGTAGTAAACTTGCTGCTAAAAAAACTGTAAAGGCTTTTGATATTCCGATGGTTCCTGGTACAGACGAGGCCATCACCGATGTCAAAGCGGCAAAGTCAATTGCTTTGGAAATAGGTTATCCGATTCTTATTAAAGCTTCTGCAGGTGGTGGTGGAAAAGGAATGAGAGTGGTGGAGGAAGAAAGCCAATTTGAAGAACAAATGGAATTGGCCATTAGTGAGGCTACTTCTTCGTTTGGAGATGGATCTGTATTTATTGAAAAATATATTGGTTCACCGCGCCACATTGAAGTTCAGGTACTTGCAGATCAACATGATAATGTTATTCATTTGTTTGAAAGAGAATGTAGTGTACAACGACGTCATCAAAAGGTCGTTGAGGAAGCACCATCTGCCGTTTTGAATGAAACTCAAAGAAAGGATATTGGTCAGGCTGCAGTGGATGTTGCACGGTCATGTCAATATGAAGGTGCTGGAACGGTTGAGTTCATTCTGGATACCGATGGTTCGTTTTACTTCTTAGAGATGAACACTCGATTGCAAGTCGAACATCCAGTAACAGAAATGATCACGAATGTAGATTTAGTCGAACAACAAATTAATATCGCACGTGGTGAAAAACTAAGCATCCAACAAGATGATTTAAAGATTCAAGGCCATTCCATAGAATTGAGAGTTTACGCAGAAGATCCTGAAAATAAATTCTTACCTAGTATTGGAACATTGAATAAATATATACTGCCTGAAGGAGAAGGTGTCCGTGTTGATGACGCTTTTGAAGAAGGAATGGATATTCCTATTTATTATGATCCGATGATAGCCAAATTGATTGTTTACGCTGACTCAAGAATCGCATGTATCGAAAAGATGAAACGAGCTATCAATGATTATAAAATTGAAGGCATTGAAACCACCTTAAATTTTGGCCAATTTGTAATGCACCATGAAGCCTTTGTCTCTGGAGACTTCAATACGCACTTTGTAAAAAATTATTTCAACGAAGAGGGCAAAAAGAAATACTTAGAACCTGAGGCTCCATTGGCAGCAGCCATGGCTATTCAATTTATCCACGATCAAAAGACGAAAATTCAGCTGCCCAGAAGAAGCTCGAATAACTGGCAAAAAAGATAAAACTAAAAAGACCGAATCATCTGTATGATTCGGTCTTTTAAATGTAGGTCTAAGCTTTATCTATTGAGGTCAGAGGACCGTCAAAATTCCTTTGGCAACATCTTGATGAGGTGAGGAGTTGTCTCCTGCAATTTCATCAGCTAATGTTTTCGCACGTGAGCTCTCTGTAATCACAAGGCAAAGCAATTCATAATATTTCGCTTCGTGATTCAATTCAACATCTTTAGACTGTTGAACATTCTTAAAAGCATCAATCGCTGTACTGTAGTTTTCCGTTTCTATACAAGTTAAACCGTAGTAGTAATGAGCTAAGGCATATTCCTGCGAAGCGATTTCGAAGGAATCTTTTACACTAAATAAAAATCCCTTCGCCATGTCGTAGCTACCTTCTTGGTACTGCTCGATTCCCTGGTTTAAAGTATCTCTATCTCCTCCTTTATCATCCGCAAATCCGAATGTTTTAAGAGATTTCGAGTGCTTTGCATCGACTGCAACAGTCTTGTAATTTTCTTTAAAAATATCAGCTCCTGATTTTTTTACTGCCTTCTCTTTGCAAGCAGTAACAAGTCCAATCATCAGAAGTAAAGCAAGTAAAATTGTGTTGTTTTTCATGGCTAATAATTATTTGATTTGATATTAGTCTGGATTTCTTAAATTTGTTATCACCGCTTGACAAAAAAAATTATTTTTTCTAATATTGACACATGCGAAAGAACCTACTTCCCATATTTTTCTTTGTTTTTCTGTGTCAAATTTCAAGAGCACAACAGCTTCCATTATTCACGCAATATAGTGAATACCAAGGACTTCTAAACCCTTCAGCAGTGCTGAATGACTACTTTCTTTATGAGTATAATTTGACCATGGGAATGTCTGTTAGAGAGCAGTGGATTGGGGTGCCAGGAAGCCCTCAAACACAAGCGATTAGAGGAGAATATATGGTCAATACGGGTCAAGCTTTTAATTTTTTATTTGGTGGATATTTAATGAATCACACCACAGGACCCATTTCTTTTACAGGAATTTATGGTCGAGTCGCAGGATTAATGACAGATTATGATCCTGTTTTTGGAGGGTTATCTATTGGTATAAGTGGTGGTTTAATACAATACCGGGTCGATGTAGAAGAATTAAGACGGCTTTATCCTGATGACATTCTCACTTATCAGAGTCAAACTAAATTTTTTCCTGATGTCGGAGTTGGTGCTACTTATTACCGTAGAATGCAAGAAGGATGGTTTAAAGATGATAATATTTATATAGGCATTTCAGCGCCACAGGTCCTCGGTTTGAATCTTCAATTTAGAGACGATAATGGTGAATTCAATATTAAAAGAGTACCTCACTACTATGGATTCTTAAGTTATTATAAATACATATCCTCCGTCTCTTATTTAGAATTTTCGACATGGGGGAAATTTGTCCCATCGGCTCCTACAAATTTTGATTTCAACATAAGATATCAAATCAATCATTTGTTGTGGATTGGTGCAGGTGCAAGTACGGCAGGTATTGGTCACTTCGAATTTGGTCTTTTATTTGACGACTTGTTGGCTGGTTGGGATAACCGTGTAAAAGTAGCCTATGCCTACGACCCGTCATTCACCACTTATGGTGCGAGATTTGGTAATAGTCACGAACTGAATATTTCCTTGGCTCTAGATACCGCTTCTAAGTGGTAAAGTAACTATGTTTTTTTATTGGCTTTCGCCAATGTTAAAGCGATTCAAATAAAGCTTATCATTTAGTCTTCTTCGTTCATAACTCCTTGTTGTCTTCTGATGCTTTCATCATGTATGGCTCGTAAGTATTGAACAATGAACCGTTCACTGATACCAAGATCACTCGCTTTTGATTTTGCTTTATCTAGAATCTTACTCCATTGTTTTTGTTGAAGAATGGTGATTCCATTCTCTTTTTTAAACGCCCCTATTCTCTCTGCAACCTCCATTCGATTTGAAAGCAAATTAAAAATATCATCGTCGATTTGAGCGATCTCATCCCGTAGATTTCCTAATTCACTTTGGACACCGGCATCACTTTGCCTATCTCTTCGAAGCACAAGATCACTGATCATCGTACTTAAGACATCCGGTGTTATTTGCTGCTTGGCATCACTCCATGCTTCATCCGGTGTAATGTGCGTTTCTATCATCAAACCATCAAAATCTAAATCCAATGCTTTTTGCGATACCATTTGTAATATATCTCTACGACCACAGATATGACTTGGATCACAAATAATGGGAATCTCTGGCTTTCTTCTTTTGAACTCTATGGGCAATTGCCATTGAGGACGGTTACGATAAAATTTCTCCCCTAAATGTGAAAACCCACGATGAATAACTCCCAAGTCGGTGATTCCCACTTTTTGTAAACGTTCTACTCCTCCTAACCAAAGTGCGAGATCAGGATTAATCGGATTTTTTAATAAAATCGGAATATCCACACCTTTCAAAGCGTCTGCTATCTCTTGTACTGCAAATGGATTTACTGCAGTTCGCGCTCCTATCCAAAGTACATCAATTCCAAATTCAAGACATAATTCTACATGTTTAGCGTTGGCTACTTCTGTGGTAACAGGCAATCCCGTTTCTTCCTTTACGGATTGCATCCATGATAATCCTTTGGCCCCCACTCCCTCAAATGTACCTGGTCTTGTTCTAGGCTTCCAAATACCCGCTCGATAACAATGAACTTTGTCATTATTTTTTAACTCATGCGCAATGGCCAAAACTTGCTCTCGCGTTTCTGCACTACACGGACCAGCAATGAGGTATGGGATATCTGCTTTTGCGAATGTCGATGTTGTTACTTCATTTGTCATCTTCTAAAATTTAAGTGCTTTTAATTCCATACCATTCAAGACGCGCCGCATCTCATTGGCTCGTTGCATCATATCTTTCATCTTTTCTAAATCTTTTGAATCGATGGCCTTTTTAAAATCTGAGATGTAGTCAATGTATTTTTCTAAGGCCTCTGATAAGTTTTTTGAGTTATCCGTAAAAATACTTCCCCAAGTAATCGGAGAGCTTTTGGCCAACCTTACCGTCGAAGCCAATCCTGTGCTCGCTAGATTGAAAATTTGATTTTCATCCTTTTCAATATCTAAAACGGTCAAGCCCAAAGTAAAGGATGTCACATGTGAAAGATGAGAAACATAAGCCATGTGCCTATCATGGTCAACAGCTGGCATGAAGAGATTTTGCATGCCCATGTCAGCAAATAAATCCGTTACTTTTTTTAGTGCGTCATGGTCGCATAGCCGTTCTTCACAAATCAAATTTTTCTTTCCTTCAAACAAATTAAGGAATGCTGCGGAAGGACCTGAAAATTCAGTACCGGCGAGCGGATGAGCAGCCACAAAACGCGAACGCTTAGGATGTCCTGAAACCAAATTGCAGATATTCTGTTTTGTAGACCCTACATCAAAAACTGTTTGAGTGGACTTCATCCTATCTAAAACTTTTGGCAATAAGGATTGAATTCCATCTATTGGAACACAAAGACCTATGATATCGGCTTGTTCTAAAATCTCATCTAATGACAACACCGAATGAACCAAACCATACTCCAAAGCTTGATGAGCATGTTGTTCATTTTGGTCATACCCTACGACATTAAATCCTAAAGATTTTGCCTTAAGTCCAATCGACCCTCCTATTAAACCCAATCCTATTATCGCTATTGTCATCCTTTATTTTTCCATTCTATGATCAAATCCAATGCGTTCTGTAAAGTCTTCAAAGGTGAACACAAAGCAATTCTAATATAATCCGAACCACCACTACCAAAAATGAATCCCGGAGCAATAAAAACACCAGTTTCCTTTAAAAGTCTATCTACAAATCCTTCGCTTTTCATAGTCTTGGGAAGTTTACCCCAAACAAATAATCCACCAGCTTGATCATTGTACGTACAACTTAATGCATCCATCATCTTCCAAACTAAAACTCTTCTTTCTTGGTATGTTTTATTCAATTCTATATACCATTCGTCGCTTAATTGAAGGGCCTTAATGGCCGCCAATTGTATTCCCTTATACATTCCAGAATCCATGTTGCTTTTAAATTTCATCACTTCATTGAGATACGTTTCTGCACCCAAAAGTGCACCTACTCTCCATCCCGCCATATTGAAACATTTGCTTAAAGAATTCAATTCAAGGGCCACATCTTTTGCCCCAGGAATAGATAACAAACTCAAATAATTTTCGTTGAGGATGAAGGCATATGGATTATCGTGGCACAGAAGAATGGAATGTTCACGAGCAAATGAAATCAATTGCTGAAAAAAATCTTTAGTCGCCCTTGCTCCCGTGGGCATATTAGGATAATTGAGCCACATCATTTTCACATTAGTGAGATCTTGATCTGCTAACTTTATTAAATCGGGAAGCCAATGATTTTTTTCTTGTAAGTCATACGAAATAGGAATACCACCTGCTAATTGAGTAGCTGTGGCGTAAGCAGGATATCCAGGATTAGGTATCAATACTTTGTCTCCCTCATTGATAAAACTCATAGAAATATGAACAATACCCTCTTTAGATCCTATTAAAGGTAATACCTCCGTCAATGGGTCAAGGGTGACTTGAAATTTTCGATCATACCATTCGGCGAAAGCCTGACGAAGGGCAGGTAATCCTCTATATGATTGATATCTATTAACATCGGGCTCCATTGAGGCCTTTTGTAACTCATCCAAAACTTCAGGAGCTGGAGGCAAATCTGGACTGCCTATACCCAAATTGATAATCTTACGGCCATTATCTTGCAAGACGGCAATTTCCTTCAACTTACGTGCAAAATAATATGACTGTACGTCTGCTATCCTATTTGATGGTTTAATAATCATTCACATCTGCTTTTGTATAGACACCTAAGATTTCAATCATTTTAGTGACTTCATGTAAGTCACGAATAGCGGCCTCATAGTCACTATAGGTTTCAAACTCTAAATCCAAGTGAAAATAATATTTATGCAATTCGCCTAAAATCGGATAAGATTGCAACTTGCTCAAATTGATGTTGTTCGTATTTATTCTTTCCAAAATCTTAAGCAATGCACCCTTTTCATGAATGGTTCTAATGTAGATAGAGGCTTTATTAAAGTTTGAAACTGGTAGCGAACAATCCGGATGTTGAACGATAAAAAATCGAGTGTAATTACTTTTAGAGGATTCAATACTCGAGGCTAAAATTTCAAGATCATATAAAGTGGCTGCTCGTTTACTCGCAATAGCTGCCTCACGGTGAATAAGTCCTTCTCTTATTCTCTTGGCACTCACTGCAGTATCCTCAGATTCTTTTAATTCCACCGAAGGGTATGCTTTAAAATAATCCAAACATTGATTAATGGCCATAGGGTGAGAACGAACCGTTGCAATATCAGAAATTTCTTGATTAGGAAGCGCCATCAAATGGTGTACAATTCGCAAGTAAACCTCCCCAATCACTCTAAAATTATTTTCCCGAAGGATTCGATAATTCTGTAGGAGAGTTCCAGCAATAGAATTTTCTATAGCGATTATGGCCAAATGATCTTGACCTTGATTAGAAAGTATTTCAGCCAAAGATTCAAAGGTAGGTGCGTTGACAAAATCCAAAGCGCTTTGGTCAAAATACTTCATCGCCGCTTCTTCATGAAAGCAACCCGGAAATCCTTGTACTATTATTTTTTGCTCTATCATACACATAAAAAAAGAGTCCTATAAAATAGGACTCTAATATTATCTTCAATTATAACAACGCTTAGCCCTAGTTCTTCTGGTAACAGAAAAAATAGAAAGGATAATATGCGTTGTTCATTAAACTATTCATCATATGAACATAAAGCTAAGTTTTATAAACTAAAAGTGCAAATTCTTTATTGAAACTTGGTCTCCCATGAGACCTCTCCATAAGAGTTTATCGAGACGTTAATTTATTTTCATTTTGTCGCACTTACAAAAAAGCCCGCAGCTAAACGAATGGCTACGGGCTCAAAGTCGGTTTCTGACTCTTTTATACCTTAATAAATCTTTGCTGATCTACATGCTTAGATCCATTTTTGAAAATCATAAAATAAGCACCTTGAGGTAAATTTGAAACATCAAGTTTTTGAAGATTAGCTTGCGTATTCCAGTTAATTTGCATGAACTTTCTACCAGTCAAATCATAAATCTCGATCGTTTCTATGGCTGCATCACCCTTGGTGATAATGATTTCATCGAAGACTGGATTAGGTGTAAATCCAACTGAAGAAACATCATTATCAAGATTAGCACTTCGAACATCAGTCCATTCAAAATGACCATCTTCATCAACCTGGCGTAATTTGTAATAGTATCGCTCTCCTTTTATAACATCCTTGTCTTCATAAATGTAGTCTACTCTTTCCTGACTCATTCCTTGCCCTTCTACAAATCCGATTTGTTCAAAAGATCTATTTTCTAATCCTCTCCAAATTTCAAATCCTGCATTATTAATTTCTACGGCTGTCGCCCAATCCAACTGGATTAAATGGGTCTTTGCTCTAGCAGAAAAATCTATAAATTCAACAGGCACAACTTGCATATTTCCTAATCCAAAACCTGAAAAGCCGGTAGAATAGGTAGACGTAAATGACCAATCTGTACCATAAGCTACTGGAGAAGTTCCAGCTAACTCTAAAGTGGTGGCAGATGTAACAGCTCCAGCTGCATTTTTTACCATAAATAAATCGGCTTTTGTATCCCCTTGTGTATTATCTGCTTCCCAGCCTGCGATTTCTGCAGCCGTGTAATAAAGCGTGATTTGATATGATCCAGAAGGATTATTGAATTCAGGTGTAACAATAAAATTCTTATCTGTGATATCCGTAGATTCAGGTGCTGGACTATTATATGCAAACGTACCAGCATTATCGATCTCTACATCCGTACATCCATAGTTATGACCCGTCAAATTTTCTAAACTCAACATCAAATTACCCGTATTTTCATCTACAAAATGAATGGTTTCATTTGGTCCAAAGTTTACGGATGCAAAACCTGAAGCACTATTCACAACAGTCTCAATAGGTAAATTGAAATCACCGATAAGCGTAACATTATCTACAGCCCAATACCAATCCCATTCAGCATCATAAGTAAATCTTACTTGAAAATTAGCATTGGCGTAAGCCGAAACATCAATGTTTTGAATATTTGGATTTGTCCAAGTCCCCAAAGAGCCCTGAGTATTTCCACTTCTTGTAAATACATTCACCCAGGCCGCTCCATCATAAACATCAACGCTAGCTGTTTCATCATATCCCGCAGTATACGCTCTAAAATAATGATCGAAACTTAAAAATAAATTGGTTGCCCCTGCGCAATTGATCACTGGTGAAAACAACTCTTCGTAACTCACGGAACCATTTCCAGCAGCATCGCTATCTACAAAAATAAATTGAGTACCGTTTAGGCTGTTACCTCCGCCTCCTGTGGTAGCCAAAGCCCAACTATCTCCTGCGTCACCGCCATCTACATTTGTCCATGCCCCCATACTTGCATCAAAGTCTTGATCCTCAAAAGAGTAACCTGAGACGGATCCCGGTAAAGGATCGTCATTGGCTATTCCAATGGTATGGGTATCATTACCACCGATAACTCCATCACCAGTAGCCGTTGTTAATTTTAGAACAATAGATTCTCCTGGTTCATTGATACCATCTCTCTGAATTAATACAGAAACAAATTGCGTTGTCGTTGTGCCCGATGGGAAGGTTACTGCTGGCGTTAGTACAGTATAGTCAGCAGGTGTAGTAGCCGAAGAACTCCCATCCACTGTAATCACGGCACCTGGATTACTAGAACCGGATTGTGCGATCTCTACTTCTATATTCACTGTAATCGTAGAACAATCCGTTCCTTCAATGATACTTGTACTGGCTTCCTTAAAACCGATAGTCGGAGATAAATCACAAACTGTCGAAACTTGTAACGCTCCTCTCCTTGCAATATTATTTGCTGGGTCTACCACCACTTGCATACGAGCAGCTTGTTCAGCTGTAAATATGTCCATACAATCATCGTCAGTATAATCCATGAAATTTTCAACCATGTCGCCTTGATCACCAGCTCCGTCATCACACGAGTCATTGTTAGGACAACCAAAATTAGAACCTCCTGCAGTTGGTGTATCATTACAAAAATCATCCACTGTACAACCACCGTCTCCCCATATGTGTCTTAAGCCAAGCCAGTGTCCAATTTCGTGAGTTAAGGTACGTCCATTATCGTAAGCTGCAGATCCTCCACCAAAAGGATTGGCAATCGAACCAACTGAAGAGTATAAAACTACAACTCCGTCTTCATCTGCTGGACCACCTGTTCCGGTAGGCATACCTGGTAAACCTGTAGCGTCAGGAAATTGAGCCCATCCCAATAATCCACCGCTAATATCCAATACCCAAATATTACAATAATCATCTGGATTCCACTGAGTAGCAGGTTTGATTGTACCATCCACATAATTGCTTGACCAAGAAGGAGCAGTAAAACCAAATTCATTTCTATGCCTTCTATTAATTCCTGGTTCAGCTAAAACATTCCCCCCTTCATCAACTTGGGCAAAGCAGAATTGAATATCTGTATCTGCCGCAGCAGGATGGGTAGAACCCGCCATATTAGAAAAATCAATATTCAATTGATCAAGTTGCGCCTGAATTAATGCACCATCGACGTTTGGTGTTGCACCAACAGCTTGACCATTATGAATGACATGGAAAATGACCGGAATATTATAGGTTGCTACTGATCTTAAAGGATCATTAGCACGTTCTTTAATGGCCTTTGCCATCCATTTTTCAAATAGATCTTGATTGTCTAGATGTGGATATTTTTCGTAGAGCGATTGGTTGTATTCAACCGATGAGCATCTTATAATGTTACCATTTGGATTCTGCGCACTCATTAATGAACAAGTCATTAATAGTACAATGAAGCATTGTAATTTTGTCATATGTGTAGATAGTTTAAAATATATTTCACCCAGTGCTCTAAATGAGCAATCGT
>JAHDBI010000025.1:11179-22706 GCA_020630475.1 Saprospiraceae bacterium
CTCTTATCTATGGGAAAATGTAGAAAACAAAAGAGCATTCAATTTATTTACTCGGGCCAATTGGTTTACCGACAGCAGCAGTTTTTGGTTCGAACACCACGATATGCAAGGAAAATCATTCCAACGCTTAGCATTAGATGATTTCAGTGTTTCACCATTGTTTGATCATCAAAGATTAGCAAAAATCATTAAAGATTCCTTGGAGATAGATGCAAGTCTATTTGACCTTCCCATGGACATTGTCGCCTTCTCAAAAAGTAATCAGGTGACCGTGATGATTCAAGGAGATCGATATCGATTAGAATTTGAACCACTACAACTCACCAAACTAGAAACTCCAGTTACAAGCCAACAAGCGTTTAGTATTTCTCCTAATGGTCAATGGAAAGCATATACCAAAGATTACAATTTATACATTGAAAATCTGGAGACAAAGGAAACTAGACAAATCAGCCATCACGGAAAGAAAGGATACGAATACGCTACTCATTATGGCTGGGACGAAATCATTTATGACGAAAACGGCGAACGACCTGATCGATTTTTTGTGAATTGGTCTGAAGATTCTAAATACATATATACCTACATCATCGATTTGAGCAATGCAGAGAAAATGCATTTGTTGGACTGGAGCCAGGACGATAGATTTAGACCGAGGTTACTTTCCTATTATAGAGGTTCGCCGGGCGACACCACTATGGTTTATCAAGAGTCCGTCATCTTTAATGTCGAAACAGGAAAAGAAATAAAATTTGGATTTCCTCCAAGCACTCACATTAACACCGTACAAAGGAGGTGGTCAAAAAAGTCAGGAGTGGTTTATTTATACAGACAAGACAGAGGATATCAAAATGTTCAAATCAACGAACTTGATCTAGTCAGCTTAAGAATGCGTCAATTATATTCGGAATCATCAGAAACAAATATTGATCACTTCGAGTACCGCTTAGCGGAGGATAAAAACAAACTGTTTGTTTTATCTGAACAATCTGGATGGAGACAAATACATAGTGTTGATTTGACCACACTTGAAAAAAAACATTTGGGGGCCGGTGAATATTACGTTCATCGTATCGAATGGATAGACGAAGTCAACGAAAAAATATACTTCACAGCTTCTGGAAAGAATAACACCAACCCCTATTGGCATCAATTCTATGTGATGAATTTTGACGGCACAGAATTGAAGGTGTTGACTTCTGAATTTCAACATCATCAAATCAGTATTAGTCCAGATAAAAAATACTTTGTAGATAATCAATCTACCTTGGATTCTCCAACGGTCACCTTATTAAGAAAGATGAGCGATGGTAGAATCTTGAGAACCGTATCAAAAGCAGATGTCCGTTTATTGGAAAATTGGAAGGCCCCAGAAACTTTTACTTGTCTTGCAAGGGATGGAAAAACAACGATTTATGCAGCCGTTTGGAAACCCACTCATTTTGACCCAAAAAAGAAATACCCTGTAATTGAGTATAGCTATACAGGGCCTCATACACAAGTCTACCCTGCGAGCTTTAGATCAGGTTTCGGAACTGGTCTTCAGGCTTTCGCCGAATTAGGATTTATTGCCATAAGGATAGATGGTCTTGGATCAAGTGGACGATCCAAAGCATTTCATGATTACTCGTATAAAAATCTTGGAGGCAATTTAGAAGATCATATCATCATGATGAAATCCATTGCCCAAGACAATCCATGGTTTGACATTAGTCGTGTAGGTATTTTCGGTCATTCGGCAGGAGGATATGATGCGGGTAGAGCCTTATTGGCATATCCTGACTTTTATGATGTCGGTGTAGCCAGTTCGGCTGATCACGACCACAGAATGGAAAAAGCCTGGTGGCCAGAAATGTATATGGGTTGGCCTGTCGATAGTAGTTATCATCAACAATCCAATATCACAAACGCTGGAAATTTAAAAGGAAAATTATTGATCACTCATGGTGGAATTGATGAGAATGTCAATCCATCAGCGACGTTTAAATTGGCGGAAGCCTTAATCAATCATGATAAGGCCTTTGATCTATTCATTTTTCCGGGTCAACGGCACGGTTACAAAGGTGCGAGTAAAAATTATTTCACTAAATTGAGATGGAATTATTTTATCGAACATTTATTGAATGGAGAAACTAGATGGGATATTAATTTTGAATGGGAGAAGATTGATTAGTTCATTGTCTATTGTTCTTTGCACTTTATGCAGTTGTATTGGTCAGAATCAGTCTTGGGGACTTCAAATGGATAATTATAGTTTCGACACACCTAATGAAAATATATACTTCGATTTAGATTATGATTGGGATTCATGGTCTACAAGCAATCAAATCAACATTCAATTCTTACACCAATTTAATATTGACTCACAATTTGTTTTAAGTAGCACTATCGGATGGGGAGGATATATTGGCAAATTAATTCGTTTTGGAAGTCGAACTGTAGATGAACGAATATATCGTTCCTATCGAGTTAATTGTTTGAGTTTTGGGACTGATGTAAAACGATATTTTCGTAGGACCAATGATGGTTTATATATCTCAAGTGGATTGAAATATTATAGGATTTTTAGACAAACACAAACAACTGACATTTTAGAAGGAGATTATTTAGTATCCTCTATTTATGAGAAATATGAAAATCTTTTAAATCTTAACCCAATAGAACTTAATCTTGGATTAGGCTATACTTGTAATCTTCCTTTTAAAGAAAGCTTAAATTTTAAGTTAAACTTAGGATTAGGTATCTCATATATTACGAATGGACGATACAATGCGGCCACTAATAATTTCAATCATGGCTTTTCTATTGGCCTTTTAATCTCAAGAAAATAAGTTGAATTAACTTAATACAAAATGAAAACACAATTCGTCATTTTCTTCTTTTTACTAGTTTTTTCATGTTCAATGAATGGACAAAAAATGTTTGAATGGAATTTAAATGTCATGCACTATGATTTCCTGAAGGAACCTTATGCTTTAGAATCTACAGAAGAATGGACTAACTGGAATTTATCAGGTTTAGGAGGAAGCAATATTGGTTTTTCTCATAGGTTTGTTAAATCATTTTTTCTGAGATATCAATTCGGGTTTAAGTATTTCTCTATGAATTACCTAAAATATAATGATAACTTACTTGAAAAATCCTTCGATTCTTTTGGGTTTTACTTTCCATTAAGTGCTAGTATTCGAAAATATTTATTTCAAGAATCGAATGGTCTATTTATTGAAATGGGAGTGATTGGATTTCCTCATCAACGCATTAAAGGAGGAATCATAGATTATTCTATTAGTCCATTTAGACAAGGCATTGCAGATTTCGACAAACAATTCAATACCCTACCCTTTAGAACTAATTTAGACATAGGATATAACCTACCTATCTACAACGGCAAAAAATATCGATTTGATATAGAACTTGCATTCCAAGGCATACTCAATATTATAGGAATGTATAAGGATCATGATATCTCCAGAAAACTATACAATGGAGCCTATATTGGCGCTAGATTCGGGTTAAATCAAAAGGACACTAATTAACTCCCTACCCTCTTACTTTCCTCTTCAATTCCAGTCTTTCTATTTCTGGTCTTCAATTTATTGTTACCAAAATTATAAGAGACGGACACACTGGCTCGACGACTATCCCAGTTACCTCGACCCGTACTGGTTAAACCATCAAAAAACGAGCCCCCGCTCCAGCCAGTTTGATAAAAGATGTCTTCCACGGAAAGCTTTACATTCAACTTTTTATTTAAAAACTTCTTTTGTAAACCCATATTAAGACTCCATGAGGGATCATACTCAAAAACACCTCCCCAGACACCAGGGCCTGAGAAAAAACCAGACACCTCACCGGTAATGGAAGATGGCAAATTAAATGTTTGTTGTCCAAAAATAGTATAGTTAAATGCTTGAACATCGACCACCGCACCATCTCCATAATCCGCTTGATTATCAATATAAGAACAAGAGAAATTGATGAACGAAGACCACCATTCTGTCAATTGATTTGGTAGGGACATATTGAATCCGTACACGTCTTGTGTGGTCAAATTATCCCAAGCGATTACTGTAGATCGAAGGTCATCAAGATCTGGACCAATCAATCGAGTAATCTGATCTGTAGTGCGGCTATATGACAATTTAAAATTATATCGATATGCATAGGTATAGGTGAATTCATAATTATTGACTATTTCGGGATTAAGAAAAGGATTTCCTTTCATGAAGGAGATTTCACTCAATTGTGTTCTAAATGGATTGAGTACATTATAGTCAGGTCTATTAATACGACGACCATAGTTTAGATTAAAATTATGCATTGGTCTCCAGCCATAATTCAAACCGATATTGGGGAAGTAATTAGTATAGTTCAATTCTACAGGTGGCTCTTGAAGACTCGGATCATATGCTACTAAATCACCTACAGCATCCGTAATTTCAACACGTAAGCCAGACGATAAACTCCACTTCGCATCCAATTGTCGTGAATAATTCGCGTAAGCGGCATAAACTTTCTCATCATAATCAAAGTCATTGGATCTCGAATCAATCAATTCATTTTCGCCACTATTTGCATCAAAAAATAAAAATTGGTTTTCTGTTGCTACCTGGGACAACTTTGTACCAAAGCCCAAACGACCTCCAGCTGCATCTTGTTCGTAATCTGTTTTAAAGGTATAGATATCTATATCCGTCGGCGTTTCGTAATAAGTGATATTTTGAGAAACGATAAATGATTCTGTTGGGTCGTAGTAAATGTTGGGTTGATCATTTTCTGTATCATTTCTAAACTGAGCATAATCCACGTCGATATTTAAGGATTTAGACTTAGTGTTGTATACGTAATTTAAGTTGTACGCGTTTCGATTCAAATCTCTTCGCGTTTGATTCTCGGCAATTAAAATACTATCCAATGCGCTTGGAGAAGATAAGGGACTTAATTCAATCCGATTCAATAATGGTTCTTCGAAATCACTAATACCTCCACTATATAAAGCACCAATAGTGGCATTTTTAGAAACAAAATAATCTACACCCAATCGAGTATCAAAACTGTGCTGATCAGACTCAGCATAGGTGGATTCGGTAACGAAAATATTATTAAGGTCCGAAGTGAATAACATATCGTTGTATCCCCTCGCTTTGTTATAGCCTACCGAACCAAAAACATTCATTTTCTCGCTCCGACGGTTTCCACTTAAATTGAGATTGTATCTAGGATATCTACCAATACTGTAGGCACCTGACAGCGTTCCATTCACACCGACATTTTGACTTTTCTTTAATCTAATATCTATGATTCCAGCATTACCTTCTGCTTCATATTTTGCACCTGGGCTTGAAATGATATCAATTCGATCTATTTGTTCGGACGGAATACTTTGTAAATAATTCGTCAATTCATCTCCTACCATGGGTAAACGCTTACCATCCACATAGACCAGCACTCCACTTCTTCCGAGCACCGTAATATTATCATTATTGTCTAAAACGACTCCAGGAGCTTTTCGGAGAAGTCCCATCACATTATCTCCAGCGCTATTGATGGTACCTTCGACATAAAATACGGTTCTATCCGGTTTGACCTCCACCAAAGCACGACGAGCGGTCACGACTGCAGTTTCTAATTCTACGGATGAAACCGTCATTTCGAGTACACCTAAATTTAATGCTTCCTCTTGCACAACTATTTCTTGAGAAATATCATCATAACCTATGAAACTAGCATTCAGCTGATAAATACCTTGTGGAATATTAACAAATTGAAACTTGGCGTTATCGTCCGTAGTTTCTACTTTGAAAATCTGTTCGTTTTGCAACAATACAACATTGGCGTAAGCCACTGGCTCACCAGAACTGCTTATGATTTCTCCAATAATTGTAGTAGTTTGACCAAAGCTAAAAAGAGTGAAAAATAAGAAAATGAGGGTAAATAGGTTTTTCATATTGATGTTGAAGTTAGGATTCAAAGTTCCTCATTTTTTAATGAAACAAGATCATTTATCGATAAAAGTCTATTATTGATTGACGAAGGCAGCCGAATACATTATAAATCTAAATACAAATCTATCATGACAAAAAAGCGCATAATACTCCATTTAGTTACAGCCCTATTCTTGTTGCTTGGCTTTTCTATTCATGCCCAGAATGAAGTCTTGCTAAAAACAGACGAAAACGGAAAAATCACGGAAGGTTCCGTAGAAAATCTCATTCAAGAAATCAGGCAAGGAGCAAGGATTCGCGTTGGATGGCAATTAGGACGAAAAGTTGATGGACAATATGATCTAGAGCACTGGGCCGACGCAGGATTTATCAGTATTCTCAAAGGTCACGTTTTTGCCCAATTGGAAGCCATCTATCAACAGTCACCAAAAAGAGACATTCCACAAATAAATCTAGTTCCTTCGCAATCAAAATGGTCAGCGGTGATAGGGACAAATGGTGTTTTGATGTCCCGAATGATCATTCCGGACTTGAATTTAATTGAAGACCCAATACTCTTCGAAAGAATGTCTAAACAAGCTGAAATCAAACAGAAAAAAGCCCCTACCATTTGGGCGAAAGCCTCAAATTAACGTTCACGATAAGTACCTCTAAAGACATTGGCGTTACTATCAAAAGGATTTCCCGATGCTCGCCTAAAAGAGACGAGTTGGCCACAGTGCCATACAGCATCTTCTAATTGACCATTGATTAGATTCCAAAAAGGAAATCTACTTTCTTGTTCGCCACGTCGAAAAATCACCTCCATATTCTGCATTTGATCATCCGACGAATTCTTTAGTTTTTCGCTCGCTTTACTTAGGAAAGAAAGTGTCTCATTTCTCATTTCTTCATATCCTATTGAATCATTTAGATTGCTCCTTTCATTGGCGATTTGAAAGACTGCATTATGAACTGCTCTGGCTAAACCATGGATATGTTCCAATGTTTGAAGGCATGTTCTTCCATCCTCTGACGGTTTGTAATTTAAATCTTCTTCTCTCAATCCCTCAGAAGCCCAATAGTATCTAAATCCCAATCCATCTATAGCTCTTGCAGCGATATTACACGCAGTATATTCTTTGGGTTCTTCTGGTATTACTCGATAGATTTCATTCTTTTCCATTTTATATTTGATGTTCATTTCGGCTTGCGCCAAAAGATTTGCCGAAATAGAAAGTAAAGTAAGACAGCAAAATAGTCGTAGTATCATACTATTATTTTAGAAGTACAATGTATCCAAAACTGGCCGGTCTTGAATCATCAAAAAAGGTAAGATAGAAATAATAAGTGCCTTGGGCTAAGAAATCTCCATTCTTCCCTGTCCCCCGCCAGTCGTTTTGATAATTTTCTCGTTCAAACACAAGATCTCCCCATTCATTAAAAATGACCACTTTGTTGTTCGGATAATCCTCCACATTCTCAATCAGGATAGCCGTATCATTCACACCGTCATCATTTTCTGGAGTTAATAAAATCGTCTTAGGAGTATCTTCATCTTCTTCATAAAGAATCCGTACTTCAGCGATCGAACAATTATCATCGCAATCAATATTGCATAATTGGTAACTCAGCAAATCGGTAAATCCAAATTGTGAAGATGCTTCATAGACAATTTGATTATCCGCATCCACAAAGGCATTTCCATTGAGCGGTGGAGATACGATTTCAATACTATAATCGACAGCGCCGTTCAGTTCATCATTGATGATCGGATCAAGAGTGAGTATTGCATCATCATAAGACAGAACATCATCATTGGCCGTTGGCGTTTCTAATAAGAACAATTGATAAAAGGAAGTTGCCGTACAACCGTTTTCATCTGTTACCGTCAGAAAGACATCGGTAGATTCAGATAAATCCCAGGAGTCATTGAAGGAAAGGTCATTCCAGTTAAAGGAATCAAAATCCTCGACGGTGGACAATTCAATAATATCTCCTTCACATCCTACTGGTGGGTCAGCTACAATATTTACCTCTGGCGGCACGGAACAAATATCAAATTCCAAACAATTACTGAACTCGCTACTATTGAGGTCGTTGTCAAAGGCAGTGGCTAACACCAATTCTCCTGTAACGGGATCCCCGAAAGTATAAGGAGGTAATATCTCCCAATTTCCATCTGCATCGGCTGTCGTTTTTTCAATAATATAGTTGCCTTCGCAAACCCCTTGATAACAATCATCTTCTATCAATCCATACACGGTAATTTGATCACCAGCTTCTGCAATTCCTCGAATACCATCCAGCTTGGCCTCCTCTATTAAAGGAGCCGATTTACTATTGTTATTGGTACTTTCTATATTAACCGAAGAGACTTGGGAACATCTAAAAGTGTTGTCCCGAAAATAATTGCTATTGCTATTATCGGGTCCTGTTACATCTGCGATAATGATCGCATTTTCTCGGCATCCATAAAAACTATTGAGGGCAATTTCATTGGATGAGGCATTTTCTATTTCAATGCCATTAAACAACTGATCGTTTTGTGTGTCACTTCCGATGGTATTGTTTTGAACGGTATTAGCAAAACCATCGAGGATTTCAATACCAATTGATGTACCATAAATTTCGTTATCCAAAACATTTGCATTCGATGAGACGGAAATGGCGGCAAGTGCATTGGATTCGTTAAGAAAGCCACTACTTGGCATATCGCCAAAAATATTGTTTTGAATAAATGTAGATCCACTCCCCTCTTGTTTGACGCCATTCCCAGAAGCGATAATATAATTTTGTCCTCCTGGCTTACCTATTCTTGTATTGTTGGCTTCCGCCAAAATCTTTATTGCAGACAAGTCAAAATCTGCCATACCTAAACCATTTATTTCACAATTATCCCCTTCGATGACCATTCCATTTTGGTTATCTATTCCGGATATTAATCGGATAGCAGGTTGTAAACCTAGAACATTGGAAGCATCGATGATTGTTCCGTCATCTTTTAAGGTATCTAAGTTACTCACAAACAGATTGTGCGGTCCATTCCCTGGAACATCAAATGTGATGGTGTTAGGACCTGGTATTACGTTGGCACAAGTAATGGCTTCAGATAGTGTATTGATAGAAATATCAAAACCCGTTAAGAATGATCCATTCGTATTTCCGTTGACAACAAAGGAATAATCGATGAGTTCGATATACACCGAGTCCGTGATAACAAAATTAGGCGCATCCACATTTTGCGCTTGATCTTGGTATAAATAGACATAATCTCCATCACCAATAATACCATTGATATTATTTAAAACCATGGCTCCAAAAAGATCACCTTCTTGTGCAGTAAAATTGTCAGGCATGTTACTTTCTATATAAAAGAAATCAGGAGGCCCAACACTTGATGTTATGGTTAGACTGGTAACACCAAACTGGTCGAGATTATTAAAAAAACCAGCATTTGCTATTGGTGGTTCATCAATCCTCCAAGCAATGGTATCGTATACACCGGCTTGAGAAAATGCCAAAGGGATCAACATGGTTTCACAATCTGCGTAACAGATTTTCACTGTGTCTGGGACTATCTGGAAGATCTCTACTAATTGGATTTGACCTGCACAAGAACAATCCGCTTGAATTTGATCATTCGTGGATGATAGGTTACTATCATCGCAGGGTGCCGTTAATTCATCTTCGCCGTTGCAAAAAGGGACATGGTCTCCTTGCCAGGGAAGCAATGGATTTTGACTTAAATCCACAGTGGCCACATCGCAAACAAATGAGGGATAGCAACCACTAAGATTATTATTTCTCAAATCAAGATTAAAAAGGTTAATAAAACCTGATAAATCTGGAATCTCTCCCGTCAATAAATTATTTGTTAGATCTAAATTCTGAAGATCATTAACACCGTTGAAACCCGGAATAAAGCCAGTTAATTGATTTGTATGTAATTCACAAACTTGCAAATCAGGAATAGAGGAAAAATTTGGAATGGACCCTGACAAATCATTTTGATCGAGGCTTAAGGTATTCAATTGAGTTAAGTTTGAAAAATCCGGGATACTTACCACAAACTGATTATCCGACAATATTAACTCAGTCAACAATGGTATATTCTGAAAATTTGGAATTGGTCCAGAAATATTATTTCTAGAAAGATCTAAGACAGTTAAATTCGGAAGATTGCCAAAATCTATAAGAAAACCGGAAACCTGATTGGAGCTGATGTTGATTAGTTCACAATCGGGGATAAAACTAAAATCAGGGACTGAACCTGTCAAACTATTGTTGCTAAAATTGATAGTCCTCACATTTGGGATTCCAGAAAAATCAGGAATAGAAGAATTCAATTCATTTTGAATAATTTGCAACGATTCAAGCTTGGGCATATTTTGAAAATCGGGAATAGGTCCAGTCACTTGACTATTTCCGATTGCCAAGACAGTCAATTCTGGTAATACCCAATCTGATAAATTTCCGACGAGTCCTTCACCATAAAGAAAAATACCCGTCACACAACCATCTACACTAAGCGTGACCCCTTGCCAATTATCCATCAAATCATTAAGATCCCATGGATTATTCCAACCCGGTCCATTCATGGTATTATAAAAATCGACGAGCACCAAGGAATCGAGTTCTCTACAATTAGGAATTCCTAAACAACTACAATCCGCTTGTAATTGATCATTGATGGTCGAGGCATCTCCATCATTACAACTCGCACCTTCTTCACTCATACCATCGCAAAAAGGAACATGATCGCCTTCCCAAGGCATTTTTACATTTCCAGCTGAATTGAATAATGCCACACCACAAACAAAATCAGGGAAGCAACCCTCGAGATTATTTGAGGCACATTGAAAGTCACTGAGGTTGGGGAAAAAGGATAAATCTGGGATCTCTCCAGTAAGCGCATTACTGTTCACTTCATATTCCAAGAGATCCGTAACATTTGTGAATACGGTTACCGGTCCAGTCAAGGCATTGTTATTGACATGGAATTTTTGGAGTGAAGTGGAAATCGTAAAATCAGGAATCGATCCAGTCAATTGATTGCCAACTGCATAGAATTCATTGAGCATGGATAGATTGAAATCCGGGATCGATCCAGTAAGCAAATTAGCAGATAGATTGAGTACAATCAGATTTGGGCAATTCTCAAAACCAGGAATGGATCCTTCTAATTGATTTCCATTCAACTGAAGATTATCTAGAAGCGGTAGATTTGAAAAGTTAGGTATCGGTCCGGTGAGCATATTCGCGGAAGCGAAAAAATTGACACAATTTGCTAGGTTAGTGAAATCTGGGATATTTCCGATAAGCGCATTTGCGTTGATGTTTATCCGAAATAAATTAGGGATCGCACTAAAATCTGGAATATTACCAGAAAGATTATTGCTAAATAAACTGATCACCTGTAGTTCAGGTATCCCACTAAAATCCGGAATCGGGCCACTTAAATTACAAAGGTTAAAGTCAATATTTTGGACTTTAGGAATCCCTTGAAAATCAGGAAGGGAACCAAAAATATTGTTATCACCAAGAATCAGTGTGGTCAATTCGGGTAATTGCGGATCGATCAGTGAACCATCAAGATTATT
>JAHDBI010000025.1:22806-36912 GCA_020630475.1 Saprospiraceae bacterium
CCTTCTTGAGGATTGCCATCACAAAAAGGAGCAATTTCTCCTTCCCATGGTAATAATGGATTATTCTCAAAAGTGTATACTACGCTAGGGTCACAAACTGTGATTGGAAAGCAACCAGATAAATTATTATTTGCCGCTCCAAATGTTTCCAATTCAGACAAATAATCGTAATCCGTAATTTCACCAGATAGTTGGTTTACTGAAAGTAGTACCGCACGAATACTTAAGTTATTGTTTAAATCCGGTAAGGAGCCAGTAAACTGGTTTACCTGACAATCAATCGTCCTAATACTAGGAAGGCCCAAAAATGAAGGTAATGGACCAGTGAAATTATTTTCCTGTAGAAATAAAAATTCTAGATTCTCAAGGGATAAATCTGGGAACGCCCCAGTCAAGTTATTGTTGGAAAGAAACAATCGTTCTAATGAATCTAATTGGTTTAAAGTATTGGGTATTACTCCCGTGAGGTTATTACCACCAGGTTCTGTTAAGCAACTGGGATTGCCATCTAAATCCACACAGGTCACTCTTCCATTTTCACAACTCACGCCATACCATGTCCCTCCATTCCAATTACAGGGATCACAGGATTCTCCGGATGCCCCTTGTTCCCAACCATCTTTGTTGGTCCAGTTGGGGCCGTCTGTGGAGTTGTAAAGACTTAACAGAGCTTCATAATCTTGTGTATTACATAGATCAAAAACCTGAACAAACCCAGTAACTTCACCATCATTATTTAAACCATTTTGGCTAGCCATGGCAATTCGATTTCCATTTTCCGACATCCAAACACCCGTTCCATATCTTTCAGAAAAAGTAGTACCCTGCCAAGTTGTGGGACTGACCTCCCATTCTCCGTTATTTAAATCATAGATATAAACTTCACCTGCAGAATTGATCCCATTAACATCTTCAAATCGCGAAGAAACAATCAAGCGATCTCCATCATCATTCATAGCTAAACCTAAACCAAAATCAGGATAAGATAATGGTGATTGAAAGGATGATCCAATTTGAACCCAATCCAGTCCATTAAACTCATAAGCAGAAACTAATCCAGTACCTCCTGTAAAAGAACGATTAAATACAATCGTATCGCCTGAAGCAGATATATCTGTAGCATGAACAATTTCAGCAGCAGCTAAAATGGCTGGATCATTACCTTTCTGAACCCAATCCGCTCCATTCCATTCAAATACTTTTACGGATTGAACTCCTCCAGTTGACCATGATCCCCCGCAAATGAAGGCTGTTGCATCCTCATTGAAGTTAGTTGACCTAAAGTTCGGTCCTACTACGGTTGATCCTTTTTGAATCCAATCAAGCCCATTGTATTCAAATACGGACACATTCCCTCCACCTGTACCTACGAGCAATTGATTATTATCTCGAGAAAACTGAAGATCTTGAATCCATTCATCTACATCAACCTGCGTCATTAATATCCAATCAGAACCATCATATTCATATATTCGATAAAAATTATCTTGGAATCCTGATAGCCGAGTCCCAAACGCAATTCTACTTCCGTCTCGGGAAATAGTGACCGTTGTCCCTAGTCTATCCGTATCGTTATCACCTATAAATGTTTCCCCTAAGGAATTCCAATCATTACCATCAAACTCAAAAACCTGAACCCATCCTCTATCCGTACCAACACCGTCAAAGTTCTCTGCGCCGACTATTAATCTATTATCTTCCTCAGAATGTTCAAGACTATTAATTTGACCAAGAGAAGAGTTGATGCCAGGTCCAAAAATATTTCCACCGATTTGAACCTGTCCGTATATGTATGAGGTTATACACAGAAGTAAGATTATTAAATTAGTTCTAATCATTATTGGGATTCTTCGATTCTTGGTCAAAATAAACATCTAAAATACACTTAAGCGCTTAGAAAAAAAAGCCTCACGTTGTCATCCGTGAGGCTTGGTAAAATTGAGTTGTCAATCGAAAAACTATGGTTTTACTACTACGTCCGAATTACCGGATTTTTTAACTTCTTGAGGTATTTTAAAGTAGTTGGGATCGTTCCATGGATGATCGGTCATGATTCTTTTTTCCATGGTCGACGCGATCAATACAGACCCTCCTGCTCCTGCTCCTGCTATGAGTCCATACTTGAGCAACCCGTTTTCCATTTTAGTTGGTGCAACGGCTATGGCTGCAGTGACCAAGAGTGTACCGATTACTATTTTAAGCTTATTCTTTTTTCTTTTAGACGGACTATCGGCTACGACAATCTCAAAGATTTGTTGTTTAGGCACCACCAATAAAGCGGGATCTTTTTCTAATGAAAAATCTTCTAAGATGGTTCTTCTTTCATTGAAAGTACAATCAACAAAAGCGGTTTCTATGAGGTGAATTTTCAATTCTTGTTCACTCTCTGCGACTAATTTTCCATAGATGTAATTATAACAATGAGCTGTACCATCGCTATTACAAGATTGGTAAATCTTAACGTGTTGGTCTCCTTCAATTTTTATTTGTTCCCCATTTAAATCTTTCAACATAACGGGTTGACTGATCAATGGAGTTGAACAAAACAATACTGATAATACTAAGGTGAAGTTGTGTAATGTTTTCATGACAATTGTTTTCGATGATAAAAGATCGTTTGATGTTAGTGTGGATGATCATGAAAATGTTATCAGTTAAAAAGATTTTTTTGGATATTTTTTTCAAGGGATATAAATGGTTTAAACCATTTTTATCCTTAATACCGTTTCATGTATAAAGTGTAACCGAGAACACTAAATTATTCATAGCCCTGATAGCAGTGATATGAGATCTAATAGAAGCTAAGCAAATCAGTGCTTAGGCTTGGCTGAGCGAAAAGCGAAGACTAGCATAAGTACATGAGATGCCAACTGAGAGTAGATAGAATACAAACGGATAGCAGGATCAGCTCCTAAAATTTATTTTAAAATAACAATCATTCCGTAAATCTCATTGATGTCATCCTTGAAGAACCTCAGGTAGTAATAGTAAGTTCCTTGAGGCAATCTTGTTCCTTTAGGACCCGTACCGGCCCAGTCATTTTGATAACCTTCTTTATCGTAGACAAGATTACCCCACTCATTGAAAACGACAATTCTATTTTCGGGATAGCTTTCGATATCATCCAAAAGAACTGCGACGTCATTCACCCCATCTTCGTTATCCGGTGTCAGAAGTATCGTAGGTCCGACGGTGTCTTCATCAAAGTTGATGAACAAGGTCCCTTGCATGCATAAGTCAGGGCAATTTTCATTACACAATTGATAAACCAATTGATCTGAATTTGATGCTGCATTGGTTACTTCATATCTTATTTGATTGTCTGCCGTAATCGAGGCTACCCCATTCAGTGGATCGATCACTATTTCCATTGTCCAAGCATCCAACAAGGATACATCATCATTACTTAACACATCAATGAAGGATTCTTCTAAATTGAAAATGAGCATCTCATCATCTTGAACAAAAGGGGTCAATTCGAAATCCACGTCTAATTCATCACTCGCTGTACAACCATCCATATCCGTTACGGTCAAACTATAATTCCCAGGATTGGTCACGTCGATTTGATTGGCCATCGAATTATTACTCCAATTGTAAATATCAAAAAATTCTGCGGTGCTTAGGATAATTGGATTTATAGAACATTCATCTCCCGTTTGAAGAATCTCCACATTTAGTGCACTTCTTTTTTCTATTTCAAAAACCACAAATTCATCCGTACATGGCGCCGATCCGGTCACTCGATATTCAAACTGATAAATATTAGGAGTTAGTCCATTTAGATTTAGGGTTCCGGCGTTGGCATCAAAAAGACCTGGATCTGAGGGTATACTGGATAGTTCGGTCCAGCTTCCGCCAATGTCTTCATTCTCCACAAAATCGGCGAGATTCAAGACATCAGTATTGTCCATACAATATACGGGTATGGCAGTAACTTCACCAGCGTTGGGTTGTTCTATAATGCTTAGAGATTGGGGTGAAACATCTGGGCATCCCACTACAGGATTCGTCAATCGATATTCTAAATTCAAGGTGGTTGCACCAAATGCCAATGGATCGATCAAATTGGAAGGAACCAATGTATTGTCAGAAAAATACCAGTCTCCGGCCGCACTTAACGGGTCTACATAATCCATTAAGTTTATAATTGAAGATGATGTGCAAACATCAGGAATCTCCAAGGTGATGATCACTGGACAATCACAGTCATCTACCGTAATCGTTATGATCCCATCTACATCTACACAAGGTGAGGCTGCAGAAATCATATATTGAAAATCATAAGATCCGAAAGGAATATTTAAAAAATCAACATTGGAAGGATCCGAAATATCGACTCCTGCTCCATCAATATCCAACCAAGTTCCACTCAAGTCTCCACTCAATACAAAATCATTAAAGTTTAAGACTGTAGGGCAAATTCCTGCTGCATCATTTCCTACAATGGCTGCTTCCTGAATTTCAACGACGGGTTGAACCACAATATTTACTGGAGTTAATACTCCTAGTGGACAATTAAGGACAGGGGTATTGAGTAAAAAATTGAAGTTATGCGAACCTGGTGAAAGTGTCGCTAAATCTATCATATTACCTGGAACGAGAACATTATCTATTTCCCAAAATCCTGGGTCATTTGTGGGATCCTCAAAATCTGTTAAGTCAATCACTCCTTGAGAAGTACATAATTCAAAGGGTACATTGGTGATGGCCGTAGGGCAATTACAATCTTGAACAATGACAGTTATGGTTTCTTCAGCTTCTGTACAAGGAGGATTAGCACTAGCAGTCGTATAAGTAAAATCATACATACCCGCTGGAATATTATTAAAGTCCACTGCAGTTGGCGTAGATAGATCCACTCCAGTTCCTTCGTCGTCGTTCCAAGATCCAGAAAGGTCCCCCGTTAACAAGTTTGTAAAGTTTAAAAAAGTAGATCCACCAGATCCATTACAAACAGGTTGAGGAGTGGCCACGGATACACTTGGAGAATCAAAGGCAGTGATGACAATATCGTCCATTCCCATACAGCCATTAGCGGACACCTCAACACTATAGGTATCTCCTACAGATACGTCGATGGTTTGGCTGTTGCCCAATGGTGCTCCTAATCCATCAAACCAATTGTATGTATCAAAACCAGGGCCTGCATCTAATGTAACAGGATTGGAATCACAAATGTCATCTCCAACAATAACGACGGTCAAATCTGGGCTTTCAGTAATGGTAATTACATCTGAATTTGTACAATTATTCGCATCGGTAATGGTGACAAAATAATCTCCTTCAATACCTACGGTAATTTGACCATCTACATGTGCAACAGGATTTGAAAATTCGTCCTCCCAATTATAACTCATCGTTATGGGGTCACCCCCTGGAGATATCGTAGTCGTCCCTCCAGGACAAAAAGAGCTCGAACCTGAGAATACGATTTCTGGGATTGGGTCTACATTTATAGTTATCGTACCTGAGACATCAGGGCAAGGACCTGCATTACTCAAGGTGTATATTAAATTATATCCTCCGGGAACTACTGTAGAAAAGTCGACAGCATTCGGATTCGAAAAGTCTACTCCAGAGCCATTAGGATCCGTCCATTGACCACCTGGATCAACAATCCCTGGAAAAAAGCTCTCTAAATCTACAGGAGCCGTGGTTCCAAAACACAAGGACTGATTGGCACTCCCTGGATTATTGAATAAAGGTTCAATGACTACACTCACCGTTGAGGTACTCGATGGGCATTGAACTCCAGATACTTCATATTGAAAATTATAGGTACCCGGTACCACGGTAGAAAAACTGACGACATAAGGATTTGAAATATTCACTCCAGAACTTGTGAGTTCGGTCCATGTGCCATTCGTTGCAGTAATCGCGCCGTTGATGGTGGCAAAAAGATCTACAAACTGAGTCTCCCCTTCGCATATCGTCACAGATCCGTCCATTCCTGCGCTAGGTAATTCTTCAACGTTTACGGTTAGCGTAGCCATATCGCCGTTACAAGGAGGAATCGCATCAAAAATATAATCAAAGGTATACGTACCAAAATTTAGTGAGGAGAAATTTACGGCAGTTGGATTAGACAAATTAATACCCGTTCCATCCGTATCTTCCCAATCTCCACCTGTTTCAGAATCTGGGCCAAGTAACAGGTTGATATCCACCAAGGTCATATCTCCTTCACATATATCTAATGTGGCATTATCTCCCGCTTCCTGCGTATTTAAAATAGTAATCGTTGCAGTCGATGTGGCTGTTGGACAGGATCCACTTCCCATAATGGTATAAGAGAACTGATAACTAAAGGGTGTTAAACCCGTAAAGTCTACCACAGTAGGATCAGTAAGGTCTACCCCACTACCATCTAAGTCCACCCAAGTGCCACCCAGGTTTGGTGTCCCTGTTAATACCGAATAAAGATCTACCGGAGCTGGATCATTTTCACAGTAATCCAAACTGCCGTCTCCACCAGCATCAACGTCTGTGAGAACGTTTACCGAAAGGATAGACATCTCATTCGAACAAGGAACTAGATTCGTTTGATTATATAAGAAAACATAAGTACCCGCTAGGACTCCAGAAAAATCAACTGCATTTGGATTGGTTAAATCTACACCGGACGTTGACGACTCTGTCCAAATTCCTCCGGGGTCCGGTGAACCTAATAAGGCGCCCAATAAATCTTGCAATGTGGCATCACCTTCACAAATCGTTAAGGTAGAAGACAAGCCAGCACTCAAAGCATCTTGAACCGTTACAAACTGTGTCACGGTACTCGGCAAACAAGGCAATGTATTGTTGTGCGTATACGTAAAACTATAAGGACCTGGTGTAACCAATGAAAAGTCTATGGCTGTAGGATCCGTCAAGTCCACACCGGCACCATCAACATCTACCCAGACTCCACCTGGATCCGCTCCATTTAAATTTCCAAAAATATCAATCAAGTTAGTCTCTCCCTCACAAATGATTTGAGGAATGCCGATACCGGCAAATAAGAACTCAGTAATGACCACTTCCACAATGGCGTTATCCACAGTACATGGAGGAGTACCCGTAACAATGTATTCATAATTATATGTCCCCGGAGGAATACTCGTAAACTGAACCATTGTAGGGTCAGTCAAATTCACACCCGTCGCATCTAAATCTATCCAAGTTCCTCCCAGATCTGGCGTCCCATTTAGCGCCGCGAATAAGTCCTGAATAGTATTGTCTCCCTCGCATAAATTGATCGTTCCGTTTATACCAGCGTCTGGACTATTTTCAATAATCACCGAAATGTTCGCAGATTCATTAGGACAAGCTCCCATTCCAAGAAGCGTATATTCATAGGTGTAGATTCCAGGGAATGTTGAGGAAAAATCTACAGCATTAGGATTAGTCAAATTCACCCCCGAACCATCAAGGTCATTCCATGTTCCACCTGTTTGCGGCGTACCTACTAAGGCAGCGAATAAATCTTGTAATGCAGGTTCTCCTTCACAAATTTGTAAGGTTCCATCTCCACCTGCATCCACAGCAGTATTTAAGTTAACCGTTACTGCACTCAATACGTCTCCACATGGAGGTGTTCCCGTGAGAAAGTAGTTATATACTCCAGGCGTATTTACCGCTGGATTAAAGGTTCCTTGATCCCCGCCTATTAGTGTACTAGGACCAGTCCAAGTACCACCAGGATCAGGAGTACCACCTAGGACAGTTATTAAATCAATAGATGGATCACTGGTGCATAAATCAATCGTTACGTCCATCCCTGCATCAGGAGCGGTGACGAATGTAAAAGAATGCATGACGTTATTAAAACACATTAAACTATTGGTGACCTGGGCGTATAAGACGGTGATGGAGGTCATATCGGCCGCATTGGGATTGGCTATAGCTGTTCCACCAGCAAGCGGATCTCCATCAAACCAGGTTACTGTTTCGGTGGCGTTGACATCTACATTGTGTTGGGTTAAATCATACATGGTTTGTTCGTCCGTACAAATCTGAATGGACAAACTGTTTGCTGTGGGTTCTTGGGATGCATTACAACAAGCCCCGGTGGATGTTTCGCCTGTCACTTGAAACTCTACGAAGTTGGTTCCGTCGGCAATCAATTGAATAAAATATTGGGTATTTGGATTTAAGCAAGCATCGACTAAAGAAGGTGCGTTACAACTTGTATATACAAGAGAAGATAAGCTGACACAATCCTGATATATTTCGACAGAGAAATTACCCGCCAGAGTCGATGCAGCCATTTGGACGGTATTGTTATTTCCTGTGGTATATTCAAACCATAAAGACGGATTAGAAGTACAAATGGCTGTTGGGTCAGGAGTAGCGCATGAAAAATCGTAACCTCCAGCAGGTGGCATAAGGCTAGCATCCAATGCGCCGGCACAAACATCGTTGGCCGGTGTGGAGCAGACGATGGCGCAGGTGGAGAATTCTGAGGTGTTATTTGAAGCGTCGGTTGCTGTTGCGGTGACTTCGTCACCTGTAGATAAAGCTAGGCCTGATAGAGTCCAATTACCTGCTCCATCTGCGGTTGTTGTACCTAGAAATGTTTCTCCTTGACAATCAGGACATGCTGTATCAGAAATATAGACTTGAATGGTTTCTCCTGGATTCGCAGTACCAGAAACAGAGGTTAGGTTTGCGGATGTAATACTCGGAGGAATCATGCTTGCATTTGCACTACCTTGTAGTTCGATCGCTGTGGAATTGCACGAAAAGGAATTTTCTGAAACAAAAATCCCTGTATTCATATCTCCTATTCGTAAAGCTGTTGTATTCCCGTTAAATAAATTCCCAACACCTATTGTGCAATTTAAACCAGCCGCTACTAGAAAATCAATTCCAAAGACATTATTTAAAAAGTCATTATTTCCAACTTGAATATTTGTGACAGCAAAAAGTTCAATTCCTACTTGACAATTTTGAAATGTAGAATTAGTAATGATCGTTCCAACATCAGAATTCAGATCAATTCCTCGACCGGTAAGGTTTGTAAAAGTATTATTATCAAAAACTTCATTAAGTCCTGCTGTTGTTGTGCCAATTCCACTAATCAAGTTCTGAAAAATATTCATAGAAATATTATTTCCTTGCGATCCTTGATATCCGACCGCAGTGTTTCCCCCATCAAACAAACATTGCGATATGGTATTATTATTCCCACCAAGAACAATTGAATTATTAACTGCATTAAAAAATCGGCAATTGCTAACAGTGAGGTTAATTGAACTAACAGGTATTGTTCTTAATGCAGAATTATCAAATGCATCAAACTCCATATTCAAAATTTGAACATTTGAAGAGGCAATATCAATACAATTTAGAACAGTTGTACCTCCAGAAAGTCGAATCTGGCCTAGAGTTCCACCATCAATACTTACGTCATCATCAATAATGTCTGTATATGCCGTAACTGGGAAAATTGTATGCGGCCCAGCACCTGAAATATTAAACACAATATTATCCAAGGTCGGATCAGCATTTACGCAATCGATCGCGGCTCTTAAAGATCCGGGACCAGAGTCGTTTGTGTTTTGTACTTCTATCGTTGTGGGGTTGATGACGAAAGGGGCACCACATGGGTCAGCTACAATCATACATGTTGAGAATTCTGAAGTGCCACTGAGCGTTGCGGTTGCCGTTAATGCATCACCAACGCCATATCCACCTCCAGAATACGTCCAATTTCCTGCTAAATCAGCCACGAAGGATCCTAAGAAGGTTTTACCTTGACATGGTGCACCAGCACATCCTGCTTCATCGTTAATAAATAATTCGACAGTTGATCCTATAGTCGTAGTACCACTTACGGAACTAAGGTCTGCAGCCGTAATTATCGGGGCGGCCGGTCCGTTCGCACCACTATTGTCAATAGCAATGGGATCATTACAAAACATCGAATTTTGTTGGTAAACATTATTCGAACTTCCTGGATCATTTGAAATACCATTGGTATTATAAGCGATTATATTTCCTTGACCAATTCCACCGATAGTATTAAAACTCGAAGTATTCGTGATTTTAATTCCATTATTGTTAGAAATCGGAGAAGTTCCATCTGAAGATAAGCCAATAGAATTGTTGGTGACACTCGCATTGTTGTTTTGAGAAAGTAATATACCGTGTTGAGTGTTACCACCTATGACATTGGCATTTATCACTGTTGCCGTCGAAATATTACTAACGCCTATTACATTTGATTGAATTGTAATTCCATCTTCCTCAACGCCGATAAAATTTCCTTCTACTGTATTTCCATTCCAAGTATTCGCAAGCAAGACCCCTTCACTACATGCTATTAATACATTTGGTTTTAATACACTACCTATCGTATTATTATCCGCGCCAATGAGTATTGCACTATTCTGAAAATTTTGAATTTTAAGTCCGAATATTCCTGCGTTTAAAGCGTTTGATGCAAGACCTCCCGTTGATCCCGCAGCCGTACCGTCAATCACAATACTCCCGGGCACCCATCCTACTTGGCTCGTTCCATCAATAATTATCCCATCATCAAGCAAATCAGGAAGTGGGCTTAATACGCTGATGGTCGCTGGAGGTGTAAATCCAGAAATATTGAAATGTATGTTATCCAATGTAGGATCAGCATTCGCACATTCTATGGCTGACCTTAAAGAGCCAGGACCAGAATCAGCGGTATTAGTCACTTCAACAGTTCCTCCACCTATGTCTGTACATGAGCCTACGCAAGCACATGTGATATCAATTTGATCTGGATTGTCTCCAGTTATACCGTTGTCACAAGGAGCAGCTAATTCTGGTTGGCCAAGACAAAAGTTTGTATGGTCACCCTCCCAGGGAAGGAGTGGATTTGTCAAGGATGAAAACTGTGTTAAAGTACATATATATGTTGGGTAACATCCTTCCAAGTTGTTCTGTGCTACGATTAAATAATCCAATAGCGGAGAACTGGTAAAATTTGGGATTGCTCCTGTGAGATTATTATCAGATACATAAAATCGAGTCAGACTCGGTAAGTTGGAAAAATCTGGGATTACTCCTGTTAGATTATTGCTACTTAATGAAATAATACTCAAATTACCTAGATTAGAAAAATCTGGGATGCTTCCTGATAAATTATTATTTCCTATGTCAATGTGCCTTGCTGAAGGTAAATTGAAATCAGGAATTGTATTCGTCAAAAGATTAAAATTAATAAACAAGGTATCCAGATTAACAAGATTGTAGTTAACCAAGGAACCTGTAATATTATTAACATCGAGCTGAAGGTTTATTAAATTTGGACATGATGTTAAACTAGGTAAAGAACCACTCAAGTCATTCCTACTTAGAATAATTCTTTCGATTAAGGGTATACTACTAAAATCCGGGATTCCGCCAACAAACAAGTTTCGATTTAAATCTAAACTCTTAAGTTGAGGTAACAATGAAAAATCAGGAATACTTCCAGTAATATCATTACTGCCTAAATATAAGCCGGTAAGAAAAGGCAAATTTATATCTGGCAAAGTTCCAGTAAGGTTGTTACCTGCTACCATATCCAAATTACAATTTACATCACCATCCAAATCAATACATACAACTCTTCCGCTTACGTTACAAGTCACACCATACCAAGACCCATCACATGGGTCACAATTTGTACCAGCAGCTCCATCAATCCATCCGGTATTATTTGTCCAAGACCCACCATTAGTAGAATTATAAAAATTCACCATTTCAGCAAGATCGGGATGACTGCATACCGTTGCACAAGTCGAAAACTCAGAAGTATTATTAGATCCATCTGTTGCGGTGGCGGTCACTTCGTCGCCCGAATTTAAAGCCAATCCGGTAAGGCTCCATTCTCCTGCGGCATCGGCAAATACAGTTCCTACAAAAGTCTTTCCTTGACAGGGATCACCAACACAACCCGTATCATCATTGATAAATACTTCTACTCCTGCCAATGCCGAGGTGGTTCCACTTACATCTGTTAAACTTGCTGAACTAATTATTGGTGCCGGCATGGAAGCATTCCCTCCAGCGAATAAAACGATACCGTCTGAAGTGTTACAAAAAATGGAATTATTGGTAATGAAATTACCTGTCGCACCGGCACCAAAAACGGTGACTCCAGAATCACCATTACTCATCGTATTATTACTAATCGTCGAATTAGCACCTACAGCCGTAACTCCTTGATCACACATTTGCATCGTATTCATGGTCACCGTACTGTTATCACCTAATCCTACAGCTGAACCACAGTTCATCATGGTATTGCCCGAAATAAACATATTGCTCACGGCATCTCCATCAATTCCTAAAGAATTAGGTGCAACAAATCCATCAATCATACAATTTTGAACATTACCAAAATCTGCTCCTGGCAAATAATTGACGCTGGTCAAAAAATTATTGAACGTGACGTTTTGAAGAACTGAGTTAGCACCTGAAAACTCGATACCACCAAATCCATTGACCGTTGGATTATCCAAAATGATATTTTGTATCGTAGTATTCGAAGTACTTTGCAGTAACCACGGTGAGCCTCCACATTGAATATTTAAGGTGGTGATGTTTCCCCCATCCAAGACCACATTTAAATCGGTAATCATGGGTAGCGGTGACATCGGACAAATGTTATATGGAGCATTCAAAGGATCGAATACGATATTGTCCAGAGTTGGATCGGCATTCACACAATCAATGGCTGCTCTTAAAGATCCAGCACCAATATCATTGCTATTGGAGACTTGAATCGTTGTCGGAGTTAGGACGTGGGGTGAGGAGCAGGGATCTGTTACGATAGCGCATGCAGAAAACTCGGAAGAATTCGTTCCTGTTGTACTAGTCGTAGTGATTAAATCACCCACAGCTAAGACACCACTGTAAGTAAAGGTACCATTACCATTATCCGAAGCCAAACCCAAATATACCTCACCTTCACAGTCTGTACAGTTATTCGGATTCGAAAAAACTTCAACCACATCGCCCGGAGAACAATTAGAAATTTGAACTACGTTAGTAGTGGCATAATCAATCAATGGAGTTGGTTGATTATTATTATTTCCATTTACTCTAATACCTGTGTTAGTATTACAGTTAATAGAGTTTTGACTAAAAACATTATCGTTTGCTCCAAATCCCAATTCAATCCCCCATTGTGCATTATTATTTATATCATTATTTGAAACAGTAATATTACTTCCTAATAACACACCCGAATCACTATTACCATATATCTCATTATTCGAAATTGTACCCGAAGCAGATTGAACTCGCACTCCAAATTCTCCATTATTATAAACCTCATTATTAGTAAAAAGGCAATCTCCATTTGTTAATCTTACACCATGACTTCCACTATTGAAAATTTGACAGTTTTGAACCAATACGTTTAAACCATTTACAACGAGTCCATTAGCTCCACAATTCTCCATGACACAATTTTGAACTGTAGTATTATCTCCTCCAACATTGATCCCAACTTGTAAAGAATTTATAACATTAACGTTTTGAATTGTTGAACCATCCCCAATTCTCAACGTACTCGACAGTCCAAAATTCAATCCAGCTTGGTCAATAATAATTCCGTTTCCTTCTATTAACACCCCATCAAGGAAACTAGCAATCCAAGCACCAGTTACGACAATTGTTCCAGAAACTGAAAATGTAATATTTGTAGCACCAGACCCAAAGTATTCCTCAACGGCGGCCCGCCAAGTGCAATTACCACTTCCATCATCACAAACACCATCTCCAGGATTAGCATCCGGTGTATCTAAAAGAGAATTCACCGTATAGGTCTGCGCCTCCATATTCGCCGAAAGGCAAACAAAAAAGAAGGTTATTACCATCATGCAGAACGCATGTGTTAAACGGCAATCATTCATAGGTTCTATAATATCTCTTCCAATCATTTTTACACAGACAATTTAGTATACACCACTGAAGCGTATGTTTCTAAGCTGTATAGTAAAGGTTAAACGGGGGAGTTGTTTCAAAAATAATGATTTTAACGCAATTTATAGCGTATTTACTATACCTGTATTCGTCATTTGAAATACGCATTTGTTATCAGTTTTTAAGGTTAATTTTTTCAAAAACGCTTAATAGTTTTTCATTTTT
>JAHDBI010000026.1:0-28286 GCA_020630475.1 Saprospiraceae bacterium
GGGTTACCTACCGCCGTTGTAGTATAAATCGCAGCCGTAATATCAAAGTCAGAATCAAAACCTGGATCATCAATCAAGTCATATTCTCCGTTGGCACCTCCCAAGTTTTCAACCGTTACTTCGTATACAACATCGTAACAATTCAAACTAGTTTCTGTAGTAGAAACGTGCGATTTATCTAATACTAAGAATGGTAATTCACCGCAATCATCATCTTCCACTTCTGGATCTTGATCATTGTCCATATCTAAAGATGCATTGTTATATAATCCCTCACCAGGAACAGCATTAGCAGGACCAGATCCACCACCACATGGTGTATATGTATCGTCACTGCCATCAGCACCACCATCTAAAAGATCGATTTCAACCACCATGGTTAATGTATAAGTATGAGTAGTCATACCAGGTAAGTTTACATCATCGGCTAATAACCATCCCGGTGCAGCTGGTGCAGGGAGCGTTAAACCGCCCGATAATCCAACGTCACTAGTATAACTCGCTGCTGATGCAGTAATATCTGTATCAAATCCTGGCTCATCGTATAAATCATAAACAGTATTCACCGAACCATCATTCTCTACTGAAATTTCATAAACTACTGTATACTCATTAGGATTAGCTGTTGGAGTAATAGTTGTTATCGTTTTCTGCAATAAAGGACATGATGCAACATTAAACTCATTACTGATCGTTTTACAAACATCTCCTAAGTTTGAATATTCAACATAGTAAACACCCGCTTCTGTCGGAACAAAAGTATTCGTACTTCCTGATTGAACGGCTTGTTCTGTACCATCAGGATTTACCTTAAACCACGTATAAATTCCAAATCCTGCTGGAGCGGTAAAGGTTGCGTCTTCTTGATTACATAAATTACCATCACCAAAAATATCCACCGTCTCTTGATCTTGCACAACAACAGGGTATTGTGCATCATATGAGCACATTCCACCTTCCGTCATAAAGTTTAAGGTCACTAAATAGGTAATATCGCCTTGAGGGTCACATATTGTAGGTGTCAAACTTGTATTATCATCTAAATATATATTAGGTAACCATTCAACAGTTACACTATTTTCGTATGCCGCAGGAATCATTAAGTTCAATTGCTTACATCCTACATTACAAACTAAATCATCGGCAAAAGGTCCAAATTCGAAGTCAGATAAGCTATATAAATCCACTTGGAAATCAAATGGCATACATCCACCTGTTTGACTTGACACTTGTAGTACTACCGGTGAATCAACTCCAAACCCTGGATTTAAGGTAATGTATAAGCTGTCATTTGATGCATTCGGTTCAATAATGGCTCCATTGGACGGGCTGACTGAATAGTCCCAATCACCACAATTTTCAACACCGAATGGAATACCTGGACATAGCGTAAATTCAGTACCCAACTCTCCCACTACATCTGGCTCGATGCTGTCGTAATAATAATCCAATGCGTTACAAACACAATCCGTTTGTTGCATTACCATTAAGAATACTGGACAAGCCTCCGCCTCTGGAAGGTTAAAGCATCCTTGAACAGTCATGGTACCATCCATTTCAATTAATACTGTATGGTCCATGCTATCCACTTTAGCGTCAATGGATAAATCCAATTCACCATTCATGTCAATATCTCTAATCAATCCAATAGTAACATCTCCTGTATAGAATGAACCAGGGTTTTGTAAGGTTACATTATAACATAGGTCAACGGTACCATCAGTTTGTGGGCAACCTACAGTAAGTTTCTGAGCATCTACATTTAATGGTGGTAAAAAGTCAATATCAATGACTGGATTGACACTGTTTAATACATAAACACTACAAGAAATTCCTTGATCCATACATGACTGATCCATGATCTCACTCGCTACAGCTACACCTAATGGTTGAGCACCACAATTGACATCCTCTGGAATTTCAAAATCTAATGATATCTGGAATACCTCTTGATATCCAATACCATCTGGAATATTAAAACAGATATGAGTTATACCGTTCACCACCTCTTCCGTTATGGTTGGATTGTGAGAAGACGGCGCTAACCATTGTACACTTCCAGGGGTATAGGAAAAGGTTTCTGTTTCTAAATCGATACACACCGTACTTTCTATACTTTCGCCTGTAGTAGATACATTAATATAAGTCAATTCTACAGTAGCATCCTCTCCACAATTAGCGGTTGCTGGAGCAGCATCAACGTAAAATTGAGCAAAATCTGCTGGGTTCGCATTTTGTATAATAATTGGATCACTTTCCACAAACATGGATAACACTGATTGCTCACATGGATCCGCAGCTATTGATTGGTGATAAACACTTGTTCCTGAAACGAAACTATCACAAACCGTTTCTACTTCAAATAAAAACTGTACTCTATTACTATCTGCCATGGACAAAATACCAGGTAAACCATTTTGATCTATTGGATTACCAGGAAGTAAACTAGACCATACCACATCATCATCGTGTCCGTAATTTGTTCCGAACACATTGTCTTCTCCACCATTTCTGGTTGGATCAGGAATGGACACACATGGGCCTACATTACTCGGTCCACCAGGATAACATACCTGCCATGAACCTGGAACAAAATACATTCCAGTTGGGAACCAATAATCCGTTTCCAAGGCAATTAATGTAGCGGGCTTCACATTCTTTAATCGTACACCCATAGGTATTTGATCACATAAACCATACTCGCCTGTGGGTTGAGGATCCCATTCTACTTGAAGATCAGCCTCTTCTGCTATGTACTCATATTTAGCGCTAACAACATCACAAGCTCCTCCAGTCGCAGTCAAAACTGCTGCCTTAGCAGGATCCAAACAACCACTAACTGTACTTAAACCTATTGCAGTTGTAACATCTAAACCAACTGGACAGAATAACAATTCTGTTTCAAGTACTACAGACGTACATTCACCAGGAGCCAAATCGGGATGTACCACCGCATAAATTGTATCCGTATTAGTTATATCGGCAATTATAGTTTGTAATGGATTACCCATTAAATCAGTAGCATTAATAAAATCTACAGAAGTCGGCACAGTGATACTTGTAATTACGTTCGTATGTGTTGCACCACCTGTACTGGCATCTCCTGCACAGATCATATATGTATTGAATTCTGATTCATTCATTAAATCCGCTTCTAATAAATTTTCAAGAGAAGGAATTAATGGTGGAAAATCTAAACTATTATCTTGGAAATTATCAGGAGTTGTAATATCCACTCCACTTTGTCTATTTGGATTGACATCTTGTCCTGAAGCAACTGGGTTAGGATTAATATTACTCCAGTATACTAAACAACCTGATTCTCCCACACCAGGATAGCTATTACAACTTGTACCATAAGGGTTGATAGGATATCTCCATATATGGAATCCTAAATTTGGGGAACCATCGCTATTTAATCCACAAGATTGATAAGTACTATTTGTAGACAAAGTAGGTAAATACGGGTTTGAAAACTGATACTCCAATTGAAAATCAGTACTTTCAACATCCTCTGGACAAAGTGATGATAAGTTATATCTTAATCCATAAGTACAAGTCTGTTGACCTCCAACAGGTAACATAGGAAACGGGTCTCCACCGACATGTACAAAGGCATTTATATCGCATAAGTTTGAGGTTTGAGATGAAGACGTCTGTCCTCTATAATAGGGAACTTGAAGTGCTTTGTTATAATCCGCATCAACAATTCTCATTGCAGCCAATTCCATAGTATCCGCAGCTGTACAACATACCCCTCCAGTTCCGTCATTGATACAAGCCAAATTACCAAAGTCAGTATCAATGTATTGAGCAGTAATTGGTACTTCTGATCCATCTGGCATGATTATCACACCATCGTTAAGATATACCATATTAGTCGGGAAATTCAATTCTAAATATTCCGTAGCCATAAATGGTCTATATTCATTTTCGTACCATGGCAATTCACCAGCTGCAACATCAACATCAGGCACAGGATTCTGCAAAGCAAATGTATAATTGACCTCAGTATCACAATCAGTAACCACTACATCAGAAGCTACGCTAACCGGGCCCGGCAAATGTCCTTCAAAAGGAAAAGATGTAGGACACGATGAGGCAACAGTAGAGTTTCTACAACTTCCTGCCTCAACCTTTTGAGTATGTGCAGATGGGTATAAGTAAGAATTTGTAATTGGTGTCACTCCATTTAAAGATGCCAATTCGACATTTGGATTCTCCATCATTACAAAATTATATTCAAAGTATATAATATCACCGTCTTCCAAAGGATACTGAGCTAAAAAATCAGCATGACAGGTATTATGTGCGTCATCACTAGTCCCATCAGCAGTATGCGCGGTACTTAAACTAACATCCCAATCACATTCATCGGGAATCCCCCAAAATATATCCATAGCCGTATATGTAGTTGCATCACTACATGTATAATTGACCATTTCATAGTTTGAAGGACCTTCAGGAGGAAATAATGGGTTAATATTAGGATCATTTTCACAAGCTCCATATGAGTTTTGATTACCTGATGACCAAGTCTGGGTAGTATTATCTATCCCCATATTGACCATCCGTAAGGATGGATAAAAATAGTTATCCCTTTGGTCGTCTGGATATGCATTCATACAATCTGGAACACCAATGGCAGTCTCAGTACCCGCAGATGCATCATAATGATACCAGTTAATAAATTCGGTTGAATTCTTATCGATTCTTAATGGTGAATCCCAGTTATACTCTTGAATCCTAAATAACCAACGACTATCTCCATCATAAAAAACATCTGCATCCAAAATCTCATAAGCAACCCTTGTAAACATGGTATCACCAGGTAAATACCTATTGAGGTCTTCTAATGGAATATCGTCTTTGGTCAATTTGACAGTCATTTCTTTATCGGCATATCCATAATTTGTACGATACGCTTCTTCTACATAAGGCCTAATGGCACATATACAGTCGCATCCTCTCCATCTTACATATGATGTTGAATTATCACAGGCTCTTACAATTCGACATGGCTCTGTTCCTCCACATCCGGTGCACTCTTCTACAACCGTATAAGACAAATACATATAATCCCAAGGGAAACAATCCCCTCTAAAATCAAGATTAAAGAAATAATCATGATTTGCCGCCATGGCATCTCCTGCTGGAATTTTAATATACAGCCCAACTGTATCCGTTGTTATACCATCTTCAAGTGTTACAATATCGTACTCTTGAGTTACCCCGCCTACAGCCCCACTGTTATAGGTAGCCGAACCGTCCGTATATCTTATATTATTAATACGGTCTCCATTCGCAAGTACATAAACTTCTAAATAAATGTCACCACCAGTCGCACATGGTTGAATATTATTGAAATCAAATCCGTATGAAAATTCATAACCATTGTTTGAAGCACCCCATACATCACATGTAGTTTCTATCACTTCAGTAATCGGAATCCCATATCCAGTCGTAGGAACATCATTTGTAGTAGAGCCTGTATTTCCATAGAAAAAGTTGATAGGGCCTTCACCACCAATAGTTGCAAACTGCTGAAAATCCTGTCCACAGTTTCTTTTACCATTAACTTCCAATTGATTAAGCGTACAAGCCAATGCTGAACAATCATTTCCGGCCATCGCACATCCAATTTCTAATTCAGTAGAAATTGTTACAACATTTCCTCCAGGCAAATCATCTACAAAGCCATCACCATCAAAATCTTCTAAACCTCCGGCACCATCAAAATCCACCGTATTTCCGGTTAAATCAATTGTGACCGTTCCAGCTTCAGCTGTCCATAATTCCGCAGGCACAGGATTACCATTGATTTGTAATGACGCAATTGTTGTATTATTTAGAATACATCCCTTATACTTAAAAATTAAATCTTGCCATAAACCATCCAATGGATTGTTATTAGCTCCACTTACAGTTAGGTCGTAACTCATATTGGATCCACAAATTTCACCATATTGAACATTTGAACTAACAACTACTGGATTCGCACCATAATTAGGCTTAAATTCTACAGCACCTTGTATTTCAGATATATCACCACAGATCTCATCATTACAACCATAAAAGGCTTGATAAGATAAAAAGGCAGCATCATCAATACAGCCATCTACTTCAAAACATACGCGAATTGTCATTCTTTCATCCGTATCAAAAAGCATATCTCCATTAGCACCTGTATGAGTGTTAGCAGGGAAATACTGACCATCAATAAGCATAGACAATTGCATGCTTACCGGATCATAAGAATAATTTGTTGTTACGGTATTATTAACCGCAATCTCTGTAATGGTATACAGACTTTGATCAAGATTTTGAATCTGGAAAACATATTCATCTAAGAAGGCGTCAATACCATCTTGGGATATCGTAATCGTCTGACAGCCAGGGGTATTCGATTGTGTTAAATTCAATTCCGGCGGACTTACAGATAATAAGTTCAACACCGGTATTTTAATCCCTGAATTGAATTGTCCGATTCCCTCAACAGTTTCTGAACAAGTAGCCGTTAAACCACTATCATCAGGATACATAAATTCAGCTGTGGCATCAAAATTCACATCCTCTTCTGATTCTACATCAATTCCACAATCCGCCGTAACACCAAAGTTAAAAATATACGTCTGAGAAGAATCCATCTCAGAGATAATGAACTTTGGGTTCGCAGGATCAGAAATATCAAATGGAGATACCGTTCCAGTACCTGGGTTACCAGGATTAGCTTCTACAAAACCTCCATATGCTAAACCGTCATCGAAATTTACCGTAACGATAACATCACTAATTGGACATTGACCTCCATTATATATTAACATACTGATGGTATCTGGAAAAGAACATACATTCAGTAAATCAGCTGTAGGAAAATTAGGAACACCATCTAAAGATATGATACTCAAATCTGGACAATCCTCACAAGTTACTGGAGGTGTGCCTGGCTCTTCATATGTAATACATAATTCTGGAGCTTTATTTGGATCAATATCGTAGGAATATGCCAGTCTATTTCCATTTCCTTGAATGATGAATGACAAAGCATTTCCCTGGGTATAACCCGGACGATCGATGATTTCTTGAACGATTGAAGATAAGTCTGTTGATTGCTGGAAGTTACCTGAATCTTCAGCAATCCAAGTACCTGGATTCCATGTGACGTTAGCACCAGTTACAGGACGACTAACTACATCATTTCCAGCAGAAAAAGGCGCCGAATTATCCGCAGCATCACCTCTTATACTCATAAAAGCACCACCGATACTGTTTTCGAGGGCTGTAAACTGAATATAAGCCCCTGTAATTGTTGAACCAGGCGGAATGTTCCAACCAGTAAATCGCAAACCAACCACATTAGGGTCAGTACCTTCAAAACCTAAATCAAGGTCCGAATTACTTGGGTCAGCATCACAAGTGACTAAATTTCCACCGGTTCGCAATTGTTCGGCATCACTGTCACAACTACTTATAGTTTGACATTCTGTGATTTCCATCATAGCTGCAGGTGCAGATTGAATTTTAAATGTTGACTCGTAAGCATCAAAAAGAATAGCCTCATCGGCACAATCCGCCAGCTCGTAAGCTGTATATAGATCGTTAGCGATGTTATTCAATTTAGCGTCAGGGCCAGTTGAATTCGCACTAGATATATATATAATACCTAGTAGGATTGTTAACATTCCTGTTAAGAAAGTTTTTACAGACGTTGAGGTCTTCATCGTAAGAATTTTGTGTTTAAGCAATAACTCATACACATGGATCTATTCCATGCGCATAATTCTTGACTGTCTTGGGAGACATACACTTACTGTCTTGGGAGACAATTCTTACTGTGTTTTGGATGTAGGATGATACGCGTTTATGTCAAAATATGCACTAAACATACCTCGACTTCACACGTATACGGCGTAAAAATAACATATTATATTAAATCGTAATATGTTTTTGTGTTTTTTTTTATTTTTTTTGAGCGTGACCCGTACGGGTCGGTTCATTACAGGGTTCGCTGTTCGCTCCGTACTTCCCCATGCGGGTCGCACCACTCTCTTCGTTCGTGCCTTCCGTGCACCTCACGCGAGAGAGTACTTAGTATTTAGTAGTAGGTAGAGCGCCCATATGGAAAATATGGTAGAATAATCAGGATAAAACTTAGTATTTGTTTCTTAGTACTAGTAACTAAAAATATTGGTGAAAGCCAAATAAAGCGCATGCCCGTCAGTAGAAGTGGGTGTAGGTGCTTGCATTGCAGCGAGAGAAAGAGAGAAAGAGAGAAAGAGAGAAAGAGAGAAAGAGAGGAAGTGAGGAAGAGAGAAAGGGAGAAAGGGAGAGAGGGGGGAAAAGTACTTTCTTCTAATTGATCCTATCCGTCTAATTGTCAGCAATAGATATCAATTAGCGGAGGTGCGTCAAGTCGAAGACTTGAATGAGCAGTATTTCGATTTTCCGTGGAACAACTACTCTTTAGATGATTCCTGTTACTTGATACTGAGTACTCAGTACTGAAATAACATTCTAATTGGCAAAAGCCAAAAAAAAGCCCCACCCTAAGGATGAAGCTTTTTAGTGATCGGTCTGAGGCTCGAACTCAGGACCCACGCCTTAAAAGGGCGTTGCTCTACCAACTGAGCTAACCGATCCACTCAAATCGGACGCAAATATAAAGTCTATTTTTAATTTTCAATACTTCCTTCGCACTTTTTATCAATCAAAATTTCCTGCCCTTCAAAACTAAGGGCGCAGCAAGGAAACAACTCCTTCACTTCTTCAAGCAATTCCTCTAATTTATAATATCGACTTGAAAAATGACCAATCAATAATTTTCCAACATTTGCCGCTTGAGCAATCCGGGCAGCATCCTTAGTCGTCGAATGACCCCGCTCCACAGCTAAATCTTTTAAGTCTTCTTTATATGTAGTTTCATGATAAAGTACATCCACTCCTGCAATCAATGGAATCAAATCTTCGTTAAAGGAAGTATCTGAGCAATATGCATAAGAAGCCCGATGTTTTGGAGGAAGCAAGAAAAATTCTGCCTTTTTACTTTCGCCGGAAGGCAAAATAATATCCTCTAATTTTTTTACCCTTCTAATTTGATCAATAGATAAGCGATATTTTTTCAAATAGTCAACTATTATATTTCTAGGCTTGTCCTTTTCTTTTATCAAAAAGCCCATGGTCGGTATGCGATGTTTTAATGGTAAACTTTTGACTTGTATAAAATGATCTTCATATACCTTTTGATGAATTTGAGGATCATAGGTTTTAATATCTATTTCAAAATTAAAATGACAATGACTTTCCTTGAAAACAGTATTTAAATAATTATCCAATCCCGTGGGTCCCACGATGACCAATTTAGATTTCCTATTATGATGGCCTAATGAACCAATCAACCCTGGCAAACCATACAAATGATCACCATGTAAGTGACTAATAAATATCGCTCGGATCTTATTTCGTTTAATCTTATAGGCGGACATTTTCATTTGAGTCCCCTCGCCACAATCTAGAACATACGAAGCTCCATCACAAGTCAGCACTTGGGCACTGGTGATTTGGTTTTTAGTCGGAAAAGCGGATAAATTTCCAAGGACAACTAAGCGGAAGGACATTTATTCCTCCTCCCCTCTCAATTCTTTTTGCATTTCTTCCATCATGACGAAATCGATGGATTCTGAAACCGTAGGTACAATAGCGAGTATCGTTTCTAATCTTGAAATGTCTATTAATCTTTTAACCGTTGGATTGGTTGCACCTGTTAAAACAAATGAACCAAAATCTTTCCACAATCTATTGGCCGTTAAAATAGAACTAAGACCAGATGAATCAACATATTTGACATTGCCCAAATCAAAAATTAAATTTCGCACTCCTTCGTTTCGTAGAAAGACAAATTCTGATTTCAGGTTAGGAGCAATTAAGGAATTTAAGTTTTCCTCATCCAATTGAAAAACGGCGTAACGGTCTTGTTTATCTAAAGTAAATTTCATTGCCAACGGTAAATTGTTGTCTGCAAAGTTATTCTTTTTCGCGAAAAATAAAATATTCAATTCATTAGATATGAACTGGATTGAAAATCTGACAATAACATATTAATTATTTTTGCTATATGAACCTAAAAACAATTCTTTTGTTCCTTATAATACTATGACAGACTTGGCTCTCAAAATAGACTATTTGTCTGGTATTGTTATCCCGTTCAAGATATGTCTGCCATTATTTCGCTTTAGACCTTATGGCACGTTTTTTACGCCAATTAAAATAAGTGTAGAATAAGGCATGGTAGGGATGATTATTTTAGTTATTATTGTTTAGAATCCAAAGCTCAGATTTATATGAATCGAAAATTTTCTCCGAAGGTGAAAAAAATCATACAGCTCAGTCGAGACGAAGCAGTGCGTCTCGGGCATGATTTTATTGGAACAGAACATTTACTTTTAGGTATGTTAGAAGATGGTGATAGCTTGGCTATCCAAGTCTTGGATTCCCTAGATGTAGACATCGAAGATCTTAAGTTTAAAATAGAAGAATCTACAGCCCCTAAATCGGGTGAAAGGACTTCTATGAATGTGGGGAATATCCCTTTAAATAAGCACGCTGAGAAAGTACTTAAAGTCACTTTTTTGGAAGCTAAATTGTACAAGAATGAAGAGATTGCACCGGAGCATTTAATGCTCTCCATTTTAAAGCATGAAGAGAATCTAGCTTCAAAGGTTTTGGTGCAATTAGATGTGGATTATGAAAATTACAAGACGGAATTAGAATACGTGAAACAAGAACAAGAATCAAATTACCAGGACTTCTTTTCTGAGGCAAGTTCGGACTCGGATGTTCCAATGGAAGATAATGACGGAGGGGATGATCAATTTGCTCGAGGCGCAGGTGGAAAAAAGTCCGGTACAAGGTCAAGAACACCAGTTTTAGATAACTTTGGAAGAGACGTCACTCAATTGGCTTTAGAAGGCAAATTGGATCCAATTATAGGTAGAGAAAGAGAGATTGAAAGGGTGTCTCAAATCTTAAGTCGACGGAAGAAAAACAATCCTATTTTGATCGGTGAACCAGGTGTGGGTAAAACAGCTATTGTCGAAGGATTGGCTTTGAGAATTAATCAAAGAAAGGTATCTCGAACGCTCTTCAACAAAAGAATTGTAATGCTTGACTTAGCTGCTCTTGTGGCGGGTACCAAGTATAGAGGACAATTTGAAGAAAGGATGAAAGCCATCATGAATGAGTTGGAAAAAACTAGAGATGTTATCCTCTTTATAGACGAAATTCATACCATTGTAGGCGCTGGTGGAGCAACGGGTTCTTTGGATGCCTCCAATATATTTAAACCCGCTTTGGCAAGAGGAGAATTACAATGTATCGGTGCTTCCACCTTGGATGAATATCGACAGCACATTGAAAAAGATGGCGCTTTAGATAGGCGATTTCAAAAGGTAGTAGTAGAGCCACCGAGTGCCGAAGAAGCGGTACATATTCTACAGAATATCAAGCCAAAATATGAGGAGTTTCACAATGTAAATTACTCTGATGAAGCAGTTAAAGCTTGCGTAAAATTAAGTGATCGTTATATCAGTGATCGCTTCTTACCCGACAAAGCCATCGACGTTTTGGATGAGGTAGGCGCTCGTACTCATTTGAACAATATTACTGTCCCAAAAAACATAGAAGCTTTAGAAGCAGAGATAGAAATCGTAAAGGAGGAGAAGAACTCTGCGGTCAAAAACCAGCAATATGAAAAGGCCGCTGACTTGAGAGATTCTGAGTCAAAATTATTGCGAAAATTAGAGAAAGCGAAGGAAGATTGGGAGGAAGAATCAAAGACAAAACGCTATCCTGTAAATGAAGAAGATATTGCGGAAGTGGTATCGATGATGACTGGAATTCCTGTCAACAGAGTGGCTCAAAGTGAAAGCAATAAGCTCGTCGGAATGGCGGATGATTTGAAAGGAATGATCATTGGTCAAGACGAAGCTATTGTCAAGGTGACCAAGGCCATTCAGAGAAATAGAGTTGGGTTAAAGGATCCTTCAAAACCTATTGGTTCATTTATCTTTTTAGGCCCAACTGGTGTCGGAAAAACAGAATTGGCGAAAGCCTTAGCTAAACAAATTTTTGACTCAGAAGACGCCTTGATTCGAATTGATATGAGTGAGTATATGGAGAAATTTTCCATCAGTAGATTGATCGGAGCTCCTCCAGGATATGTAGGATATGAAGAAGGTGGTCAACTCACAGAAAAAGTAAGAAGAAAACCTTATTCGGTCATCCTTTTAGATGAAATTGAAAAGGCGCATCCGGACGTATACAACATCTTATTACAAGTGCTCGATGATGGTCAATTGACCGATGGATTAGGTAGAAAAGTCGACTTCAAAAACACGATGATCATAATGACATCCAATATTGGAGTAAAGCAACTGAAGGACTTTGGACAAGGCGTTGGTTTTGCCACACAAGCGCGACAAGAAGCCACTGAAGATCACTCAAAGGCAGTAATAGAAAATGCCTTAAAACGTACCTTCTCTCCTGAATTTTTGAATAGAATTGACGATGTGATCATCTTCAATAGCTTGACTCAAGAAGACATTTTCAGGATTATTGATATTGCTTTGGCGCATTTATATGAGCGTTTAGACGGTTTGGATTTCAAACTAAATTTAACAGAAGATGCAAAGAAATTTGTAGCGGAAAAAGGCTTTGATCCTCAGTTTGGTGCGCGTCCATTGAACAGGGCGATTCAAAAATATATTGAAGATCCTTTAGCGGAATATATACTCAACGAAAACCCAGAAAATGGGGCAACGTTTAAAGCGATATTGAATAAAACTAAGGATGGTTTGACCATTCAACCGAATAAAAAAGCAAAAGCAGAAGATATCAAAGAGTAAAGTTTTAACTTTACCGGGAACTCTTTAAAACATTCATTGATTCATTAATAAAAAACATTTGGCTAGACTTAGAAGACAACCACGGCGATTCATTAAAGAAGATGAACACAGAATTAACGATAAAATTCGTATTCATGAGATTCGTTTAGTTGGTGATAATTTTGAAGAAATCAGCGAAGTCGCTGGTAAACCTGTAGAATCAGGAGTTTTTAACACACGTGATGCTCAATACTGGGCAGGGCAATTAGGATTAGATCTTGTAGAAATTAGCCCGAAGGCAAAGCCCCCAGTCTGTAAAATTATTGATTATAAAAAATTCCTTTATCAAAAGAAAAAGAAGGAAAAAGAACTCAAAGCCAAGACTGCAAAGACTGTAGTTAAGGAGATTCGATTCGGTCCCAATACGGACGAGCATGATTTTGAATTCAAACTACGTCATGCGCAAAAATTCCTTGAAGAAGGTGCTAAAGTGAAAGCTTACGTCCATTTTAGAGGAAGAACGATTGTTTTTAAAGATCGAGGTGAATTACTCTTACTTAGATTCATCAAAGAGCTAGAAGAATTGGGCGGTGCCGAGTACCTTCCAAAACTTGAAGGTCGTAGAATGACAGTGATCATTTCTCCGCGTAAAGCCAAGTCAAAATAATAGGGCATCAAGTTTGCAACTACATAAGTTTTATTACCTTTGCGTTCCATTTAAAAAAGCGTACTATGCCTAAAATGAAGACAAACTCAAGTGCCAAGAAGAGATTTAAGGTAACTGGGTCTGGAAAAGTAAAAAGATTTCAAGCTGGAACTTCGCACCTTTTAAGAAAGAAAACGAAGAAATCAAAGTTGAATTTAAGAGGTTCAACGATCGTTGCGAAAGCAGATGAAAAAAGAGTAAAAGACCTACTCTGTAAGTAAACAATTATTTAACGAGGTTACAGGCCAAGTATCTAAAAGATCCCTGTATCGAACTAAAAAACAAATTATGCCACGTTCAGTAAACGCAGTCGCGTCAAGAAGAAGAAGAAAAAAAATCCTAAAAGCTGCCAAAGGTTATTTTGGAGCAAGATCAAAGGTTTATACAGTAGCTAAAAATGCTGTAGAAAAAGCTTTATCATATGCCTACAGAGATCGTAGAAATAAGAAAAGAGCCTTTAGAAGATTATGGATTACAAGAATCAATGCTAGTGCAAGAATGGAAGGATTAAGTTATTCTAAATTCATGCATGGTTTAAAAACCAACAATATTGACATCAACAGAAAAGTTTTGGCTGATTTAGCTTTAAACAACCCATCGGCGTTTAAAGCAATTGTAGACAAAGTCAAATAAGATACACCTTATATTGAGATTAATTTTAACCCTGCCTTTTGGTGGGGTTTTTTATTTTCTGATCGCTTCTACAGGATCCATTCGAGAAGCAATAAATGCAGGAATAATTCCAGCAATCACACCTACAAATAAAGAAATACTTACTCCGAAAATCATGTATGTAGTGGAGGCAGAAAAAGCGATCGGAAAAACCATAGATACAAGGAAGAGAACGGTTTTAACCAGAACCAATCCTATAGCTCCACCAATAATACATAATATGACGGATTCGATTAAAAATTCTAACAATATGACCTTATTCTGAGCGCCTAATGCCTTTTTGATTCCAATGATATTCGTTCGTTCTCTAACGGAAACAAACATAATGTTAGCCACACTGACCATTCCAACAATCAAGGCAAAAATACCGATCAGAAAGCCCACAAAATATACGACACCAAACACATTATCAATCACTGAATTCAAAGCAGAAATCTGATTTAAGGAAAAATCATCTTCCTCTCTAGGTCTTAATTTTCTAATATTCCGTAACGACCCTCTTAAAGCATCCTTCAATTCATCTCCTGTGTGCTCGGTAGGTTTAACGTAAAGAATTCTTCCTGCTGAAAAGCGATCGTTGTTTTCAGTTCGTAAAAATTTCCTTGCGGTGTTAAAGGAAATCCAGGTACATTCATCATAGGATATAAAATTAAAAGGATTATCTCCCTCCTCTTTCATCACCCCGATGACTTGAAACTTCTGTCCAAAGAGTCTAACAAACTTGCCGATAGGTTCAGTAGTTAGAAATAATTCTTGTGCAATCTTAGCACCTAGGATCACTTTATTTGCAGCAGTTTCATATTCATTTGGAGTAAAATATCTTCCTTTTTCAATGTCAACATTTTGTACATCCGGAAATTCATAGGTAGAACCCATGATATAAGCACCTTGAACACTGCTCGACTTGTACTTGATGGTTCGACCGTTGACATACACTGCGTAGGACGCCTTATGGGGCAATTTCAACTGCTTTTTCAGGTTTTTGTAGTCGTTAAAACTTGGAGGTGGTCGCTTCGCATATTTCCAGTAATTTTGTCCTGGATCTTCATCCCAAGGAAATACATCTACGATCACCACATCACTTCCCAATTCGCCGAATCCGTCCTTAATACTCTTCTCTAAGCTGTTAACGGCAGCCAAAACAGAAATGATGCAAAAAATACCTATGGAAATTCCTAACAGGGACAAAAAACTTCGCAGTTTATTCGCCTTTAAAGATTGAAATGCCTGGACGACACTCTCGTATATGATCTTCAAGGTGGTCATAAGGTAAAAATAAGATAAGAATTCTTAGCGGCGACTTCCTATCGATAAAGACGCATAATTAATCTGCCAAAAGCGGTATTTATTCATCAAAGGCGATCATTTTGCCACTAGATGAAGATTATAAAAACAATGCATGGGCTCAAAGTGTTGAAAAGCCTATAATCCTGCACTAATTTGTTTATTTTTGCAGCCAATTTAAATTCCGATATATGAGGACCAAACTCTCGACATTTGACTTTGATCTAAACGAAAAATTAATTGCTGATGTACCTTCCAAACAGCGAGATGAATCTCGTTTGATGGTAGTGAATAGAGCAACTGGAGAAATCGAGCATAAAATTTTTAAAGATGTTATCGATTACTTTGATGATGGTGACACATTCATTTTCAACAACACTAAAGTTTTTCCTGCTAGAATGTATGGCAAAAAGGAAAAAACAGGTGCCAAAATCGAAGTCTTTCTATTAAGAGAATTAAACAACGAAGCTCGCCTTTGGGATGTTTTGGTAGATCCTGCAAGAAAAATTAGAGTTGGAAACAAACTATATTTCGCCGACAAGGACGGTAATGAAATCCTAGTGGCGGAGGTCGTAGATAATACTACCTCTAGAGGAAGAACTATTCGATTTTTCTATGAGGGAACGAATTCAGAATTCTTTGATGTTTTAAAACAATTAGGACACACTCCAATACCTAAGTATATTCAAACGAAAAGAGGCAGTAAACGTATTCCTGATGGTTTGGATGAAGAAAGATATCAAACTGTATACGCGAGTAAAATCGGGGCTGTAGCAGCTCCTACGGCGGGATTACACTTCAGCCGAGAGCTGATGAAAAGATTGGAGATTAAGGGTGTTGATTTTTCTGAAATCACCTTACACATTGGCTTAGGTACTTTCAGAAGTATTGATGTAGAAGATTTGTCAAAGCACAAAATGGATGCTGAATATTTTCAAGTATCTGAAGAAGCTACATTGAACGTCAATAAATCCATTGCGGCTAAAAGAAAAGTTTGTGCCGTAGGTACCACTTCGATGCGTTCTATTGAATCTGCGGTAAGTGCCACAAGCACTTTAAAAGCAGCTGAAGGCTGGACTAATAAATTTATTTATCCACCATATGACTTCAGTATAGCGAATTCGATGATCACCAACTTCCACCTTCCAAAGTCATCTTTACTGATTATGGTGGCGGCTTTTGGAGGTCATGATTTAATCATGGAAGCATATCAACAGGCTGTTAAGCAGAAATATCGCTTTTTCAGTTACGGTGATGCTATGTTGATTATATAAAATTTCCCTTTCGGGAATTTTTTCTGACAAAACAATGTACTACAACATAGAATTTTGACGTATTTAAGGAGAGATATTAAAACATTCCGTGATATTTGGTCGAATGGATATTTTTAATACTTTTGCGTGAAATTCAGCTTTGTAAACGCTTTATTTAAATCAGGGAAACCTATGTATTGGACACTAGAATTAGCACATCATTTAGAAGACGCTCCTTGGCCAGCAACAAGGGATGAATTAATTGATTACTCCATCCGTTCGGGCTGCCCATTAGAAGTTTTAGAAAATTTGCAACAAATAGAAGACGAAGGAGAAATATATGACTCTATGGTTGACATATGGCCAGATTTCCCAAGAAAAGACGACTTTCTATTTAATGAGGATGAGTATTAATTATTCATTTCATTCAAAATATACTTAGCCTTACAGATTAACTGTGAGGCTTTTTTATTTTGTGGTAGATTAGTTGGAGTATGAAGAAAATCATTATTGCAATTGACGGCCATAGCTCATGTGGTAAGTCGACTTTGGCGAAAGCCCTAGCATCACACCTAAAATACATTTATGTGGACTCAGGGGCCATGTATAGGGCTGTAACGCTCTACTTTATGCGACACTCCATAGACTTGACGCAAGAAAAGGACATTATAGACGCGCTGAACCAAATAAAAATTCACTTTGAAATAATAGATGGCCATAACACGTGCTTTCTAAACCACGAAAACGTAGAATCTGACATTAGGACTATGGAGGTTTCAAATTTGGTCTCTGAAGTCGCTGCGATAAGCTTGGTCAGATCTAAATTAGTAGAATATCAAAGAGCCATCGGAAAGGATAAAGGAATCGTCATGGACGGACGCGATATAGGATCTGTAGTATTTCCAAATGCCGAATTAAAGTTGTTTGTCACGGCCCAAACTAAAATAAGGGCCATTCGAAGATATGAGGAGCTGATTGGAAAAGGTTTTGACGTTCGTCTTGAAGATGTTTTATCCAATCTAAACAAAAGAGATCATATCGACTCTACACGAAAAGATAGTCCATTGATTCAAGCCGATGATGCTATTCTCGTAGATAACTCTTACCTCAATCGCGAGGAACAGCTCAATAAAGCCGTTGAGCTAGTTCAAAAAAGACAATAAAAAAAGGGATTTACAAAAAAAAGTAAATCCCTTTCAAAAGTCGTCCAATAATTATTATCTAACCAGGGTTATATCCCCTGATTCTTTCACTAATTCTCCTGTATCTAATACATACTCTACGTAGTAAACGTATACGCCAGGAATAGGTATCTCTCCTTTAAATGTTCCATCCCATTCAAAAGCTGGATCATTCGCTAAAAACTGCTCAGCACCAAATACTTGCTCACCCCATCTATCAAAAATGAAGAAGCTATTCACTGCAACGACAGTTTCGTCCGTAAAGATTCCAAATGTATCGTTGAAACCATCACCATTTGGCGAGAAGATCGTTGGAATATATACATCCGTGACCTCTATGACATCTACGCTTACAGTGACTTCCGCACTTATGCTACACGCATTATCGAAGTATATAGTCGCTATAAACACATCGTCATCCTCAGCAGTATAAGCGTAGTTCAAGCAATCTGTACCTGAGCACACCAATACCCCATCTTGGAATATCTCGATAGAATCAATACTTGCATTTGGAATATTTGAGTCAAGCGATACGGTATTCTCCGTTCCAGCAATTAGATTCAATGGAGAATTCAATTCGAATGAAGGAACAAATGCTGCACTAATAGAAACCATTTCAACATAGTTACATCCGTTTCCATCTTCCACCATTACCTCATAATCTCCTGGAACTAGGTCACATTCGTTATTCGATGCGATCACATTTCCATCTACGAAATATGTATACGAACCATCACCTCCTGAAGCATTAACTGTTAAACATCCTGAAGGGCTGTCATAGCATTCTGGATCAACCAAATCTACCGTTGCAGTTGGGCTACTGAAAATAGTAATATCAATACTATTGGAGAAATCACAATTGTCTTGACTATAATTGTATGTCAATGTATGTGTTCCTACACCCGCATCCATTGGTTCAAAAGTTCCGTTTTCTGCATTGGAAATTCCAATACCAGACCATTGTCCTATTGTAATACCATCTCCCCCATTGATGATCACATCTAGATCAAAGGCAGCACCATTGTCTTCTAAACAGAAATCATTATTCGGTGTGGATAAATCTAGGGTAATCGGAGGACAAGCTTGAGCTGTACACATATCTGTGGCAATTACATTTCCACATTCACAACCACTTACTGTTTCTACCGAAATGGTTACTTCTTCATTTTCAACCAAGCCAGGAACATCAATAAATGGATCCGTTTGATTAAATATTTGAGTACCACTATTCGTCGTCACTGTTACGTTGTACGAAGTAGCACAATCATCTTCTGGCCATGAAAATCCTACAGAATTCAACGTCGGTGCGCACATAATATCCACAGGTACCAATTCTGGTTCAACCTCAATCATCAAACTAAATTGATCAGATTCGCATCCGTTATTATCTGTAATGATAGAAACTTCATACATACCTGGAGTATCCCAGCTTAAAGTATATGGTCCTTGTCCAGATCCAGCATCAATATTAGCTCCGTCAAAATTCCATAAATAATCATACCCTTGCCCTTGATCACCTGTATACAGTAAATCAGCAGTTTCGGTGACGCAGATTCTTTCCGGTAACACGAAAATAGCTTGTGGTTGATCGACAATAGTTACTTGTACACTATCTAGATAAGGACAGTTGTCTTCTTGGTAGTTGTAATAAATCGTAAACGTTCCTGGCCCCGAAACATTAGGGTCAAAAACACCTGTATTCGGATCTACTGCAGTACCAGAAAATCCTTCAGTAACAACACCACCAGATCCACCATCGATAGATGCATCAATGTCAAGAGTACTAACATTTGCTGAGGAGCATATTGTCGTATCTGGAATATTAAAGGTTATTGTTCTATCCAAACAATCCGTCGCAGTACAAGTCTCGAATGAAGAAACATTAGGACAATAGTTATCACTAATTGCGATAACTTCTATCGTGACCATATCGTCAGGATTGAGCATATCAATAAAATATGTAGTTCCCGTTTGAACCGTAGAACCACCATTGTATATGACCTCGTATTCTGTGGCATTGGCAACGGGGTTCCAAGAAAATTCAACTGAATTTGTTGTTTGATCACACATCGTAAATTGAGGAGCTTCTAATTCCGGTTCAACCACTACCTCGAACTGAGCGACAGGCGAAGGACAGCCAAATCTTTCTGTAAAGAGCGTAATGGTTTTTGTACCTGTTGTAGTCCAAGCTACATTGAAAGGACCTGTTCCCCAATTTGGATCTGTCATTACTTCATCCACAGTCCATATGTAATTATCTAAACCTACTCCACCAGTATATTGAATGACTACTTCATCAGAAATACAAATAGTGTCCTCAGATACTGAAAAATCATTTGGAGGAGGTGACACAAGGAAAATCTCGAATGTTGCATTCGCAAAACACCCTTCGTCTGTCTCATATGAATAAAGGATATTATTCACCCCTTCATTACCCGTAGCAGGATCAAAAATTCCCATTGTCGAGATTCCATCGCCAGTAAATTCTCCTGAACCCATCACATTAGGATCATCAAAAATTAGATCCAGTTGGAATGGATTTGATCCATCAATACATATCGTATCTGAAGCCATTGGGCTTTCAATTTCAATCATAGGTGGAACACAATCCTGAGCAGTACACGTAAATGGTACTGAAACTTCACTGTTTCCACAAGGTGCAGGTCCTATTGTCGTTACGGTAATCACTACATCTTCATTCGCTGACAATCCACCTACAGTATAAATATTGCCATTAAGTGTACCAGGGTTTTGTCCACTAGTCACTACGATATCATAACCTATAGCTCCGTTAACATTTCCAATGTTAAAAGAAACCTCTTCTGATGTACCGCCAGCACAAGAAATAGAAGGAGGCAATAAAGGATCTATGATATCAATAGTGTCCATATATTCTGGTGAAGAACAACCGTTTAATTCTATAATCAAGCCCACTGGCTGTTCGCCACTTGAGCCCCACTGTACTTCAAATGGACCTGGTCCATTGGTATCCGGTCCACCACTAATAACAGCACCACCATTAAAGTCCCATATATATGTCTGATTAGGATCCACGACCCCATCATATTCTACAGATGCCGAACCTGAAACGCATATAGAATCATTGGTGGTAAACAAGGCAACAGGAGAAGCGGTAAATGTAACCGTCGCACATAACTCAGGGCCCATGCCACAAGTATTTTGAGCCATTACACAAATATCCCCTGTCATCGCAGTACCCCAATCCAAAGTCAATTCAGTAGTACCCAATCCATCTACAGGGACGGCTCCATTTGGCCAAGACCAAGTAACAATTGCACCTTCCATTCCCTCTTCATCGATAGCAAATACAAGACCTGTTTCTCCCTCACAAACGTTTAATGGCCAGTTTAGTGAGTCTGGTAGTGGAGGTAAAAGATCATCTAATACAACGGTCAATGGTCCAAAGTTAAAGGAACACGTCACCCCATTATGGACAATACTTACTTCAACATAATAATCCCCATCTTGATTGACAGAAACTGGTGCAGAAGGTGCATTGGTGCATTGAACGACTGGTCCACCTAAGCCATTTGTGTAACAGAAATCGATTTGGTCATATATCACCCATTGAGTGAACATGTCCGTTGTTAATTGGAGTGCACCATTAATACAGTCCCCTGCGAGTAGTTGACCAGCTGCATCGATTTCAATGATTTCATATATGATCAGACTATCACATCCGTTCACATCTTGTAAGGTACAGTTGAACGCTGGTATTGTCGTTGATAAGGTCGTTCCGCAGAGATCAATTCCACCATCTGTAGAACAGAAAGCAGTGTCAATCATTGTCGTTGGCGAAACTGGATATGAGAAAACATTTATATTCTGATTAAAGTTACATCCATCTACTGTGACCATTGCCGTATAAAAACCAGGACCTGTAAAGGCAGGACCTGCCCAACCCACATTACCATCCATATTTGGATCTTCCGTTTGAGGTCCAGCATCTGGATATCCATCTTCACAAACAAAATAGTCCATGAACATTTCATCAGGCACTTGGATTATTTCTATCGTTTGACAAACTGCATTATCTGTTTGATCACAGCCATTGTCCGCTAAATCCATACAGATGGTATACGTTCCCAATTGATCCAGAACTACCGAATTGGTATTTTCAGTTGTTTCTGTAATAAATCCTGTAACTGGAGGTGTGATTGACCAAAAATAATCGATACTCAGTCCATTAAAATCAGTTTGATTTTCAACGGTAAAGGTTATCGGTGTACTACTCGGACAGGTCATATTACAATCTGCTAAATCACATGATAATGATGTTGGATTTGGCAATGTAAATCCAAATTCACCACTATTCACATTCACTTCATAATCACAAACACTACCCGCACATCCATCTAAAAAGAAGTAATAAGTCGATCCCGGAACAAAAGCACCACTATTCACTGTGATTGGAGCTTCTGAACAATTTGATTGACAGAATATGGCATCACTAAAGGTACAATCTGTATAAATACCTGCTTGAATTCCTAAAAGTCCCATTCCACCTGGAGCACAATCCATAGGGATTAACTCAATTGAAATATTGGTAGAACCCGCTACAAATGAAAACCATGAAGTGTTATGGAACCCACCACCATTAGGACATAAAGGTGAAGGTCCACTAGCTGAACTTTGTGTATTCATCGATGCACAATAGGCATCTAATGTTTGTTCATCACACATTGGGAATATCATGTTGAATGGTGGGTTTTCCAATTCATCACAAGTAGAAGCAGGATCAAAGGCGGGGACTCCACAAACCTCAACCAAACCAAAATCTACAGTTTTATTCTCTACACCATCAGGCCCATTCTCTTCACCACATAATACCGTAATAGTGAAGCTTTGAAGTGCTCCGTCCATTGTGGAGAAACCATTATCATCGTTATCAATATCCGTGGTACCGTTTCCTGGACCATCCGGATCAGGAGTCGTTCCACAAGAAGATGAACCAAATAATTGTAAATCACCACCGATAATAAATTCAGACGCGCTGATTTCTATGATGTAACTTCCAGGTACCACGTTGTCAAAGCAATAGTCTCCACTCGTAGTGATCATTTCTGGATCAGCCGGATCTGTCATACCGTTATCATCCATATCCTCATAAAGGAACATCGTTATCGCACCTGATGCGGCACCTTCACCTGCATCTAGAATACAATTTTCATTGTCATCAATCCATATGGTCCCTCCTAAAGAAATAAACTGCCAGACCCCTACATCGATATCTTCTTCTTCTTCATCTGATTCTAAAGCAAATACATGTGTTTCTCCAGATGGACCAGCACCATCACTATCATTAGGTGCATCTGCTGCATCGCCTGGACCACCAGCTGCATCAACAGGTGAATGTTGCCAAGGGAACGTTAGAATAAATGTTATTTGATAATCTCCTGGTGGTAGGTTATCGAATAAATAGTCACCGGCTACACCAGAAAAAATATTATTCACAGGGTTGCCCATCACATCTGTGACTACCCCACCCATATCATCTCTTATTTGAATTTCAATTCCATCCAAAGGTGGTTCACCCGGATCTTGAATACCATCGGCATTTGAATCATGCCAAACAAAATTACCAACACTAGCAGGCAAATAAGCACCCGCGTCAATATCTGCATTGTCCTCACCAGAAGTAAGCGTAATACAATGCGTTTGATCACTATTCATTGGATCAGGGTCACTATCATCTCCTACATCTGTAGCATCCGTACTTCCTCCACTATAATCAACCTCTGTCAAATAGTATTGGTCAGGTGCACTTGGAGGAGTAAATGTGATCAAATAATCTCCAGGAGGTAAATCATCGATTAAATAAGCACCAGTTCCACCAGCAGAGGTCACTGAGCCAGCAGTAATCATTACACCATTCACATCCATTACAGGATTACCCATACAATCCGTAATGTCTACAACCATACCACCTAGGCCAGGTTCTCCAACTTCCTGTTGGCCATTACCATTTAAATCTTCCCATGCTAGATCACCAATTGAGCAAGGAGCGAAGAATCCCCCGTCAACATTAATCTGCGTTTGAGTACCCGTAAGGTTAAAAACGTAAGATACACCCACGGCTCCAGCAGCACCAGCAGGTATTGACCCTGCAGTATTTACATCACTATCATTATTGCCATCCGTTAAAGCTGTATCAGCACCGTCTTGATTAAACATTGTTGCAATGTTCACCAAAGTAGGTGGAGCATAGAATACCACTCCAAAATCCCCATCGGGTAAGGCACTAAAAACGTAGTTTGGTCCTGCACTAGGAACGCTCATTGTATTCACGTCTAGAACACCATCCATGTTCGTATCTTCCCACAACTCAACAGTAACACCATTGATACCAGGTTCACCAGGATCTTGAAACCCATCGCCATTTAAATCCTCCCAAATAAATACATCCACTGTATTCTGGGAAAATGATTCATTCGCCGAAAGGCAAAAAACGGCAATAAAAAGTAGTGTAAAAATTCTCATAGTTTCTTCAATTAGTTATGTTGACGGCTGTAAAAACGCCAAGCTCACAAAATAACGAAATGAACCGTTTTGTTTGATAAGAACTAGGACAAATTCACTGACTCAAAATAGACTCTATGAGTTGCAAAAACGCTGCCTAATTATCGAAGGATTGTAATATCTCCGGAGATTTTTCGTTTCGTTCCGTCAATTAGTTCTAATTCAACGAAATACACATAAACACCATCTACCACATGTTGTCCATTTAGCTTGCCATCCCAAGAAAAAGATTCATCATCTGAAGGAAAGTTTTTTTGAGAAAAAACGCTATTTCCCCATCGATCGAAAATATTCAATTCTAATACCTCTTTTACAGCACCATTACTAGAGATAAAAAACAATTCGTTGTGCCTATCGCCATTTGGAGAAAAGGCATTAGGAATGTAGATGGGTACATCATTGGTCACAAAAACAGTGATTGCATCTGCCACGAAACAACCTTCATTGGTTTCGAGAAATAATTGATAAACACTGTTTTCAGAAGGACTTAGGAGGTTATCAAAACATTCTACACAATCAAGAGAATCGTTGATGGCGATCCATTCAATTACGGAAACATTAGAAATATCTGTATTTATAAGGGGAATAATATCAAGGCTTTCGCCCAATACAATTGTAGTATCCTGACCAAGATCCAAAGTAAAATCAAAGCCATCATTGATTTGTAAAAGTTTTTCAAAAACACATCCTGCGCTATCTTTTACTTCTACTAAATACTGTCCGGCAGAGATATTTTCAAAGGATAAAACATCTTCATAGGCCCCTTGATTAAAGGCATATTCATAGGGTGATATCCCTCCTGTTATCGACTCAATAACGATAGATCCATCACTGTATCCAAGACAGGCAGGTGGTGTATTTATGGTGAGAATATCTGTCAAATCCGAAACTTCCTCATACACCTCAACTGACTGACTATCCACACATTGATTTATTTCATTGGTGACAATTAAAGTGTAATCACCTAGCATATCCACGGTTGGATTCAATAAAGTATTACCCGATACAATATTCCCATTATCAGAATTCCATTCATACGAAATATCAACGCCTTGAGTAGATTGAGTTCCGTTTAACTCAATTTCTCTAATGTCGCATAGGAAAAAAGCATTTTGATCAACAATAGCTTCAGGGCTCATTGTATCAATAGTCACCTCTGTTTGTCTTACAGAGAAACATTCTCCTACGGTCTCGACCACCATCGTATAACTACCCGCTTCTGTTACTTCTGGATTATCTTCATTCGAACTAAAATTATTAGGCCCTGTCCATAGGATTTCATTGTATTCAATCAAATCTGTCGAAAGTATAACAGAAGTCTGTTCACAATCTAAATGACCTCCAATCGCATCAAATGGTGGAAGAATGGGAACATTGGTTACTTCGAATGTATCGTACCTTAAACATCCATTATCAAAACTTGAAACAAGTACATACTCACCTAATTCATAGCCCGCTGGATTCTCTAATTCGCTATAAAAATTATTCGGTCCAAACCATTGATAATTGACTCCAAATGTATCAATCTCTACACTCAATATTACAGAGTCTCCGTTGCACGGAAAAAAGACGGTATTCGCCATTAAGTCAGGTGTTTCGAAATCTTCAACAACATAGACAGAATCTATAGAAATACATCCGTTATCTCCAGTTACAGCCACGTAATGCCAACCTCCACTGAAGGTCAATGGATCTATAATATCTGAAGTGAAATTATCTGGCCCACTCCATTCGATGGTATAATCTGTAATATCTATTGTCGCATTTAAATCCACTTTACTTTCCAAACAATTAATAATACCCCCTTCAAGTTGTATGTCGGCCTTAGAAGTGTCGATTAGAACTTCAACGGTTTCTAAACTAGTACAATGATTGGTACTTGTCACCATCACAGAATACAAGCCGGCTTCAGTCACAACAAAATTGTCGCTATTTTCTGTAACAATTCCGGGACCTGACCATTCGTATATTGAATCAGATACAGATGGTGTCAAGCCAATGGGCGTGTCCGTATTATTACAAGTCAATAGTTCAGTTGGGTTGATTAAAATAGAAGGACTGATGGTGTCTATTTCAACTAAAATACTATCCAAAGTTGTGCATCCATTTTCATCTGTAAGTGCCACATGGTATAATCCTGCCATGTCTGTATTAAAACTTGCGTTCAAATTAACAAAGCCATTTGGACCAGACCAAGATATCATTGGATTCGTTTCATTGTGGATCACATTCACGTCAGTTTCAAAGTCATCGCATTGAATCAATGCAGTAGTCAATTCGATCTCTGGAAAGTCATCTAACCTTAAAATTTCGATAGAATCTAGATACGAACAGGTGTTATAAGCTGTGACATTCAAATAATACATCCCTTCATTAGAAACCACTATGGGATTGGTAGAAGCGCTAAAACCATTGGGGCCAACCCAACTAATATCGACAATATTGTCCGTAGAATTGAAGCCAATAGTAGCAAATTCATTTTCACATGTAATTTGATTACTTAAATCGAAAGTGAAAGAAGGAACAGAAAAATCTTCTGTGACCATCAATGAATCAAAGCTCGAACAACCATTGGGTGAAACAACTTCTACATAATAAACTCCAGATTGATCAATATCAGGAAATTGTCCCATCGCGTTAAAACCATTAGGTCCATCCCAAATAATTTCATCAAATGGGCTTAATATATTTACTTCCAATTGTATTGTTGTGGTGGCGCATCCTAAAAAGGTATCCAGTGTCTCCATCACGGGAAGATCAATGTCCGATAGGATTTCTATTGAATCAATGTTGACACAATTATTTTCGGCCATAGCTTCAAAAACATACCATCCTTCTTGAGATATTTCAGGATTCAATTCGTCAGATGAAAAGCCATCTAGAGTATACCATCTAAAATCAATGAGATTAGCATCGGATGTAGCACCTAATATGGAGCTTAAATTTTGACAGTCTAAATTTTGTCCAGAAAGCATTAACGCAGGTGCAATGGTATCTATACCAACTTGTAAAACATCTTTAGCTGTACATCCCGAATTTAAGTCGGTTACCGTCACTTGGTAAGCCCCTGGAGTATCCACTGTAGGCTCTTGTAAGTTACTATTAAAACCATCCGGACCTGACCATTGATAAACGTGATCTGTTGTTAGATTCACCTGAAAAGTAACTTCCGAGACATCGCAATTTAAAACATCAACATTGACATTGAGGATTGGAATATTTTCTCCTGCCTCTACAAGTACGGAATCAAGGCGTCCACAACCATTAGATGGTTCGATTTGAGTAACATAATACCATCCTGGTTCATCTACCCATGGTTGAGGCTGTATACTTGTAAATCCAAAAGGCCCAGTCCAACTTATTTCTACATTATTAGATTCGTAAACTGGAATTAATTGAACGCTGTCTATTCCGCATATAATTTCGGCAGTGTCTAATTCTATTCCAGGTACAATATTATCTAAAATCACTTCCAAACTAGTATCAATTTGACATCCATTGGATTGAGTAATTTGAATTTCAAATATTCCAGTTTGGTCTGTTTGTAAATCATAACCATTGAATTCATCCAAATTTGGTAAAACCCAATCAACTTCAGCATTTAAATCTTCTGAAGTGACATTCAAATCAGCGAGTGTGGTGAAACAATTTATTGTATCTGTAGTAATGGTATAATTAAGAATTGAAAAGTCTCTTTCCACCTGTAATGAATCATTGAGCGTACATCCATTGGGTGCGGTTACGGTTACATAATATTGCCCTCCAGTAGAAA
>JAHDBI010000026.1:28386-31338 GCA_020630475.1 Saprospiraceae bacterium
ATATGTTCCGGGTTGGCCTACCGTAATAAAGGGTTCATTCGAGTCAGTTAAAATATTCCCATCAACGGTTGACCAAGTATAGCTTGTGGCTCCATCAGTAAACGACTGAGTCCCATCTAAAAATATGGTAGGGTTATCACAATCTATTTCATAGTTTCCAGAAGGAATAAATGCTTGCATTTCAACGACTTCTAATTCAAGTATGGTCATTGAATCACAAGTTGCATTAGCATTTAAAATTTCAAATAAGCCATCTTCAAAGAAAGCTTCTCCGTTTACATAAATCGTATCTAATCGGCATATTGTTTCGTTAAGCCATATGGTATCCGGAATATCATTAATCACCAATTGACTACAATCCATATTAAGCTCGGCACACAAGAAGCCTTCATTAATACTTGTTTCAATTTGATCAATATCATTTTGTCCATTCGCTGGTGGTAAGTTGTTTAGCTCTGTATTTAAAATGGACATCCCACAAATACTATATTCCCCAGGAATAAATGTGCTTAAATCTAGGTCATCTAAATATTCCACAATTCCATTATTGTCGCTGACCACAAATAAGTAAGAATATAAATTGGGGTCTGGATCTGCTCCGTTAAATTCAGGAGACCATTGCAAATTCAATGCGGGATCTGCTTCACAAAACTCCAAAGATTGCACCTCCAGCTCTCCAGCATTTGGATTACAATCAGAGCAATCAATTCCCAGAGGATCACAAAATTGTATAGAAAAGTTTTCAATAAAGCCTTCACCAAATAGTGATACATCTATGATTCTTAATGTCCAAGTACCATTGACTGTACCGATATTAAAATCTTCCAAATTGCCTAAATGAGGATAATAAGATCCCGTATAACTTGGAAATATTACCCAGTTTTGAAGATTATTCCAAACAGGTGAAAATCCAGGATCTGGTATCGCTGGAGCAAATGATGGCACGAAGCAAACATCCCATTGAGTAAACGAAGTAAACTGAGAATTTTGAACTCCTGGACCTATTAATTGGACAATTTGCCCTGATGGAGAAATTAGTTCCATCGTAATATCTCCTAAGAATTCATGCCTGAAATTTAAGTTGACTTTACATATTCCTTGTGCTGGGTCAAATAGATTATTATTAGCCGCTCCTTCAACTACAAGTGTATAGTTCGTGGTATCGTTATCGAAAATTGGACCGGATGAACTTAAGCTACAATCTTGAGCAATAGCACAAGTTGCCAATAGAAAAGAGAGAAAGAATATTACTATCCATCTAAGCATGGGGTCTCAAGTCATTTTTATGTATTAGCAAAAGTACTAATACATCTTTAGGTGTCTATATATAAGACACAATTTTAACTTGGGAACCCTAAAAATAGAGGAGGGAAAATCCCTCCTCTATTAAATTTATCTTATAACAGTAACGTCACCTGATATTTGTCTTAGTTCACCGTTAGCAAACACTACTTCTATCAAATAAACATATACTCCTGGTACAACATCTTCTCCTTTGAATTTACCATCCCAACCAAACTCTGGTGTATTCGGTAAAACTTCTTCTACTCCAAATATTCTTTCTCCCCATCTATCAAAGACATAGAACTCATTGACAAAAACTAAATTATCATTCCCTTGAGGGAAGAAGAAATCATTGTTATTGTCACCATTTGGAGTAAATACGTTGGAAATGTATACATCATTTATAATAATCTCAGAAGTTCTAATCTCTACACAGTCTGATATCTCACATCCATTTAGATCAACGATGGTGATACAATAATCAGTAAAATCTTCTGTAGGTGTTACGGTTAAGCTATCAATCAAAGTATTGATTCCTAAATCCACACCGTTAGCGGTTACTGTTATGCTTTGGACATTGTTTGGATCAACATTGGTATCGAAATATACAAGACCATCATCACCTAAAGAAATAACTTCAGCTTCAGCTGTTGCGTCTAATGTCAAAGCCTCTGGTTCTTGGATAGATATGGAGAATGGTATTTCACAACCCGCATCATCTCTTAACCAAACGGTATAATCTCCAGGTGTAAGATCTTCGAAACTAGTACTCGTTAACCAAGTCACTCTATCATCGATTGAATATTCGTAATTACCAGAGCCACCTGTAACATTATTAATATCAATAATACCATTATCAAAACCAAAACAAGTAATATCCGTGCCTGCCAATTCCATACTTGGAGTACTCGGATCTAAAGTGACTGTTACAAGAGACGTGCTTTGACAATTTCCATCAATTACTGTTAATGTATACACTCCTGCCTCTGTGACATCGGTTGTTGATTGATCATTATTTGGAACAGTCGAACCATTATCCACAGTCCAAATGTATTGAGCACCTGGCGTAGTACCAGCTCCACCAATGGAAACACTTGTTGTCACACAATCTAGAACTTGATCCGTACCTGCATCTGCAATAGGCAATGGATCGAGAATTACAGTAACAGTGGTAGATACATCCATACAAGGTTGGATATTACTAAAACCATATTGGAAAGTGTATACACCCTCATTTTGACTTGTTGTATTGAACGTCCCTAAAATAGGATCAAAAGCACCACCGGTCGAACTCGATATCTCTGTCCATGTTCCAAACGGATCGGCATTTCCTAATAATCCAGCTAAGTCTACCATTTGGCTTTCGCCAACGCAATAGTTTACAGCACCTAAGTCCGTCCCTGAATTTGGTTGTGGTGCAATAACTACTACCTGCGTTTGTGAATCATCACAATCCGTTACTGGATTTGACAATTGATAGTAAATAGACACATTACCGACAGGTAATCCTGATGGATCCAAAATATTTCCTGGAACAGGAGAACCGTCATCAAAGAACCAATTTCCTTCAGCAGAATTTGGATCAGTATATGTTGGGTCTAACAAATTAATTGTTGCACTTGTCTCACACAATGGATTTGGAGGGAATGTCGTAATGTTAGGACATAG
>JAHDBI010000026.1:31438-36273 GCA_020630475.1 Saprospiraceae bacterium
ACACCTGGCATAAGTCCATTAGGATCAAAGGTAGTTCCATTCACTACACCTAATGGATCAGGACCAGCAGTAACTGTCCAGGATCCAGCACCAATATTAGCATTTTGGTAATCGACCAAATCAATAGGTCCATCCGTATTACATAAAGCAGGTGGAGCAAATGTTTCTACAATTAAGCATGAACAATCTGTTATTGTAAGATCCAAATTATAGGTAGGATCACCACAAGGTGCCACCGCAGTATTTGTTGTAAATAAGAAGGTATAAGTTCCAGGAGTAAGATTTGTGAAATCAACATTGGATTCATCTGAGAAATCTAATCCTGCCAAATTAGCTGGAACAGTCCAGAATCCGTCTCCATCAGTTAAGCCGGTGAAATCCAACATTGTCGGGCCTTGTCCAACATCTTGATTACAAACTAATGTATCCGGAACAACATTGGCCATTGGAGGAGCAGAGATCGTAATGGTCTGCGTAGACCCGGTCGGACAACTACCTCCCAATTGATTATCTAGAATAAATTCGACTTCATACGTACCTGCAGGCAAATCAGTTACTTCAAATATGTCATCAGATACATCTACCATAACACCCGAACTACTAGAAACAAAATTCCAGGAACCATCATCCGTGGATGGCGTTTCGAGCATCGTTAAATTTAAATCTTGTCCATTATTACATATTGGGTTTGGAGCAGTCGTAGTAGGATCTAAACACTGACAATCTTCAACAACAACGACCATTAACGCATCAGCATCAACACATGGAGCCATGGCATTATTCGTAGAATAGGTAAATGAATACGATCCTAAAGCAAATCCTTCAAAATCAACATTTGTTAAATCAGTCATTAGATCAGCACCTGAAAGATCGGTATCTTGCCATGCACCTGGGTCTGACATACCAGCTTCAGCGTTGAAATCAACCCATGTTTGACCAATGCCATTGTCCTCATTACAAACATAAACCGTGTCTGTGACCATGGCTACAGGAGGTTCAAAAGCTTGAACCGTCACCATGCCGTTTCCATCACATCCATCATCAGTAATAGAAACTGAATACGTTCCTGCTGTATTGACTACTTGTAATTGTTGGTCTCCTAGAGGATCACCATTTGGATCAAACCATTGATACGTGTCAAAGTTGGCACCTGCATCTAATTCAACAGAGCCATTGGCACAAATATCTTCATCTGCAATACTTAAAGATATCGCAGTTTCTTCGGTTACATCAATAGATCCTATATTCTCACATCCATTTTCATCTGTAACCGTCACCATAACAGTTCCAGGGGCATCCACATCAACTTGACTTCCTATACCGGTGATTGAATTCCCATCCAATTCCCATTCATACATCCAAGTTCCAGGATCACCTCCTGCATCTAAAGTTGTACTACCACCTAGACAGAATCCTGTAGCACCAGTAATAAAGGCATCTGGTAATTCTGCCACAAATACGTCAATACTTGCCAATTCAGTACAACCTTGATCATCCGTAACTGTAACGATGAAAGTAGTCGTGTCTAGTGGGGAAACCATCGTATTTGCACCATCATCTCCACTACTCCAGTCTATCATCATGTAATCACCGTCATTATCCACTGTTAATGTAGTGGATTCACCATTACATATTTCTTGATTACCACTTAATACTGGAATTGCGATTGATGTGAAATCTACATCAAAATCGGCCGTTCCTGTACAACCATTAGCATCAGAAATAATAATTGAGTAATTACCTTCTTCCGTAATGGTGAACTGCGTCTGGAAATTAAATATGGTCGCCACAGTCATATTGGTTGTATTATTAAACAACTCAATGGATTGGACCGGAGAAGTAGATCCAGTTCCTGGTTGTCCCGTGACATTAAATACGGCCTCGGTAGCACCACACGGTACTGGAAGAGGCACTAAATCAACAATAGGACTTCCAGAAATTGAGACTGGAACCTCGGCTGAATTTTGACATCCATTAATATCGGTTACGTCTACAATAATTGCGGACGGGAATCCAACAATCGTTTGCGAGTTCGAAATATCCAAGATATATTCCTCACCGTTAGGTAATCCATTAATTAGACCGGAACTTGGTAACCAAGTAAAGTTGAAACTTGGCGTTCCAGAAGTAACTTCGGCTGTGATTACAATTTCTTCGACATCTTCTTGACAAACACTTATCTCTATAGGATCCATTGAAATCTCTACTGGAGGGTGAATTTCATATTCTACCTCTACTGTACCTGAACAACCAAAGTTATCAGTCACCGTCACAAACTCTGAGTAATTCCCCTGAGAAAGCGGTTGTGAAATCGTAATACACGATAAGCCCGGACCATTATCACCAGTACTCCATGTATAATTGGTATAAACGCCCGTTCCACCGGATGGAGAAGCACAAATAATAATATCATCAAATCCACCATCACAAGCATCATCTGGAGTAGGAATTAACTCTAGTTCTGGATAAATGGTTACATCTATCATTTCTGGAGCACCTTTACATATTAAACCTGGTACTTCAGTCTCAATTTGATACGTAACAATTTGAGTTGTCGTCGAAGTATTTTCTAAACAGTCTGCAATGGTTCCACTACCGCCTGTGAAGAAATGATCACTTTCTCCGATCACATTAGGATTATCAATAACCGTCACCACAATATTGGCATTAGTCAAACCATCATCTTGTTGAACATCGATATCAATACATCCCATATTACAAATCTCCTCTGGCTCAGCTATTACACCAGGAGGCACGTCACAATCGGCTCTGAAGATGATAAACTGTGCTTCATCAAAATAACATTCACCCTGTGAATCCTCCCAACAACCAGCGATACCATCTGAATACGTTTGGAATCCTATAGATAGGTCATCATTCAATTCGCATTCAGTTTGATCCATAAACTCTCGGACTTGAATATCAAAGCAAATTTCAACTGTTGCAGTTGTACTACCAATTCCCCAGCCTTCACCAGGAGATCCATCGTTTTCACAACCTGCGTTACCTCCATTCGTAACCCAAAACCATCCACTTGGCAACGGATCACCTTCTGTCATCCCAATAGTAGGGCAATCTGGACACGGAGTGGTTAAGGAATTACATATTTCTAGGTTACCCAATGAATTTATAAATGTACATAAGTGAGGGACATCCTCTTGAATCAATGGAGCTTCACCTGGTCCACCATCTTCATCATACCATTGACCGGTCATTCCGTTTCCAGTTACTATGGTTGCATTCAATGTAGCTAGATCCCAGCCTTCTCCGAAGAAAGGCGTTAAACCAATAAACCAGTCCGCTGCGGTTCCATTTGTTGCATCATAAAAGAAATCAAAGCACATACTGACTAACTCACCTGGACAAAATTCTAATGGTGGCTCGCCTGGGCCAGGGATTGTTGTAGATCCGTCTTCATTTGATCGATCAACTACTTCCCAAACTGCTTGATCCTCATCAATACAAATTACAGGGCTAATGATGGTCAATACACACACCTCAAATTCATCGTCATCAACATCACCATCCGCTCCCACTGCTAACCAGTAAGACATATTTTCAAGTACACCAAACTCTTGGAAAGCTTGATTTCCAATAATTTCACTACACTCTCCATTTTGCGATAGATCAGCACAACTAGTACCATCATACAAGGCAAAGACAGGGTCCCATGTTCCACCAGTTTCCACAGTAATCTGCATCACTTGGGCATCATCGTCAGTATCAATCTGAATCCAAACAGTATTCATATTACCAAATCCAGGAGCGCAATCACCAGGAGGTAAAGGACTCTCTGGACAAGCCAAATCCATACTACAGTATGTCTGACATAACGGCACCCATGGAGCTCCTAATTCTGGAGTGACAGGCTCCATTGTTTCCGTAATATCAGGGCATTCATCTGCATATACACACATGGCAAATATATCCATCACTTGAAGTGTAAATTGACCACAATCATCTTCGGCGGAAGCCACCTTAATCCAAATATCATCAACACCTTCTTCCCAACAACCTATAGTCATTTCTAAAGGCAACATTCCACATTCTGCATCTTGAAAAGTCAATGCACCAGTACAACCCGCCATCGGATCACCAAAATATATCTCAACCGCTGTATTGTTTGAGATAGGTGTTCCTCCACCTGATCCGTCAGGATTGACAATTAATTCAACCCCATCAGCTCCAATTGCAGGTGTGTATTGATACCAAACTGCATCATCATCTTGAACCGTACTACATTCTTGATTAGGAAAATCTGCTCCACCTGGATCATTTGCACCAATTGCACAACAAGTCGTACCAAAATGTACCAATCCATTAGACAATATAAACGGTGGATTTGGATCTGTCGGACAAGGACTATCATTTTCTGGAACGGGTTCAACTTTAATATGAATATCAAAGGTACCACCTACTCCATTAGGATCAGTCACTGCTATATAATAAGTTGTATTAGGCATTGCTGGCATATCCAACAATTCAGCCATTGTTCCAGCATTTTCACCACAGAAAGCATTCGCACCCATACAATCCGTGAATACGCCAAAGAAAATTCCATTAAACGAAGAATTATCAATTAAGATGTCTATTGTTGCTATATCAGGATCACCATCAGTGGTAAACTGAAAATAACCCGTAGGTCCTAATGTGAAATCACATCCTGTACCAATAATAAAGAAATCATCAGGGCAAGCATCGGTGTTACATTCATTATTAAAATCAACAAACATGCAATCCGATGGTAGTGGGCCTGGTTGTAATTCCAATGCCATATTACAATCCGAAGGCGCACATGCAGGATTAGGTAAAATAGGAGTAGCGGTTATACTGAA
>JAHDBI010000027.1:0-19834 GCA_020630475.1 Saprospiraceae bacterium
AAAAAAGGAGATCAATATGATCTCCTTTTTTGTACCCGGAGCCGGGGTCGAACCGGCACGGCCGCAATGGCCACTGGATTTTAAGTCCAGCGTGTCTACCAATTCCACCACCCGGGCGAAAATATCTGCGATTAGATCGGTAGATTTTGAGCGAAAGACGGGATTCGAACCCGCGACCCCGACCTTGGCAAGGTCGTGCTCTACCAGCTGAGCTACTTTCGCATAGTATAAAAATACTCGCTTCTCTTTTAAGGCAGCGCAAATATAAAATATTCTTTAATAATCTTGCAAATATTGGATTGTAGAATATTATTCTTGTATTTATAAAAGACTATTACTAAATTATGGAAGCAAAAGTCGATGGAGTAAGCGTTTCTAAATTACATAACGTTATATGTTATGTTGATTATACCATCGTTACAGTCTCTCCAAATTGAATATTTAATATTTTTTATTTGTATTTCTCACTAAATCGTAAGAAGTGAAAAAAATTATACTCGTTTTTGTGTTTTTTGGATTTTTCCAAAATTTGGCAACAGCCCAGGATATCCACTATTCACAGTTTTTTAATTCGTCGTTGAATTTAAATCCTGCGTTGACTGGAATTTATAATGGTCATTATCGTCTGGCTGGTAATTACAGAAATCAATGGGAAAACGTACCTGTTGACTATCAAACATTTACTGGAGAATTCGATATGAAGTTTGGTAACGTTTCAGATACTACAGGCTTTTGGAGTGGAGGAATTCAATTAAATCATGATAAAGCAGGGGATCTTGGATTTAGATCGACGGATATCGGTTTATTTGCGTCTTATTCCTTGCGCTTATCAGATGGAAATTATTTGACGCCGGGGATTAAATTGGGATACGATTTGAGAAGATTTGATTCAGATAACATTAGATCTGGAAATCAGTGGAATGGTGATAGTTGGGATCCTTCCATAGCCGCTGAGGGTTTTTCAAAGGACAATGTGTCCTATTTTGATTTAGGTCTTGGATTGAATTATAGATGGCAGAAAAGTTATAGAACGCACGTTGATTTAGGGGGAGGTTTATTCAATATATTGTCTCCAGACAACTCTTTTGCGGAAAGCAATTACACTTCTGACTTAGAGAGGCGATTAAGTCTTTATTTATTAGCCTCTTTTAGGTTAGTGGATAGATTAGATTTATTACTCAACGGAACCTTCCAACAACAAAACCCACACGAGCAATTGAATGTAAATGCTCAAGGTAAGATTTATCTTAATGGGAATAGTGATCGAGATGTGGCGCTAATTCTGGGCGTTGGTACGCGACTAAAAGATGCATGGTATCCAATGGTAGCCTTACAAATGAAAAGCCTGTACGTAGGCTTTAGTTATGATTTTAATATTTCAAGATTTGATATAGCTACCGATAATAGAGGAGGACCTGAATTGGCGGTCAAATACATTATTACAAGAGTCCCTTGGGCTCCGTTTAAGCCTTGTCCAATTTATTAATCAAACATAGCATCTAATTAGAATGAAAAATTTAAGAATAAATAAAGTCCTTCAAATTTCTGTTCTGCTTTGCTTGTTTGCTGGGGCAATGGTAGCACAGCCTTCTTTTAACCAATTGGTGAAAAAAGGAAATGAAGCCTACAATGAAAATAATTTCAGTGGAGCTCTAGAATATTTTAGTCAAGCGGTTGAAAGAGATAATTCCAAGCCTGAGGTTATATTTAAGTATGCAGAATCGGCACGAAAACAATTTGCTTATTCCCTGGCCGAATCGCAATATCAATATTTGATAGATATTTTAGAATCAAATGAATATCCAGAAGCTTTATTCCATTTGGCAGGTATAAAGAATACATTAGGGAATTATGATGATGCCATTCGTTATTATGATTTGTATTTATCTGAATATGAAAATGATAACCCGAAATACACTTTAAATGCTAAGAAGGCTAAAGAGTCTGCGGAGTGGGCAAGTGAACAACCTGATTACAATCCTGAAGAGATCAATATTGTTCATTTAGATGGATCTGTCAATACTGCCTATTCAGAGCATGCTCCAATCTTTGTTGATGATGAGTTGTATTTCACATCTGGAAGATTTGATAAAGAAAAAGATGATTACAAACCTCGAAGAAAGGTTTCTAAAATCATTAAGACCACTGAGGAAAAGCCCCAAATGGTTTTAGGGTCCAATAGCGTATTTAATTCAGATGAGAAGTTAACATCAAGTACTGCAATTTCTGATGACAGCAACTTAATGGTTTATAGTATATGTGATTACTACAATAACAATATACGTTGTGATCTATATTATTCTATGCGAAAAGATAGTGTTTGGCAATCACCAGTAGCTCTACCCACCGAGATTAATTCAAGTTCGAGTACTCAGACACAACCTAGTTTCGGTCCTGAAGTGGGAGGTAGGAGAGTGTTGTATTTTTCTAGTAATCGTTCATTGGGTAAAGGAGGTATGGATATATGGCAAACTAGCTTTGATGAAAAAATGAATTTTACAACACCTAAGCCAGTTGACCAAATTAATACTTCAGGAGATGAAATTACCCCTTTTTATTTTGATGGTAAAAAGGAGTTGAGTTTTAGTTCAAATGGAAGAAAAGGTTTTGGAGCTTTTGATGTTTATAAAGCAAAATATATAGAGGGTGATTTTCAAGAGATTACCAACTTAGGGAAAGGAGTGAATACAAGTTTTAATGATATTTTTTACTCTGTAAATGATCGAGGAAATATTGCACATTTGGCTTCAAACAGACCAGGATCAATGTATCTGGAATCGAAATTTGAAACCTGTTGTTTTGATATATATAGAGTAGAAAATAATACGTGTGTCCTAGATTTAATGGCATTGACATTCAATGCTGTAAGTAAAGAAGATCTTGACGGCGTCACATTGGTTTTAGAAGATCTGAAGAATCCAGATCAGGAAAAAGTAATTCTGACTCACCTGGATAAAAATGATTTTGAATTACCAGTGGATTGTGACGGAGAATATAGGATTACTGCTACAAAAGATGGTTTCCAACCGAGTACCATTGATTTAAATATGATGGAGGAGGTTTCGGAAGACAAGCCTGATGTCGAAAAGAAGATTTACCTCATTCCAAACCCAATTACTCTGGAAGTGATTACTCTAGAGAAGTATACTGAATTGGACTTGCCAGGTGCAACTGTACAAATGACCAATAATTTCAATGATGATTTGGTTTCTGAAAGTAGAGATGATTCCAATGTTTATACTTTCCAAGTTATTCCTGGAGTTAAGTATAGACTTACTGGAATTAAATCATCGTACAATAATGATATAGTTGAATTGACCATTCCTGTTGATGCTAAAGGGAATATTTCTCAAGAACTATTTTTGGATAGGGGAATTAAGTTGGATGTAACCACATTGGAAAAGGCTACAATGGAAAAATTGAATGGTGCTACTGTCCAACTGTTTGATATTGAAAACAATCGACTACTCGATACTAAGACTAATTTGGATGGTTCAGATTATACTTTTTACCTCAAACCGGGTGGTAAGTATAAGTTGATCGCATCCAAAGATGGTTACGATGATTATAGCATCGACTTTGATGTGCCTGCAAGTGCTAAAAAGACGATATATAAGGAGTTGCCTATTGGCCGAAAGGCAGAAATAATAACTCTTGCAAAATTGTTACCTATCCGATTGTATTATGATAATGATATGCCTGAACCTCGAACAATGAAGGTATCAACCAATAAGGCCTACAAGGATACATATTACCCGTATTTCGCTAAAAAAGAATCTTTTGCACAAAACTACAGTAAGACTTTTAAAACTTCTGAAAAAGAAAGTGCAAGGCTGGAATCTAATTCATTTTTCGACAATGAAGTGAAAACTGGATTTGACAAAATTACGATATTCTTAGAAACACTCAACCGAGTTTTAGAGTCAGGAAAGAACACTAATATTTACTTGCGAGGTTATGCAAGTCCTTTGTCCGGATCTGAATATAATGAAGCCCTAGGTAAAAGGCGTGTTGATTGTATTCGAAATGAATTCAAGAAATACAAGGGAGGGATACTATTGAAATATATAGATTCTGGAAGACTGATTATTACTGAAAGGTCTTTTGGTGAGGATACTTCACCGAATGGAATTAGTGATGATCCTGGAGATCAAAGTAATTCGATTTACAGTCCCAATGCTTCAAGGGAGAGAAGAATTGAAATTGATGAAATTGTAGAGCTAAATAATTAATGATTAATCTGTGTGAAATATGATTTTCACCGCTGCACCAATATTATGAAAAAGATAATTTTTGCCCTCTTAAGTTTTATAATTTTTACTACCGATGTTTCAGCAACGCATGTGGTTGGTGGTAATTTATATTACCGATGTCTCGGAAATGATATGTACGAGATTACTCTTGAGTTTAGAAGAGATTGTTTTAACGGTAGCCCTAACGCTGAATTTGATGATCCTGCCTCTATCGGAATATTTGACCCGATTAGCGGGGAACGATTAGGAAGTTACGGAGACAATGGTGAACTATTGCCCAATTTTAATAATGAGGATACACTTAATGAGATCTTGACGACGGAATGTAAAATCATTGGTGCGGATGTTTGTGTACATTCTACAGTATATCGTGATACCGTTTTTCTTCCTTTTAGAAATAACGGTTACCAACTTTCTTATCAACGATGTTGCCGGAATATTACACTTTTGAATATTGAAGATCCTCTTCAGTCAGGTACAACATATACAACCATTATCAATAAACAAGCTTTGCAATCTTGTAATACACAAGCAACATTTGATGAGTGGGCGACTATTTTTTTATGTGCCAATGAGGAATTAGTTTTTGATCATTCCGGTACTGATGCGGATGGAGATTCGTTAGCGTATAAATTATGTACTCCTAAGTTAGGTGCCTCATTTAACCTACCTGCACCAGATCCACCTGATGGACCTCCTTATGAAGATGTTGTTTGGGCAAATGGATATGATTTGAATAATATGTTGGGAGGTATACCCTTGGAAATTGACCCCGTTACCGGAATAATGACAGCCGTACCTAATACTATCGGTCAGTTCTTAGTAGGTGTGTGTATTGAAGAATGGAGAGACGGTGTTTTGATTTCTACAACTAGTCGAGATTTTGAATATAACGTCAGAGAATGTCAAGCCCGACCTGATCCTGCTTTTACCGTTGAACCTAACCCGAGTTGTGAAGGATTAGAACTGAGTTTTGTGAACATGACGGCAGTAGGAGATGTTACTTGGTATTTTGAATATCCCGATTTATCTAATCCTATAGAAAATGAAGATAACCCGACTTATGTTTTTCCTGAATCTGGTTTATATACAGTAGCTCTTGCTGCCGTTGATGGAGAATGTCGCGATACGGCTTTTATGGAGGTAGGCGTGGCTTTGCCTGATGATACCACGGTTGACTTTAGTCTTGTAGGACTAGATTGTACATCTGATTCAATCCAATTGGTTTTTACTGACGAAAGTACATCCACTCAAGAAATTACGGCTTGGAATTGGGTCATCGATCATGATGGAATGAGTACGGTTTTTGATGTGCAAAATCCGACGTTAGGAATTTCGAATGATCAAGAAATAGATGTTTTCTTAGAAATTTCTACAATTAGTGGTTGTGTCTATTCATTATCTGAGACTATACCGGTTACTGACATATTTTTAGAATTACTTCCGAGTCCAGTGCTTATATGTGTAGAGAATTCTACCTCTTTAATTATGGCTGCGGACCCTAATTTGACCTATACATGGTTACCCTTGGATAATCTAGATTTATCAGATCCGGATAATCCAATAGCTTCGCCATTAGAAACAACCACTTACATGGTTACGGCTACAAATGGAATTTGTACCGTGACAGATCAAGTAACTGTTGAAGTGAGTAATGAGCAGCAAATTAACTTTTTAGGAGATACGTCTATTTGTAACGGTGTCGCGGTTATTGAGGCTGTGGCCAATGTTGGGGCTAGTTTTGAATGGTTTAGTGATGAAGCTATGACTATGAGTCTAGGTTCAGATAATCCACTGACTTATAATCTTACTGAAGATGTAAGCACCCTATACGTTATTATAGTTGATGACGTATGTCAAGGAATGGGTGAAATTACTTTGTATGATAGGTCCTTAGATTTTGATGTTCAAGTTGGAAACAACGGCCTAATCTGTAATGGTGATGATATTGTAGTAGAAATTGCAAATAATGTAAGTGATCATGAATTGGACATTGCATGGTCTACAAACGGATTAGTATCTGAACAGGGTGAAAATCCGGCTATATATAATTTTGATAATGAAGGAAGTGTTATAGTTGAATATATGGTAGAAAATCAATACGGATGCAGTATTATGGGCAATGCTACAATTGATGTGTATTCATATCCAATTTTGGATATTAAAACTCCTTTAATATTATGCCCTGGGGAGCAAGTTGAATTAAATCCAAATGGTAATCCTGATTTTAATTATTCATGGTCACCAGCCGAATTACTCGATGACCCTAATTCTGTAAACCCTATTGTTACGGAACTTGATGAAACAACTACATTTTCTGTTACCGTTACCAATAATGATTTAGAGCTTTGCCCATCAGTAGCAGAAGTAACGGTCAATGCTATTGAAGAAATTGGTTTGACTGGACCTGAAACTTATGTCTATTGTGAAGGTGATACTGCAATGGTCTCTGTCTTTGTTGTTAACGATGCCGTGATTACCTGGATTGATGCGCAAGGGGAAGTGGTTTTTATAGGTAACCCTCTTGTCTTAGAAAATTTAGATCCAGGTGTGTATACCGTTATGGCCGAAGATCAATTTGGCTGCTCAGAAAATATTTCAATTGAAATTGAATACTCTCCCAATATCAATTTGATGTTGACAACGGAAGATAATTTTTACTGTGAAGGATCTGGAGTTACATTAGAAGCCTCTAGTGATACGAATACGGAAATAGTCTGGTATGATTCTGATGGGAATGTTATCGGAAATGGAACTTCTATTGAGGTCTTTCCCGAAGGAGATGTCACTTATACAGCCATTGCAACGGATGCCATTGAGTGTTCAGAAACAGAATCTATTAGTCTGTCACCATACCTTCAGACATTGCAAATTGATAGCCCTTCAGTACTTTGTGTTGGAGAGGAGGGTACCGCTACATTGATTTTATCTGATCCAGATATGGAAGTAGAATATGTTTGGTCTCCAGAAGGACCTATTACTTCTGGTCAAGGAACCAATGAGATTGATTTTATTCTTACCGAAACAACAATTTTTTCTGTTCTTGTAACGAATGCTGCTGGTTGTGAATGGATAGCTAGTTTTGAAACTGAACTAAGCGAGTTTGCTACAGATATATTTGCATCTGCAGACCCAACGGAAATAAACTTAGGGGATAAGGTGCAATTAACGACTAATGATGATGGGGATTATACCTATGATTGGGATCAGGAACAGTATTTAGATTTTGACGACATATATAATCCAATGGCTATGCCAGAAGAAATGTCAACAACATTTAGCGTTACAGTAACAAATGCAGATGGATGTACAGATGTGGCTTCAGTTGCGGTTTCAGTAAATCTACCTCTTTGTGATGAGAGCGATGTTTTCGTTCCGAATATGTTTTCACCTAACGCAGATGGTTTGAATGATACTTGGAGAATCGAAAGTAATTTTATCGACGAAATGACTTTAATTGTTTATAGTAGATGGGGTGAAGAAGTATTTACTTCTAATTCTCAAGATAAAGAGTGGGATGGTACCTTTAACAATGAACAGTTAGAGCCTGATGTCTACGGTTATCATCTACGAGTAAGGTGCATCAATGGATTTGATTATACCACTCAGGGTAACGTGACGATATTAAAGTAAATTAAAATAGATATGTAAAAAGTGGGCTTGTACATGATGTACAAGCCCACTTTTAGCTTTATGCTGAAATAAATGTTCTAATTTTACGGTTAAATTTTTGGTATGAGTAAACATGGTCGAGTTCTAGTAGCAATGAGTGGCGGTATTGACAGTACAGTGACTGCTATGATGATGCATGAACAAGGATATGAGGTCGTTGGAATAACAATGAAAACCTGGGATTATGCCAGTTCAGGATCTAGTAAAAAAGAAACAGGTTGTTGTAGTTTAGATTCCATTAATGATGCTCGACAAGCTGCTGTGGAAATGGGTTTTCATCATTTCATCGTGGATATTCGGGAAGAATTTGGAGATTATGTGATTGATAATTTTGTTGACGAATATATTGCCGGAAGAACTCCAAATCCATGTGTTTTGTGCAATACTCACATTAAATGGAGCTCCTTGCTGAAGCGCGCCGACGCTATGGATTGTGAGTTTATAGCAACAGGCCATTACGCCGTTGTGAAAGAGGAAAATCAAAGATACTTTGTTTCAAAAGGAAAAGATGATCGTAAAGACCAGTCTTACGTTTTATGGGGCCTGGATCAAGAGTGCCTAAAAAGATCAAGATTTCCTTTGGGTCCATATGATAAGACAGAGGTTAGAAAGATGGCCTTAGATTTCGGATACGAGGCTTTATCAAAGAAAGCAGAGAGTTATGAAATATGTTTTGTTCCCGATAACGATTATCGTGGCTTTTTGAAGCGAAGGCTTCCGGACTTGGAGCAGAAAGTTAAAGGAGGTGTTTTTATAGATCCAAAAGGAAATAAGTTAGGTGAGCATATAGGTTATCCATTTTATACCATAGGCCAGAGAAAGGGCCTGGGGATGGCATTTGGAAAGCCTATGTATGTTATTGAAATTCGGCCAGAAACAAACACTGTGGTTTTAGGGGAAGTGGAGGACCTTTTAAGAAATGGGATGGTGGTTAAAGGTATAAATTCAATGAAATATGATCATATCCCAGATGGCATGGAGGCGATTACTCAAGTAAGGTATAATGATCCAGGGACTATGTCAAAATTGAAAAATATTAATGATGGTGTCGAGGTAGAGTTTTATGCTAATGTTAGGGGAGTGGCGCCGGGACAATCTGCTGTTTTCTATGAAGGAGATGATGTAGTTGGAGGTGGATTAATATATTCCTCGCTTTAACCATCGTTACGTATTATAATAATTCTATATTTGTATATTGTGCATTGTCAATACCTTGTTATGAATAAGTATACTAGCATTCTAATCGTTGTCGTCTTGTCATTATTGATCATTTCCTGTCAAAATGAAACCGAAGTTAGAGATGGAAATACTTTAGGTCAAGAGTACTTTCCTAGTTCTATCGATAATACTTGGATTTACCAATCAGATTCAATTTTATACAATAATCAATTATCTACAATAGACACATTTACATCCTTCATCAAGGAAGTTGTTGTTGATAGCTTTTCTAATGTACAAGGAGAAACAGTATTTAAGATTGAGAGATTCATTAAACGGAATTTAGATGATGAATGGGAGATTTTAGACGTTTGGGTTAATACAATTTCGATCGAAGAGGTTAGACGAACTGAGGAGAATTTAACTTTTGTAAAGTTAGTTTTCCCGTTAAGGGATGATTCAAGATGGGACGGAAATGTTTTTATCGATGATAATACAGAAGTAATCGTGGGTGGAGAAACACTTACTCCTTACCGATATTGGGATTACAAAGTAGATGGTGTGGATGGACAATATTCGTTTAATGGCTTGGTATACAATGACGTGGTAACCATATCTCAAGCAAAGGATTCGAGTGAAATTGAGTTGAGATACGCTGAGGAGTTTTATTCGAAAAACATTGGTCTAGTCTATAAAAAACAACGCATTCTAGAAAGCCAATGTGATAATTGTGCAGGACAGACTTGGGAAGAGAAAGCAGAGAAAGGTTACATTCATACCATGCGACTTATTGAACATTTCTGATGTTAGGAGAGCTTTCGAACATCGGTAATTCCATGAAGCCTTTTGGGAATGATGGAGCGATCAAAGTCAATTTCTCTTTAGATATCAAAGATTTTAGTTTGAAAAATAAGTTTATATTTTTTGAGCTGGGAGGGTGTATGATTCCTTTTCGTGTATTGGAAGAATCTCAGAATAAAAATCATTTAATAGTTATAGAGAATTATACTTCGCCTGAAGAAGTCAATTTTTTAAGGAACAAATCCATCTTTTTCTTGAAATCAGAACTCCCAAAATCAAAATCTTCGAATGATGTCCCTCAAATGATCGGATTCAAAGTAATGATTAAAAGTGATGCTGATTTTGACGGAACGCTATTAAGAATGGAGGAGTATCCATCTCAAATGATGGCCATTATTCAAAGCCAAGAAACCGAAGTACTTATTCCCTGGAATGAAAATTTCATATCCGAAATTGACTTCGAGTCTCGAATTATCCATTTCGATATACCTGACGGACTGTTAAATTTGAATAATTAATTATATATAATCTTGGTATACAGCCCATTAAAGTCTTAAATTATGGGTAATTTCGACTTTTTAGGCGATGTTCGAACCCAAAATGCTCAAGAACCTCGGAGCAGAAAAACCATATGACTGAATGTCAAATTTAGACATTTTCGAAAAAAGACGTTTTTTACGTAGTGATGAAAGCTTTTTTTGTTGTCTTAATTAAGTAATTATGATTTTAGTGCCTTGAGAGATTTTTTATTTATTAGCATCTTTTCTTTATTCTGCTTTACGACTGCTTTGTCTCAGTCTTATGAAGTAAGATCAGTCGTAGGAATAACCTACTATCAAGGCGATCTATCACCATTACCCGTAAGGTTTAGTTTCTCGCAAGGTCATCCTGCATATGGAGTGTCATTAAGTGTAAAGTCAAATAAGTATGTTTCTATAAATTCTAATTTTTTGAAGGGTACTCTTTCAGGTACAGATGAAGATGCATCGGGTTTGTGGCGAAGGAGAAGAAATTTAAATTTTACAAGCTATTTGTACGAATTTGGAGTAACTAGTGAGTTTTATCTCAATCCGTTTATCAAACAACTCGATAAATTTGGAGTGAAGGTATATTATACGACTGGAATTAATGTCTTTCATTTCAATCCAAAAACACAACTAAATGGAGAATGGATTGCTCTACAGCCACTAGGTACGGAAGGCCAAGAGTTGGCTGAATATGGTAATAAAAGCAAGTATTCCTTAACACAAATCAATATACCCTTTGGAATGGGTATTAATTTTAACCTTTCTCCAAACATTGTAATGGGCTTTGAGGTTGTCCCTAGGCTAACATTTACTGATTATATTGATGACGTAAGTGGTTCTTATGTCAATTATGATGAATTGTTGAATGCAAGAGGATTAAACGCAGCCTCGTTATCCAATAGAACGGGTGAATATCTTGAATCCGAACCAGTACAAGTAGAAACCGGAACCGGTAGAGGTGATCCAAATGATAATGATTGGTACCTTTTTACTGGAATGTATATCGGGTATAAAATCGGAGGTATTCCTCCTATATCATTGGAGAAACAAGCTTTAGAAAAAATAGAATCGAATCCAGATCTCTAAATTAACACTCCCGCAATACTTGCCGTAATCCAGGAAGCCAAAGCTCCACCAATCATTGCTTTAAGTGCAATTTGAGAGATATCCTTTTTTCTTCCAGGAGCCATGCCTCCTAAACCTCCCATTTGAATTCCAATAGAAGCAAAGTTAGCAAACCCACATAAAGCATAACTTGCAATGATACTTGTTCTTTCTGAAACTGCTCCTGCTTGAGAAAGTTCACCAAGGTTTCCGTATGCAATCAATTCTGTCAATACTAGTTTTTCCCCAAGTAAACGGCCTAAGACGTCTGCTTCACTCCACGGAGCACCCATTAGAAAAGCTAATGGTTTAAAAATAATACCAAACAATTCTGATAGGGAAAGCCATCTAAGGTCTAAACCAAACCAATCGTACATACATACTCCAAACATGCTCAATACAAAATTGATAAATGCAATCATAGCAACGAAAGCGACAAGCATTGCGGCGATATTGGCAGCCAATTTTAAACCGTCAACAGCACCATCTCCTAGGGCCTCCATGACATTATCTGAGGTTTTTTCAACATTGATTTCGAGTGAACCTGCGGTTTGCGATACCTCGACTTCGGGGTACATTATTTTAGCTACTACAATGGCGGCTGGGGCGCTCATTATCGATGCAGCCATTAAGTGTCCCGCGATGCCCTCAATGTCTCCAAGAATACTCACGTAAATAGCCATAACGCCACCTGCAATTGTTGCAAAACCACCAACCATCACGGTCATTATTTCAGACTTAGTCATGTTTTGAATAAAAGGCTTAACTAGTAATGGGGCCTCTGTTTGACCGACAAATATAGATCCAACAACACTTAATGTTTCAGATCCGCTTGTCCCCATGGTTTTTTGTACAATCTTACTCAAGCCCTTAATAATCAATTGTAAAAAACCAATGTGATATAAAATCGCCACTAGAGCAGAAAAGAATATCACTGTTGGTAAAACTATGAAAGCGAAATTCATTAAAGGACCTTCAATTACACCAGCTCCAAACGATTTGAAAAGAAAAGCACTTCCATCTTCCGAAAAGGAGAGTAGTTTTTTAACAACCTTATCAATAAAGTTAAAAAAAGGCAATCCAATGGGTGTTTTCAGGATGAAAACTGCAAAAATTAATTGAAGTCCTAATCCCCATAAAACAACTCTCATGGAAATCTTTTTACGATTATTGCTCATTAAATACGCAATACCTAATAATGCAATGACTCCTAATATTCCAGTTAACCTACCCATGTTTTGTTTTTCGTTATTCACGAGTAAAATAGCAATTTTTATAAAATTAACTTGCATTATATATCTTGTAGACAAAATCAAATATTCAGTACATGTTAATTGGAATTTCTGGTGGAAGTGGATCTGGTAAAACAAGTTTCATTAAAGACTTGAAAGCGTCCTTTACCGAAAAAGAAATATGCTTTCTTTCACAAGACGACTATTACATTCCTAGAGAAGATCAGAAGATTGACGAAAATGGTATTAGAAACTTTGATTTACCTGAATCAATAGATCAAGAATCTTTTGTGGAAGATATTCTAAGAATTAAGAATGGTGAGCAAATTCAACGTAAAGAATATGTATTTAATAATGAACTGGCTGTTCCCAAAATGCTCACATTTTCTCCTGCACCCATAATTATAGTGGAAGGTTTGTTTGTTTTTTCGTACAAAAGACTTTGGGATTTATTGGAATTAAAAATACTCATAGACACTAAAGAAAATATCAAAGTAATACGGAGGATTAAGAGGGATGGAATTGAAAGAAATTACCCATTAGACGATGTGCTTTATCGGTATGAACATCATGTATTACCCTCCTATGAGAAACACATTCAGCCCTTTAAAAATGAGGTAGACTTGGTGATCAACAATAATGATAATTATAATAATGGCCTCGCAGTTGTTGTAGCCTTTCTAAAGTCTCAACTTAAAGTTTAATCTAAAAGTTATAACGAACCTGTGCTTTGAATTCAGTCCTTGTTGACCCATTGATTAATTCATTGCCAGAGCCAATGGTTTCAATGTTGTCGTAGGTAGTTCTCGCATATCTAAACTCAAGTGTAATATTTCTGATGACATCATACCTTAAATTGATATAATACCTTTTACCTCTGTTGTAATAAAAAGGAATGAAAAATTCGTAAATGATATCGTTTTCGTATGTGTAAATACGATTGTCATATCGATCAACGTCAAATATGGAATAACGTGCTGTAAATGAGAACGGTTTGCCAATAGGTTTATAAATGATGTCTTGATAAACAAGATATCCATCGTCCCAAACGTCAGTTCCTTTTTGATTGAAATAAGAAAACTCGGCCCTAGTACGAATGTTCAGGTTCTTAGATATCCTCTGTGAAAAATGCAGCCGCAAACGATGTAATGTGATCTGTCCAATTCGATCAATTGGATTCTCGAAAATACTTGGCTCGTTGATAAATTTTTGTTCGAATTTATATTGAGTGTAAAAATTGAATTTTCTTTTTTCGTAATAATCTAGTCTAATTAAATATTCTCTACCATTACTCGGAGCATCCCTTCTAAATCTAAGCCATGGATGTTTCCATATATCTACATAGGCATTAATAGTCCATCCTTTGTAGGGTCTGATAACAAATCCAGTATAAATACCGCTTTCATTGTTGGTGCCAGTGGTTTCGCCAAACGAATTACTATTCAATACCTGGTAGTCTCTCCCAAAGTTTCTGTATACAAGTGACAAGTCTACTTTTCTGTCTAATGAAATTAGTAAGCCATGCAAATGTGCCATTCCACCATTTCCGGATCCTGCTGATTCACCGAAAAAACTCATGTTTTGCAAACGATAACTATAGTCCAAGCTTAAGTTAACAATGTCCTTTCCGGAAAATTGGAATTGATTGTATAGTTGTGTATTTCGGTCAAAGGTTCTATCAAATCGTTCATAAATACCATTGATCCCAAATTTGAAATCTTTCTGTTTGTACTGAATTTTACCACCTATACTTTCCAACCCAATAGCGTCTTTGTCTTCAATCTCATTAACTGTTCTATGGTAACCAGAGGTAATGACTGAACTGAACCTCTCGAAATCATTTTCAATATCAGTGCTATCGGTAAATGTATTTCCATCAAGCCTCTTTCTTGAATAGAAAATACTTGAGTTCCAGTTTTTGCCAAAATTGATTGTAGTTGCAGCCCCTCTAAAGAAGTTCACTTCATTAATAGAGTTGTATGCACGAATAGTTCTTCCACCTTTTTTCAAATCCATGACAAAAGCACTTTTACTTGAACCAAAGTCATTATGCACGATCAATCCTTGTCCAAGGCTGATCGTGTAATCACCAACAACTAAATCTTCTATGTATCGGTTAAATTCTCGCAAATGAACATGTGCAGAATAAAAATCAAAGCCGTTTTTATTGCTGCCAGAGAAGAAGGATTCACCCGCGTCTTTTTCTGCTGTTAGGCCTATTCGTAGTCTATTTTCATATTGGTAACGATATCTCAAGAAATATCTATTGGGGTCACCCTCATAAGCTGCAGGATTAAAGACATCCGCCGGAATATATCCCTTTTGATCTTCGAGTACTCTTCGCCATTTCATAAATAAAACGGATTTACCTTCTGTCAACATCCGCTTAATGGATAGTTGATAATCATCATCACTTTCGTTTACCGTTACAAAAGGTAATATGGCCTTAATTGTTCTAAGGTCTAGTGAAGGAATACTTTGCAATTCATTCAAACTTATAAATGGCCCGAGCTTAGAAATGTAGGTCTGGATATCTAGAATCTGTATATCATTAAGGAGCCTCAGTTGTTTAAGGTCATCTTCAGTAGCCTCATTGATATTGATAGGCCTTTTAGATAGTAATTCCAATTCTTCATAAAGCGTACTATAATCAAAGTCCACATCGTCATCCAGGTTTTCTATAAAGCCTTGAATTAAATCTTCTTGTAGTATTATGGAGTCGGCTTGCGCCAAAAGGGTAGTGTTGCTCAAAAACACAATACCAATTAATAACCATAAAGAATTTCGAAAATTCATGAACACAAAATACAATTATGATTTTACGAATCCGCCTCCGCTAAAATATTTAGCATTGATTTATTCTTCATTTTATATTCAAGCCAAAAAGTGAAATTGAACAGCATAAAGGATCTTTGTTCAAATCTGTCTAATCTTAATTTCATCAGTTTGTTGTGTAATTGTGTTATTTTATTAACATCACGACTGCCCCTAATTTCAGATGACCATCTCAAATATTCCAATACTAAACTAATGCTTTCTGACATCGTGCCCTTCCTTGCCAGAAGTCGTCTTACAGAAGGGATTAAATTGGTAACCAATTCAAAATGTTCTAATTCGTAGTGTGCAATAAGGTGCATTAATTTTGCATAACAAAATAGATCATCCCTCAACTGATCTTTTTTGGAATTAATGATTTCGTTTAGATCATCTAAGCATTTAGATAAATCATTACACACGAATAAGATCCAAGCCCTTTTATACAATACGACCATTTTACGATGGTGGTCAAAATTTCTTTCTAGCATTTGAATCTTGTCATGGGTCATGTTGATATGATCAAGCGCCTTGGGATAATCATTTTTAAGGATGAAGTAGTTGGTCACGGCGTTGTTTCCATAAATAAAGAAAACCATTTCTGTGGTGCGATTGAATTTGGATTGGTATTGTTCCTTGAATTCCATGAATTTGTTGAAGTAGAATTCATAACGTTCGGTTTGTCTCATGTAAAATAGAGTGACCAATAAATAGTGCACCCCTCTCATGAATAAATCAGGGTCTTTAATCATCATGTGATCATTTCGAAGAAAAATGTCTACAACACGTGATGAATATTTGTAGCAAAACGGGAAGTTAAGTGCTGTATAGTGAAACCATAGAAAGGAAAGGTAATAATGCACCTTTTCAAAGTGATTAAGTTGTCTCTCATTAAATTTTGGGAGGTTGGCTTTATAGAAGTCACTCAACATAATGAGGTCACGATAATCCTTGATATGACCAATTTTGATATACATTCCATGGATTTTCAAATTAAGGTTGAGAAGTTGGCTAGATTTGTTAACAGTTTGAACAACAGCCTTGGATTCATTAATCAATGATTCCATTCTATTCTTAATCTTTCGGCTTCTGGTAATGTGCCTATTTTCAATCATTTTTTCAAACTCAAGAATCTCCAGATGTAAGAGGTATTCATTAGATGAACTGAATATCGATTTTAATCGATGCAAAAGCTTCAGGGCTTCCATGTAAAGTCCCTTTCCGTAGAGTATCCTAGCAAAATCCAGTTGTTCCCTAAGTTTAATGTCATGGTACTTCTCCGTAGAGATGATCCGAAGACTTTTCAGAATTTGAGTAAAGAGATGACGTTTTAAATTGCTGAGTTGTATTTTACTTATCTTTCCTAGTTTAAATCGGGCGTCTGAATCGCTATATTCATCAGATTGGTCAATTAAATCAAATAGTTTGACGAACATCTGACCTTCACTTTTGCTAATCCTTGCTGCGAAAAGCTTAAAATTTCTTTTTTCTGCTTTAGAAAGACTTTTAATTAAAGCAAAAAGTTTATCGATTTCGGCTTTAGGCATAATGTTTTATTTGGTTGTAATTAATAGAGATAGAGATGGTTATACATGTTATTTGCTATTTGAGTATAACATAACGACAACAAATATAATGCTACACTTTTATCAATCAAGATTACTTTTGAATCATTATTTAAAACAACCACAGCGAATTATGGCAAAAATCAAATTTGAATACATCTGGTTAGATGGAAATACTCCTACTCAAACTCTCAGAGGTAAGACTAAAGTTTTAGACGAAAGTAAATATTCAGGAAACATTGAAGATTTACCTGTTTGGTGTTTTGATGGTTCTTCGACTCAGCAAGCTCCCGGAGGATCTTCCGATTGTTTGTTGAAACCAGTAGCTGTTTATAAAGATCCAGCTCGTATCAATGCCTACCTAGTTATGTGTGAAGTACTTTCCCCTGATGGTACTCCTCACCCAACAAATGGCAGAGCGACAATAAATGATGACGACGAAGATTTTTGGTTTGGATTCGAACAAGAATATTTCCTAATAGATGATGCAACAGGCAAGCCTGCTGGTTTTCCAGAAGAAGGTTGGCCAAATCCTCAAGGACCTTATTATTGTTCAGTAGGTTCGAAGAACGCAGTAGGAAGAGATATTGTAGAAGAGCATCTTGATTTATGTATTGAAGCCGGTTTGAATATCGAGGGAGTAAATGCTGAGGTGGCTCTAGGCCAATGGGAATTTCAAATATTCTCTAAAGGCGCCAAAAAAGCAGGCGATGAAATTTGGGTGGCTAGATATTTACTAGAAAGATTGGGAGAACAATACGGATATACCATAGAATATCATCCAAAGCCTTTAGGTGATACAGATTGGAATGGTTCAGGAATGCATGCAAACTTCTCTAATACTGATTTGAGAACTTGTGGAGATAAAAATGTATTCGATGATATTTGTGAAAGATTTAGACCACAAGAAAGAATACAAGCTGCGATTGATAATTACGGAGCTTATAATGATCAAAGATTGACAGGTAAGCACGAAACGCAATCAATTGACAAATTCTCTTACGGAGTATCTGATAGAGGAGCTTCCATTCGAATTCCTATTACTGTGGTTGAAAACGGATGGAAAGGTTGGTTAGAAGATAGAAGACCTTCTTCTAATGCTGATCCATATAAAGTTGCTGCAGTAATTATTGATACTGTTAAAGGAGTTAAAACTTCTATTCCAACAAATGAAAAAGAACTAGTTGAGGCATAGGGCCATAAGTTATAGTTAAGCTAAAGAGGAAATCGTAATTCGATTTCCTCTTTTTTTTGTCTAAGTTTACGATTATCATTGAAAGCTTCTTTTCCTTTCGTATGCGACTGAATATGACTCGGATTTTATGTACATTTTTTTTTCTTAGTTCTTGGTTATGCTTGATTTCCCAAGTCACGGGAATAGTCAGCGATGAAAATGGTCAGCCACTCCCATATGCGAGTGTCTATGTTAAAAATACCACTCAAGGAACTACTACGAATAACGAAGGTTTTTATACGCTAGAATTAAAGAAAGGAGATTTTCTTTTAGTATTTCAATACATAGGATATGAGTCGCAAGAAGTAAGTGTCCATATGACGGGTGATGAAGCTTTAGAAGTGAATATTCAATTAAGTATTTCATCTTTTCAATTATCCAACGTAACAATAAGTGCCGATGCCGAAGAGCCAGCCTACGCTATTATGCGGAATGCTATTCATCATAGGGACAAAAATAAAAACGCCATTGAATCATTCAGTACGGACTTATATATTAAGGGCTTTATTAAAATATTGAATGCTCCAGAGACATTCATGGGTAATGAAGTTGGAGACATGCAAGGTATTCTTGACTCCACTAAGCAAGGCTACTTGTACTTGTCTGAATCAAAAGCTAAATATCTTTGGCAACAGCCAAACAAGTCCAAAGAAATCATGTATGCTTCAAAGGTAAGCGGTGATGATAATGGATTCAGTTTTAATAGTTACACAGCTAGTGATTTTAATTTTTACCATGAGAATATTCTATTTTCAAGAAATGTGATAAGTCCTTTATCTGATGCTTCTTTTCAATACTACAAATTTAGATTAGAAGGGACGTTTTTTACAGAAGATGGTTATTTAGTGAATAAGATTAATGTAATTCCAAAGGACAAAAGCTTACCGGCTTTTTCTGGAAACATTTATATTCTCGAGGATGTCTGGAACATTTACGAACTAGAGTTTACCTTAACAGGTCAGGCTATGAAGGCACCCATTTTTGATAATATTAGTATTAAGCAAACCTTTATACCTCTTCAATCTAATGATGAAGTAGTGTGGGTACTTTTCAATCAAAAATTGGATTTTGAGGCAGGATTGATGACTTTTAGATTTGGAGGTACCTTTTCATATGTCTTTGCGAATTATGATTTAAATCCAGATTTTGATAAAAATACCTTTGATAATGAATTGATTCATATTGAAGAAGAAGCTTCCCAAAAAAATCTGGAATACTGGGAAGCCAATAGGCCAATTCCTTTAACAACAGACGAACAAATTGATTACGTAAGAAAAGATAGCCTTAAGATTCTTTGGGAATCTAAGCCTTATCTCGATTCTCTAGATAGAAAGGGTAATAAATTCAAAGTTTTCAATTTATTTACTGGGTATACTTATAATAACTCCTTTGAAAAATGGTCTTTAGGATTTTCCTCTCCTTTGTCTGCTTACAATTTCAATAAAATCCAAGGTCATCAATTGTCTGCAAACAC
>JAHDBI010000027.1:19934-30328 GCA_020630475.1 Saprospiraceae bacterium
CTTTGTCTGCTTACAATTTCAATAAAATCCAAGGTCATCAATTGTCTGCAAACACAGAGTTTAGAAAGTCATTCGATAATGAAAGAAGCAAGACGCTATCCATAGGAACCAACCTAGAATATTCATTAGCCGAAAGGCAAATAAGACCTATGCTCAATTTAAGATGGAGGGATAATTATCAAGATCGCTTAAGACTCAGTTTTAAATTAGGCAGGGAATTGATTCAATTCGATAATAATGAGCCAATACTAGAATCAATCAATACGTGGACGGCTCTTTTTTATAAAAACGATCGATATAAACTTTACGAGCGAGATATAGCTCAACTCCATTTGAGTAAAGATGTCTTACATGGTTTGAATGCGAGAATATTTGGAAGGTATGCCACGCGACGATCGATGAGTAAAAATACTGATTTTAGTTTTTTTAGTAAGGAAGAGCTTTTTGAAAACAATGCACCTTTTCCCTTTGAGGAGGAAGACTTTTTTCCTGAAAATAATGCAGCTATTTTAGGCATAGGATTTACGTACAGACCTCGATTGAAATATATGACATTAGGGAAAAGGAAAATTAATCTTGGTTCAAATTATCCTCGTTTCCATGTTGATTATACCAAAGGTTTAACCACGCTCGATTCAGATGTAGATTTTGATAAAATTGTATTTCAGGTAAGCGATGACTTTCTGAAACTAAATAGATTTGGTTATTTGAAATATCGATTAAAATATGGCCAATTTCTAAATGAAGCTAAATTAGGCTTCATGGATCAATTTCATTTTATGGGTAACGAAGGAAATTTTGCAGGCACATCACGTAATTTAAATCGATATAGATTGAATACGAATTATGAGTTTTCTAGCACATTACCCTTTTTTGCTTCTCATATGGAATGGCATTTAGACGGTTTTTTGTGGGATAGGATTCCTTACTTGAAGAGACTCGCGTTCAATACGATAGTTGGATATAATGGATTAAATCGAACGGATTTAAACTATTCTGAGTTTATACTTGGGCTAGATAATATTGGTTTTGGAATTTTTAGGATGTTTAGAGTGGATTATATTTGGGCCATTCAAGATGGTGGGTTTAAGGACCATCGCATTCAATTTGGTATTACAAGTTCTGTAGGAAGTTAATTATTCGTCATCATTTAGTCCTCCTTTAGAAATATACATGACGAGTAATCCTGTTACGAGCAAAACAATTTTGAACAGTAAAGAAAATATCGGGCTAAAGCTTTTTAAGAAACCTAAAAAGTTAAGGTTTAAACCTACTAAACCTAAAATAAGCGAAACTGCGCCAATCAAAAAAAGAAGAAATCCAATTAGAGTTACGTATCCTTTATTCATAGAATAATTTTGACGTCAAGATAAGAGTTTAAAAACGACTTCTTTATCTATCTTGTGAACGAATCATATTTGTGACATTATTGCAACAAATTAAAATCATAGAATGTAGTCGAGATGCAATGCAAGGAATAAAAACATTTATTCCTACACAAGTTAAATTAGACTACATCAATCAATTGTTGAAAGTCGGTTTTGATACCCTTGATTGTGGAAGTTTTGTGTCACCAAAGGCAATTCCGCAAATGAGGGATACTGGTGAGATTATTCGCCATTTAGATTTGTCCGATACGAAGACTAAATTATCAGTTATTGTGGCCAACTCTAGAGGGGCCAACGATGCATGTGCCTTGGAAAGTATCGATTTTCTAGGTTATCCATTTTCAATATCTGAGACCTTTCAATTGAGAAATACCAACGCTACATTGGAAGATTCGATGGAGCGTGTTCAAAGAATTCAAGACATCGCCTTAAAACATGATAAAAAACTCCTGATTTATATTTCTATGGCATTTGGGAATCCATACGGGGATCCCTGGAATGTAGAGATATGTCAAAAATGGGTGGATCAATTAGTGGACATTGGTGTCAAGTATTTTGCGCTTTCTGATACTATAGGAGTGGGGACTCCACAGAGCATTTCTTATTTGTTTGGTCATTTAATACCTCATTATACGGATGTAGAGTTTGGTGCACACTTACACACCTTACCGTACAATTGGAGGGAGAAGATCGAGGCAGCCTATAAGAAAGGATGTCGAAAATTTGATGCCGCCATCAGAGGGTATGGTGGCTGTCCAATGGCCAAGGATGATTTAACTGGTAATATGCCTACAGAAAATGTCATTTCCTACCTAAACGAGTTAGACATAGAACATGAAATCAATGAAATTGAATTTAACAAAGCCGTAGGACAAGCTTTAAACGTCTTTCCGACACATTGACCTGATTTTTCGCCATCATAATAGAAATAAAACTATTTTTGGAAGGACGCGGATGTTATGCTTATAAAGGACAAAAATAGCTACAAAACAATATTCATGGCTCATCATAATGCGCTTTGTAATTTTGCTTTTAGTATTCTTGATGATAAGGATATGGCTAAGGATGTTGTTCAAGATGTCTTTTTAAATCTATGGCAAAAACGAGATCAGTTAAATATCGATACTGATGTCAAATCATATCTTTTTACGAGTACAAGAAATAAATGCATCGAATTCATTCGTAAAATGAAACTTGTAAAGAAATATGAGGATTTCGTTCGCCAAACTCAGTCAAATGAGTTCAATATTGAAGAAGATGCTGATAAATACATGAGGAAGGAGCGTTTATATGCTTCAATACGACAATTACCACCTAAATGCAAGGAAGTCTTTTTGATGAGTAAGCAGAATGGCCTAACTTACAGTGAAATCGCTGATGAATTGTCAATTTCGCCTAAAACTGTCGAAAATCATATGGGACGAGCATTACGTCTTTTACGAGAAATGTTGCTCATAAAAACCAAATGAAAAAATGGAAATAAATCATTTAATCGCTAAATACCTTATGGGAAAATCCTCTCAAAAAGAGATGGAGGAGCTGCTTTCGTGGGAAAAAGAGGCTAAGGATAATTTGCACGCTATACAAGAGATCAAGAACTCTTGGGATGCGATGGATGAAATTAAAGAGTACCAAGAATTTGAGACGGAAATGGCTTGGGATGATATAAGTCAAAAGATAGATCAAGAAATCGAACCTTCAGCCAAAATAATGCGACCTAAGTTTAATTGGTCTTATGTTGTTGCCGCATGTATGATATTTTTGGTAGGTGTTTTTGTTGTCCCTCAATTTATCGGATCCGATACAGATGTGAATAAACATTTCACCACAATAGAAAATGACTTGCAATTGAATACACCAGATGGTAGTTGGATTAATTTAGGTATAAACTCAGAACTACTTGTCGGTGAATTTAATGATTCAAGAAATGTTGATCTAACAGGTCAAGCATTTTTCAAAGTAGAGTCTAATCCTCAAAAACCATTTGTTGTAAATACGCACAATGGTTCTGTCGAAGTTCTAGGCACACAGTTTAGCGTCATTTCTAAGAACAATCAATTTGAAGTTTTCGTTACCGAAGGTTCGGTGGCGGTAAGTTTTAATGATAGAAAAATCGTTCTTGATGCGGGTGATGCTTGCGAATTAGTTGACGGAGTTCTAGCCAAGTATAAAATGCATGACGTGAATTATTTAAGTTGGCATGACAAAAAGTTGGTCTTCGAAAACGCCAGTTTAAAAGATGTTAAGTCTGCATTAGAACGACACTATGGAGTAACCATAAAGTTAAATAGTCGAGCACTAACCAACCAATGTAAAATAAATACAGTCTATAATAATCAGAAGTTTAGTGATATCTTAACAGAACTTGAAAAGGTTTTCAATCTTAAGTATTCTAAAGATGGATCGATCTACAAATTTGATTCGATTAAATGTTAGTGCATGATATGCCGTCTTCGGTTTATTCTCTTTCTACTTATTTGCCTTTCGGCGAATGATGAACTACGTGCACAAAATTCCTTATTTGATTTAGAAGTTAAGCGTATATATCCGACCAGTGATGTTAAAGGAGCGCTTGATGCCATATCCAAAGATTTCCATGTTGTTTTTAGTTACAGTGGAAATATCGTTGACCAATCTAGAATGGTGGTTTTTAGTAACAAAGAAAAGACATTAAAAGATTTACTCAATAGCGTACTTGGTGCTCAGGAAGTCGATTTTATAGAAGGAGGGAGTCGTCGTATATTAATTTTACCCACTCAATCCATTTATTTTGATTTGAATGGATATGTCGAAGACAAGTTTAGTGGTGAGCGAATTATAGGAGCTATCGTTCGGGATCTCAATACGGGAAATGTAGTAAGTACTAATATTCAAGGATATTTCCATTTGAGAATTGAGGGCAATAAAATGGATGTCGAAATTGATTATTTAGGTTACAAGACTTATCGAGAATCTTTAGATGTTCAATCAAACGTTTTCAAAGAATTCAAATTGGAATTTGATAACGAAATACCAGTCGTTACGATCCTAGATAATGAATCTCAGCATAGCCCACTTACTGGTGGTACGGTGATTCAACCCAAATTAATGAGTGAAATACCTACTTTATTAGGGGCAGACAATTTCTTCAATCAAGTAAAATTGAACCCAGGTGTCTTATCTCCGAACGAAGCCAGTGGTGGGTTCTTAGTTAGAGGTGGCTCTGAAGACCAAAACCTCATTCTATTTGAGGGAGTGCCCATGTATGAAGTGAGTCATTTAGGTGGTCTTTCAAATATTTTCATCAATGATGCCATCAAGGAAATTGATTTTCATAAGGAAGGTTTTCCTTCTAGATATGGTGGTCGATTATCGTCCGTGATGAGTGTCGAATTGAAAGATGGTAATGAAAGTGAACATAAAGGTTCACTTCATCTAGGCTTATTAGGTATGGAGGGTAATTTTGAAGGTCCACTAGTAGAGGATAAAGTAACCTTTAATTTATCAGGCCGAACTTCTTGGATAGATTTATATGCTAATCAACTTTTCAACCGTTTTTTGGATAACGATCAAACAGCCATTAATTATCGTGATGCCAATGCAAAAGTCAGTATCAATTTTACCCCGACTTCTAAATTAAACTTGTCCTATTATAATGGACAAGATGCGATTGGATTTACCTCTGTAGAAACTGAAACCAATGAAACAAGTTTCTTTAATCTCACAGAACAGAATAATATTAATTGGGGTAACAACTTGTTTTCTGCAAGATTTAGCCAAGTTATGGGGTCTAAGTTTACCGGTCGAATTCAATTAAGTTTTCTTGACTACGAATACCAATCAAGAGGAACTTATTCCTCTCTGTTTTTTGATGGATTTGATAGCCAAACGCAAGAGCTCGATGTATGGGCTTATTCAGGAATTCGCGATATGAATTTTTCTGCTGAGTTGGATTATTTTGTTAGAGATTGGCTCAAGTTTAAATATGGCTTAGGTTATGTTGAACATGAATACAATCCTTCCATTCAGCAAAGCCGAATCATAAACCAAGAATCTAGAGATGTTTTTTTAAGAGGGGACTCGACAATACAAACAAATGAAAAATTTGGATTTATTGAATCGACGATTCATATTAATAACGAGCTTTCCTTATTCGCTGGCGGACGTTTAAATGTTTATTCGGTTGAAGAAAAGGATTATGTTATTCCAGAGCCTCGACTATCCTTACACTATAAATTTAGAGATAGTGATTTGTTGATATTTTCTTATTCTCAGATGTCTCAATTCGTGCACCGTCTTGTCAATCCTGGTACAGGTTTGCCGTCTGATTTGTGGGTGCCAAGTACTGCGAATATAAGGCCGGAAGAGGCGATACAATTTAGTGCTACCTACTTTAGTGAGATACTTTCCAATTATAGTTTTAGTATTGGGGCTTACGCCAAAAGTTTAGATTTTCTGCTAGACTATGAGAACACCTCAGATCTGTTCTTTAATGTCATCAATGGTGACGATTTACCAGTGTTCAACTCAAGTAGTGACTGGGAAGATAAGGTGCTCTCGGGTTCTGGAGAATCCTTTGGATTAGAGCTCAATTTAAAAAGTCAATATGACAAATACCATTGGGAATTAGCCTATACACTATCGAAAACAAATCGCCAATTTGATGGGACGAATGAAAACGAACCTTTTCCATACAAATACGACCGTAGAAATAATTTAAGCTTTCTGGCAGGATTTAATTTTACAAAGAATTTGACTTTCTCCATGTTATGGACGATGAGTTCTGGCTCTAATTTTACACTTGCTGTTGAAGAGTTCGGAACTATTCCTGGTTTAGAGCCTAGAAATTCAACTCAACGTAACAATATCACAATGCCTAATTATAACCATCTTGATATTGCTATGACCTACACTAAGGAAATACAAGATGTTGAAATTGAAACCAACTTTGGGGTCTATAATGTTTACAATCGCTTTAATCCTTTTTACGTCTACATATACAACAATCCTATTTCCGAGCAAGAACAATTAAAGGGGATTAGTCTATTTCCGATTTTGCCTTATTTGACCATTAAATTCAAGTTCTAAAGTAGGGGAGCCAACAAAGTGATTCGTTTGATTAGTAGAAAAGTGAAATTTAATGATTGAACAATGTTTACCAAACATATGTCAATATGATATTCAAGATTGGATAGATTTTGATAAAGATCAGGCCTGGGCTGATTTAATCTTGAAAAATATACAAATAGCTCTGAATTAACCACTAAGTAAAGCTAGGGTTTTGCATTTAAGGCTTGGTTCTTCATCTGATAAATCGTATATTTAGATGAAACCTAACTTTAGTGCGCACATTACTTTACATATCAATTTTTGCGAGCATACTCTTATGTCTGTCTTCTTGCCAACAAGATTTAAATCTTGATGTGGATTTTGAATCTAAATTAGTGATCAATTCTACCTTTAGCCCGGATCAGCCATGGTTGGTTGAAATAAGTAAAAGTGGAAATATTCTTGACGAAAATGAGAATATAGAAAGCCTAGATGATGCCTTTGTATCCATAAAAGATATTAACTCAAGTCAAGAAATAGAACTCATACATGTCGCTGATGGATTATATACTTCAAATATCATGAAGCCTCGAGAAAATCGTACTTACGAACTTCATGTGGCTAAAGAGGGATTTAGATCGATTGCCGCTCGTGATAGAATTATGTTAAACCCTGTTATTACTGATGTGGATACAGCAACGGTACAAATGAGTGATGGTAAAAAAGGATTAGAAATTTCATTTGATCTTTTGGATGAATCAGAGGATGCGAACTATTACATATGGGACTTAATCATTGAGATTCCCGATCCAGTAAGTCCCGATGGCAATTCTATTTCATTACAAGGCCTAATCAGTACTGAAGATGATAACACGGATCGTGTGACTTCACCATCAACCTTCCAAGATGGACATGGTCGCATTTTCTTATCGGATAATACATTCAACGGTAAAAATTATAAGACAAGTTTTGTCAATAATACTACTGAATATGTGACAGATGGTAATGGGAGCGCAAGTTCATCGGAGCAACTCTCGAATGTAGAAAATGCTATTTATAAGTTACGCGTATTATCTGTAAGTGAAAATTTATATGAGTATTACAAAACCATTGATTTGTACCAATGGAATAGTGAAAACAATTCAAACCTTTCTCAGCCTACTGTTATTCATAGTAATGTTAATAATGGTTTTGGTATCTTTGGAGCTTTCAATGAGCAGGTCATTGAGATTCAATAAAATCCATTCTTTAACCATACTATTTTAGTTTGAACGATTACGGTTTTACCGCTAAACAATTGGACAGATCTTTAGAGAAAGCAAATGCATATTCTCATGGTGTAGGTATTGTTATTGGTTTAATCGCGGCGCCATTCATTATTTGTTTAGCCGCGAGCAAAGGCGATTCTTATTTCTATTCTGCCTGGATTTATTTATTGTCGTTTTTTATGGTGTTCGTTTCTTCTACTTGGTATCATGCGGCGATCAATTTAAGGATAAAGCATAAGCTACGAATCGCAGATCATATAAGTATCTATTTTCTTATTGCAGGTACATATACTCCAATGCTCATGTCTTTTGCGTCAGACCCAGTAAGAAATAGGCTCCTCATATTTCTTTGGGGGACAACATTTTTGGGTTCAATATTCAAGCTGATATTTGGAACTAAATATGATTTTATATCCGCGATTCTTTATGTACTAATGGGGTGGTCAGTAGTTTTTGTCACAGATAATGGATTAGATGAAATCCCTGAAATATCATATATACTATTTGTGACAGGGGGAATAATCTATTCACTTGGAGTTGTATTCTACTTGTGGAATAGCATGTATAAAAACCACCTGATATGGCATTTCTTTGTTTTGATAGCAGGATTATGCCACCTTTTAGCTGTATTCTATATGGTCAAATAATCTTGAGGGATTACTACAAATGTATTACCTCACCATAGGCTGCTGCGGTAGCTTCCATTACTGCCTCACTCATAGTTGGATGAGGGTGGACTGCCTTTAGGATTTCATGACCAGTTGTTTCAAGCTTTCTAGCAGTAACAATTTCAGCAATCATTTCAGTAACATTAGCACCTACAAAATGAGCACCTAATAATTCACCATATTTGGCATCATAAATCACTTTTACAAATCCTTCCTTAGCACCAGCGGCACTAGCTTTTCCTGAAGCAGAAAATGGGAATTTTCCAACCTTGAGTTCATATCCAGCCTCTTTAGCTGCAGCTTCTGTCATGCCTACACTAGCCACTTCTGGACTACAATATGTACAAGATGGAATGTTTTTATAGTCAATAGGCTCTGGATTATGTCCTGCTATACTTTCAACACATACAATTCCTTCTGCGGAAGCAACATGTGCAAGAGCTGGACCTGACACTACATCACCAATGGCATAGATACCATTCACGGAAGTGCGATAAAATTCATCTACCTCAATAAGTCCTTTAGTAACTTTAATACCCAATGCTTCTAAGCCCATGTTTTCAACATTCGTGGTTACTCCAGCCGCGGATAATACGACATCACAATTGATCACTTGTTCTTTACCATCCTTTCTATTTTTCACGTGAACTTTACAGCCTTTTCCTTTAGTTTCCACTTTTTCAACTGAAGCATTAGACATTACATTAATGCCTGCCTTGGTAAACACTTTAGTCACTTCCTTTGAAACGTCCTTATCTTCACGTGGAAGTAAGCCTTCTGGCATGTATTCGACAATGGTTACCTCAGTACCAATGGAGTTGTAAAAGTATGCAAATTCGACACCTATGGCACCTGCTCCAACGACAACCATTTTCTTAGGTTGCGTTGGCAAAGTCATCGCCTCTCTATACCCAATAATTTTTTTACCATCAATAGGTAGATTAGGTAATTCTCTTGAACGCCCACCTGTCGCTACAATAATATGTTTCGCAGTGTATTCTTTCTTTTTATCATCCTTATCTGTAACAACCACTTTTTTCCCTCGAACCAGCTTACCAAATCCTTCTAGAACTGTTATTTTGTTCTTTTTCATTAGGAATTGAACTCCTTTACTCATTCCTGAAGCAACATCTCTACTTCTTTTAATCATGCCTTTAAAGTCCACTTTGGGTTTCGCTACTTTAATACCATAATCATCCGCATGATTGATATAATCAAAAACTTGGGCACTTTTTAATAATGCTTTCGTAGGAATACATCCCCAGTTAAGACAAATACCTCCTAAAGATTCCTTTTCTACAACTGCTACATTTAAGCCTAATTGTGAAGCTCTAATAGCGGCTACATATCCTCCAGGTCCAGTTCCTATAATTATTGCATCGAAGTTCATAATTTCATCATTTTTGATCGGGCAAAGATAAAAGAAATCGGATTAGCTCCTATAAAGAATCGCAATTATCGATATATCTCTACTCGTGCTAATCCTTCATAAAAATCTCTTACTTCAAAAAAGTATCCAGGAAAAGCTCTATTCATGGTTTTATCCAAGAATACAACCCCTTGATCCGCAACGGCCCGAGCATATCCATTCTTGAAATTCCATATTAATGGGGAAAATGCTTTTTTTATCTCATTCCCATCCAGATCTATAAAGCCCCATTTATTATTTATTTGGAAGGCTGCAAAACCTTCTTGATAATGATAAAGCATTTGATATTTGTTTTCAACTACATTGTTTCCTGATCTATCAACAAATCCATAAAGACCATTTTCAAGACAAAGCCATCTTCCCATTCCCGCGTACTCGGCATATTCACATTTTAATTGGGTTAAAGCCTTGGATTTATCCAGTAGAAATACTTGTTCAGCTTTTTGTACGACAGCAAGATCCTCATTAAAATCTTGGCAATGATCAAAAAGTCCAAATGTACTTTTTTTGAGTTGGGTCAAGTTGTAAAAGCCCATTTTATCCGCTTTCTTGAATCGAGAGAAACCATTGTTCGGTTTCATTAATTTTTGAACTGGAATTTCGCTCAGTACTT
>JAHDBI010000027.1:30428-32035 GCA_020630475.1 Saprospiraceae bacterium
GAGAAACCATTGTTCGGTTTCATTAATTTTTGAACTGGAATTTCGCTCAGTACTTTTTGATCTTTATCAATAACTTGCCATGAATTCTCCGTTTGTACGATAGCTTTTTTATCGATAAAGTCATAGGCTTTGATAAATTTTGGTTCAATCACTTGTTGAGCTTTTGAGTTTATAAAGCCGTATCTATCATTGGCTTTGATACGCGCGAATTCGTTTTGGAAAGGAAAAATATTTTGAACCTTTAGTTTATTCAAAACATCTCCATTCTTATTGATCACAGAAAAATCACCATCAAAATGTTCACAAATAGCTAAACCGTTGTTGAATGAGAATACATTTTTCCATGGATACTCTATGATTTTATTTCCTTTTTTATCAATAAAACCCCATAGGCCTTTTTCATTTACGGCTGCAAGATCTTCGGTAAAGTCTCGACATATGTCATAATTTCCTTCGATAACATATTTTCCCTGAGTATTAATATAGCCCCATTTGAATTTGGATTCTTCATAGTCTTCCATGAAACGATCATATCCTTCTTCCTCCTTTCTTTCTTTAAAGGTAGGTCCAAGCATGTCATTTTTGCACGAGAGAAATGCCAAGCAAAAGAATAAAGAAATGTATATTTTCAAAGATAATTTCATTTTTCAGATCGTTATACAATGGTAATAATATTCGCATTAAATGATGTACTTATTTCTTATTCTTATGTTTTTTCAAAACGCATGGCAAACTTTGACGCCAGAGCAATGTAGTTGTTCGATATACGTTCCTTCAGAATTTGAATATAAAGAGCAAGAAATACCCACGGATATTGGACAAATTAAGGTGTATAATTTCGCTATTGAGACTGAAGATGAAAACAATAATATTTACTTTTTAAATAGAATAGTTTATCCAGAAGGTTTTATTCCTTTGGATAGTATACAATTTCAAGATGATTTTTTGGCGCAAAGCCTTGAAGAAACTATCGAAAATTTGTCTGGTGTTTTGGATTATTCAAGCGAATACCAATTTCAAAAAAATCGTGCTTTAAAATTTAGGATAACCTACAATCAAGGATTAACCATTGTTAAAGGCATGTATGTATTAAGAAAAAATGAACTATTCCTGATTCAAGTATTTACGTCTTCAGATAAGGCATTGAATAACGATATGGATCTTTTTCTTAATTCTTTTAAAATATTATAAGATTCGATCATGTGAATTAACTTTGTGGAAATTATTCATTCAAATCAATGAGCTATGAAAATTGCGGTATTCCCAGGTTCGTTTGATCCAATCACTAATGGACACATTGATTTAGTTCGTCGAGCAGTGGACATTTTTGATAAAGTGGTCGTCGGTGTGGGTGTCAATAGCCAAAAGAAATGTGTTTTTGATTTAGAACAACGGATGTCTTGGATTGCAAGAACATTTGAAAATGAACCCAAAGTGCAAGTCGATAGTTTTGAAGGATTAACCGTTAATTTTTGCAAGAATATTGGTTCGAAATATCTAGTTCGTGGTTTAAGAAATTCATCAGATTTTGATTACGAAAAAACCATTTCACAATTGAATCAAATTATTGGTGATGATTTAGAAACGGTGTTTTTTATCAGTCGTCC
>JAHDBI010000027.1:32135-34400 GCA_020630475.1 Saprospiraceae bacterium
TGGAATAGATTAGAGTATCGCCCTCTTGAAGGATTTGTTTTTGCATTATCTCCATTTAACTTTACTTCTATTGCAGGAAATCTTTCGAGCTGTCCTGCTATGTTGGGTAACACCATCGTATGGAAAGCAGCAGAAACGCAAATATATTCTGCAGCGGTCATAATGGAAGTTTTCGAAGAAGCTGGATTACCAGCCGGAGTAATTAATTTGATTCATGGATCGGGAAGAGAAATAGGAGACGTCATATTTACGCATCCTGAATTTGCGGGATTACACTTCACTGGAAGTACTGGAGTATTTAGAATGTTATGGAAGACCATCGCCAATAACTTAGAAAAGTATAAGTCCTATCCTAGAATAGTAGGAGAGACAGGTGGAAAAGATTATATATTTGCACACCCATCGGCAGATCCAGAACAAGTTGCTGTTGCAATTGCAAGAGGTGCTTTTGAATATCAAGGACAAAAATGTTCAGCTGCCTCTAGAGTTTACATACCAAGATCTATGGCCTCAAAGGTGATGTCTCGTTTGAAGAAAGATTTAAATTCTTTTAAAATGGGAAATCCAGAGAGTTTTGAAAATTTCATTAATGCCGTGATTGACGAAAAAGCCTTTGATAAAATTACTTCGTATATCACAAAAGCCAAAAGGTCAAAAGATGCGAAAGTGGAAATCGGCGGAAACTTCGATAAATCTGAAGGATATTATATTGAGCCTACAGTGATTACAACAATGAATCCTGCCTATGTTACGATGTGTGAGGAGTTGTTTGGACCTGTTTTGACAATTCATATCTATGCAGACAAGAATATGGATAAGACATTGGATATTCTAGATGAAACATCTACGTATGCTTTGACGGGTGCAATATTTGCCAAGGATAGATATGTCATCAAATCATTGGAAAATCGTTTACGTTATACAGCCGGTAACTTTTATATCAATGATAAACCTACAGGTGCAGTCGTTGGCCAACAACCTTTCGGAGGTGGAAGAGCCTCAGGGACGAATGATAAAGCAGGATCTGTATTGAACCTTTATAGATGGATTTCTCCAAGAACAATTAAAGAGAATTTTAATCCACCAAGAGATTATAAATACCCGTTTTTAAATCCGGATGTATAGTATGATTAGAATTTGCTTTATTATTTTTTTCGTATTTATAGCTAATGAACTAATTAGTCAGGATTTCACCATCAGTGGATATATAGAAGATGAAGGTTCAGGCGAAAAATTAATTGCAGCTAATGTTTTTGATCTAAATTCTGGCGATGGTACCATAACCAATAACTTTGGATTTTTCAGTATCACTTTACCTGCTGATGCGGTCAGTTTGAGTTTCTCATACATTGGTTATCAAGGCAAATCAATGGATTTCATGTTAAGTAAGGATACGCTAATTAATGTGAAATTATCTGAATCTATTGAAATGGAAGTTGTTGAGATCAGTGCAGAACGGAGTAAACGAATTGAAGAAGAAAGTCAAATGAGCGCTATCGACATACCTATTGCGCAAATTAAGAAGGTACCAGCATTATTGGGTGAAGTAGATGTCCTCAAAGCCCTTCAGTTACTTCCAGGTGTTCAAAGTGGTGGAGAAGGGCAAAGCGGTTTGTATGTTAGGGGTGGTAGTCCTGATCAAAATTTAATCCTTCTCGATGGAGTGCCTGTCTATAATGCATCTCACTTATTTGGATTCTTTTCTGTTTTTAATGCGGATGCAATTAAGAACGTTAAGCTTATTAAGGGCGGCTTTCCGGCTCGTTACGGTGGACGATTGTCTTCTGTACTGGAAATTAACATGAAGGAAGGAAATGATAAGGAGATTCATGGAGCCGCTTCTATTGGCTTGATTTCGTCAAAATTTACCATTGAAGGTCCTATAAAAAGTGAGAAAACGTCTTTTGTCCTTTCAGGAAGAAGAACTTATCTAGATCTTTTATTGAAACCCTTCATCAAGGGTGGTTTTTCAGATGAGGGCCAAGATGGTACAACAGGTTACTATTTCTACGACCTAAACGCGAAGATAAATCATAAGTTCTCGAATAAGGACAGAATTTATTTAAGTACTTATTTAGGTAAAGATCGATTCTATTTTGATTCGAAAGACAATTCTGGATCCTTTAGAGATTATGTAGAGTCTGATTTAGGTTGGGGTAATATAACAACTGCCTTACGTTGGAATCATCTATTGAGTCAGAAACTATTTTTAAATACTACGGCAACTTATAGTCGCTACCGCTTAGATACGGGTTCAGCATTTGG
>JAHDBI010000027.1:34500-35993 GCA_020630475.1 Saprospiraceae bacterium
ACCATGAGACAATACGTTCATTTACTGGCTTATGAAGGGGTAGGGTTGCCTACGGATTTATGGTTGCCCACAACGGCTCGTGTAAAGCCTCAGGACTCCTGGCAGGTGGCCTTAGGTGCGGCAAAGACATTGGATAACGATTATGAAATAAGTCTTGAAGCATATTATAAAGAGATGAAAAATGTCATTTCATATACCGATGGTTCAGGCTTATTTGAATTTTCAGATTGGCAAGATCGAATAGCACAAGGAGATGGGGAATCATATGGTGCTGAATTATTCTTGCAGAAGAAACGAGGACGCTTGTCAGGTTGGTTAGGTTATACTTTGTCCTGGTCAAACAGACAATTTGAAGAATTGAATTTTGGGAAGAAGTTTCCGTATAGATATGATAGAAGACATGATTTTTCCATTGTAACAAATTATGAATGGAAGAAAAATATAAGCTTATCAGGAGCTTGGGTTTTTGGAACCGGTAATGCCGTGACTTTAGCGAATTCTAATTATATAGGTTCGTTCAGTCCAGGTGGTAACGATCAATGGACATTTGACGGCTCCTATTTTGAAGATCGAAATAATTTCAGAATGCGCTCTTACCACCGTTTAGACTTTGGAATCAATTTTACAAAGCAAAAGAAGAGATATAAGCGGACGTGGTCTTTCGGTGCGTATAATAGTTATAATAGGAAAAATCCATTTTTCATATACGAAGACTATTCTACGACGATTGTTAATGGACAATTTAAAAGAGAATTTAAATTGAAGCAAGCGAGCCTTTTTCCAATTATTCCTTACATCACATATAATATTGAATTTTAGATGAGAAAATACTTGTTTCTATTTATAGTTTTGATATGCCTTAATTCTTGTGATGAGGATTTTTTCACCACCACATTGGATGTCGATCCACCCGAGTATACACCTAGATTAGCTGTACATGCTTTTACCTCAGTAAACGACCCTTTATTGAGAGTTAGGGTTTCCAGGGCTGTTGCATTAGACGAAATCATTGATAATCCATCTGAACTACTTATTCTGGATGCTGAAGTTAAAATTCAGAAATCTGGAGAAGCGGCAATTACAATTCCTGCAGCCAACTTTAGTGATTTTAACTACGCGATTCAGTTGCCTGATGATTATTTAGAGCCTGGTATAGAATATACTATGACAGTAGAAACTGATGGTTTCCCACTCGCTACTGCTACTCAAGTGGCACCAGAACATATTGAGATTGAAGATGCTGTTTTTAATGAAGATGGTGGTATCAATAGTGAGGGCAACGATCGTAGTGAAGTAGAATTTACCTTCCAGGATCCAAGTGATCAAGTCAATTTTTATGAAGTGGGATTATTATTAGATTGGAATAATACCGGAAACCCTCAAACAGCCAATAGCACTTATTTGGAAAGCTTGGACCCTTCGGTACATAGAAGCTACTCCTACAATAACTTGCTAGTAGAAGATCCTGCCTTTAATGGCGAATTAAAGAGGTT
>JAHDBI010000028.1:0-21589 GCA_020630475.1 Saprospiraceae bacterium
TTCTTACATACCGCTGAGACCGACCATGAGGATGGCGTATTTATTTTTTCTCTCGAACATTTAATTCCGCCCATACTCAATAAAGAGTCTTTTTATAATATCGGTTTCCACGCTTATGCAGAGGCCTACCTTAGAGTACACCAAACTAAAAATTGGCCTTTAATGAATGATGTTTCTTGGGAGGGGGTTCAGTCCATTGCCGGTTTTTCTAAAAAGAACATTAGTGACACTTTGGGCTACGAACCCAACGATTTTTTACCAATCCTAATTAATTATCATTTTCATTTTAAAGACCGCTTGGATAATATCTATCCAAATATATCTGATAAGCTTAGTCGAGCTTTTTCATAGGCTTTCGCCAAAAAAGCCAGTTTACGAAAGGTAAACTAATTTTATCATGGGTTCACTAAATATTAGATATTGACTTTTTGATTGCAAGTAGATTAGTAATACTATTTATAGCGGAGATTCTTTTTGTGTTTGTAAATCAATCAAATAAAACATTGGATTGTTTTAAAATTCCTAATAACGATTACATAAAAGTCAAATTGACCATTTAAAAAATTAGAAATGAAACAGATATTTTATTTAGTGCTAATCAGTTTTTTCTTCTCTTGTTATGATTTGGGAGATGATATTTCAGTTGAATATGATCCGGCGTGTTCGTCCTCATCTATTAATCCGGCATTTAGTTCAGAATTAATTTGGCGAAAAGCCTTTCCAGAACATTATAGATTGTTTGCATTTCATAATTATCATGACTACAAACTTTATGATAGTGGTGATGATTATATTGTATTAATTCCAACTACTCAGGTCCAATCGGATCTTAAAATTATGGTATTTCATAAAAGCACAGGACACAAATTAGAATTTACAGAATTATCAAGTTCTTTTGGAAATCACAAATTGTATAATGATAATGGATTTATTCGAAACCCAAATTCTGATGAAGTACTTTTTAATTGGTTTGATTCAGTGTTAGCATTGAACCTTAAAACAATGACCCTTCGTGAACTATCAAATGACAGATATGTAAAAGATTATTCATCATGGGGAGAACTGTACACTGAAGGTCGTTCAGATCAGACTCATTCGCTATTCTCATACGAACAAGGTGAAACTAAAAAAATATTAGAATTTCTAAATGATGATATCTACCAAACAACAGTTGAAAGGGCAATTCGAATTAATGAAGAACAAATTGCCGTCAAACTTAGAAGTACAATATCACTTGATCCGATTGATGAATCAATAGTTATTTATGATTTAGACGGAAACGTAATGTTTCAAATTCAAGGTGTCAATTCTGGTCAGTTTGTGCCCCATGTTTTTAATGATCAATATTTGCTGTATTTAGAAAGTAAAAGACTAATAAAAATCGATATAACTAGCGGTGAAGTTGTTTATAATTGGGATTTTTCAGAACACTCATACGTACGAAAAATAATAGTTGAAGGAGATTGTCTTTATACGAGAAGCGACCACTTTCAAACGGATTACGAGACAATTAGAAAATTTAAGGTGTTGGAAAATTCGATGGTTTTTGAAAGAAGGGAGGCCGATTTGCACGATTTTGAGGTTTACGGAGATGAACTGGTAATAAGTAAAGCAGAACAATTTTTTGTTTTAAACAAAGAGGGCGAAACCACATATAGTGAAGTGTCTCCTATATTATGGTGTGGAGAATTAGATGATTTTCATAACCGAGCACCATTACTTATTGGAAATAATATTTACAATGGGGAGTCTTTCGGTTTACATAAAACCAAGAGATAAAAGGTAAAATAAAAAGGGGCTGATCAATTCAGCCCCTTTCTTAATTATCCTTACTCTTGTCTTTCTTGATATCAATCACAATATCCTTGACATCCGATAATTTAATAAAAGAAGTCTTTTATCAAATCATCATGTCATAAATATAAAATTCAGGATTAGCGAAAGCATTAACTCTATTTCTCACTTTAAAGAACAGACAATAGTTCATTTAGACCATTTCCGTTTGTAGTGGTAATTCGTAGTTCGGATAGCACAAACTCAGCTTATACAGAAAACTATATCGTGCACATTGATGAATGTGGTAAATGTAAATCCTAAACAATGTAGATTATTTATAACCTATATACTCCATTGATTAAATTTCTGGTCAAAGAATTTTTACCCAAAAGATCCTAAGAATTTAAATTGAAAAGACTATACGGAAACTTTTTTTGAATCTTCCAGCAATAAACTTTTTTAAAACATCAGCTTTCTGACAGTAACAAAAGTTATGTACTAGGTTATTTAGATATGAATGCGTCATTCCGTTAAGGTTCTATAATCGACCGTTAGTCTGAAATATCTATCCGGAGATTTGTTCATTAGTGAGAAATAGGACCCTAGGAATTAGATTTGAGCATCATTATTTAATAACTAAAAGGGATTTTATGAAAAGGTTTGTACAAATTTTATTAATATTTATTTTTTATCAAAGCGGGATATTTGCACAATGTCCACCAGCTGCATCGGTTGCTTGTTCTGATAATTCAAATAGTGCATGCCCAGAATTGTATCAGGCATTTTTGTTTACCATCGATACTATTAATGCAACACAGGCAGATATCTATATAGATTTAAATTGGACAAGATGTTCAGCATCAAATGCCTCAATTGAGTACCAATTATTAGTCGGAGATCCAGCTGACTTTGATGGTTCTTATGCTTCCGCTACATGTTTTGGTCCTATAACCAATACAATGGACTGTGGAACAATTTCTATTGTTGAAACGGTTAATTTAAGTGATTTAGAAAACCTGTATATTGCTTCAAGGGGTCGAACGAATGGCTCTTGTGGCGGAACAACTTGTGAAACGGTTATAGTATTAGTAGAATCACCACTATTACCAGTCAAACTTACTTCTTTTGAGATTAGAGAATTTAACGAATATGTACGATTATCATGGTCTACAGAATTCGAGATTCAAAATGAAGGATTTGTTGTTCAACGATCCTCTAATAATATAGATTTTACCGACTTGGAATTTATATCTGGGAATGGAAATAGCATTGAAGAAAACCACTATACTTATATAGACAGACGACCATTTGCAGGTGTAGGTTATTATCGATTGATACAGAAAGATTTTGACGGTAATTATTCGATAAGCATTGTAAGAAGCATAAATACCTCTACAAAATCTAAATTTGCGATTAATACTTATCCAAATCCTTTAAAAGATGATCAATTAAATATACAAGTAGGGGGAGATTATTCTGCGGATATTTTAGTTACAAACAATCATGGAAAAACTATGAGTAAGGTAAATGCAGTTTCTAATCTTTATAGAATAGACACCCGAGGATGGTCTTCCGGAATTTATTGGATTACGGTAGTATCAGGAACAGAAGTTGAAACGAAAAAAATAGTTAAAATTTAAAATCAGCGTTGTAAGTTGTACTTATTTGAATCCTTAACTTATGACGTGTAAAAAAAGTGATTTCTAAAGAAATCAGGTTACGTTAAACGAAAAGGGGGCTGATCAATTCAGCCCCCTTTTTTTAATTATCCTTACTCTTGTCTTTCTTGATATCATTCACAATATCCTTGACATCCTTGGTGGCTTTTTTTAGGTTCTTAACCGCCTTTTCCTTTCGTTCTTTTAAATCGTCCTCTTTTTTCTTGACTTTGGGCTTGGTCGTGGACTTGCTTGGTGTTTCTGAAAAAGTAAAGCCTTTAGCATCCGTGCCAATATACATCGTATCACCAGGACCAAAATCACCAGACAGAACTTGCTTAGACAATTCGTTGATGATCTCTTTTTGAATTACTCGCTTCAACGGTCTCGCACCAAATTGTGGTTCATAACCAAGATCAGCCAACAAGTCCATCGCGCTGTCCGTAAACTCAATTTTAATCTCTTGCTTAGCCAAATTCTTTCTAATTCCTTTCAACATTAAGAAAGCAATCTTCTTGATCTCCTCTTTCGTCAATGGTAAGAACATGATCTTATCATCAATCCTGTTTAAAAATTCAGGACGAAGATTTTCTTTCAAAGCTTCAAAGACTTCTAATCTCGTTGTCTCAATAATATCCGCTCGATGCTCTTCACCTACAGCTTCTAGATCTTCAAAGTTTTCCAAAATCGTTTCTGCCCCCATATTTGAAGTCATGATGATAATGGTGTTCTTAAAATTGGCTTCTCTACCTTTATTGTCCGTCAATCGTCCATCATCTAGAACTTGCAATAAGATGTTGAAGGTGTCTGGATGCGCTTTTTCTATTTCATCTAAAAGGACGATAGAGTAGGGTCGTCTTCTCACGGCTTCTGTTAATTGACCACCCTCGTCATATCCTACGTATCCTGGAGGGGCGCCAACTAATCTGGACACAGAATGTTTTTCCTGATACTCACTCATGTCAATACGAGTGATCGCCTTTTCATCATCAAATAAAACTTCGGCTAATGTTTTCGCTAATTCTGTTTTACCAACTCCTGTAGGCCCCAAAAAGATGAACGATCCTATAGGCCGTTTAGCATCTCCTAACCCTGCACGACTTCTTCTTATGGCATCTGATACCGCAATGACCGCTTCTTTCTGTCCGATTAATCTTTCCCCAATCTCTTCTTCTAGTTTAAGTAAACGATCTTTCTCACTTTTCAACATCTTATTGACAGGAATGCCTGTCCATCGTGCCACTACTTCTGCAATATCATTACCGTTCACTTCTTCATTAGTGAATCTAGTTTCTTCTGGAAGTTCGTCTAATTTCTTTTCAGCCTTTTTAACCTCTTCCTCCAACTTTTTTAGTTCACCGTATTTAATCTTAGCGACCATCTCATAATCACTTTCTCTTTCAGCTACTTCGGCTTGATGCTCTAAATCTTCAATTTGCTTTTTAATGGACTGGATATGATCAACAATCTCTTTTTCATTTTTCCATGCTGCAGTAATAGAGTCTAATTGCTGTTTTGCATTAGCAATCTGCTCATTGATCATTTTTAATTTCTTGTCGTTCTTTTCCCGCTTTATTCCTTCTCGTTCGATTTCTAGTTGTCGAACTTTTCTGTCCATTTCATCGATTTCATCAGGAACAGAGTCCAATTCCAAGCGTAATTTAGCTGCGGCTTCATCAATAAGGTCAATGGCCTTATCTGGAAGTTGACGTTCTGTGATATACCGATTGGATAATTCGGCGGCGGCCACAAGAGCCTCATCAAGAATATCAATCTTGTGGTACACTTCGTATTTATCTTGAATACCTCGAAGTATAGAGATAGTATCTTCTATACTAGGTTCATCAATAATCACCGTCTGAAATCTTCTAACTAAAGCCTTGTCTTTTTCAAAGTACTTTTGATATTCGTCGAGCGTCGTTGCGCCAATGGTCCTCAATTCACCACGAGCTAATGCAGGCTTTAAAATATTTGCAGCATCCATTGCTCCATTTCCACCTCCAGCACCGATTAAGGTATGAATCTCATCAATAAATAAGATGATTTCTCCATCAGAGGATTTGACTTCTTTCATTACTGCTTTCAATCTTTCTTCAAATTCTCCTTTATATTTTGCACCTGCTATTAAGGCCGAAATGTCTAAAACGTAAATTTGTTTACTGGCTAAATTCTCTGGGACATCTCCTTTAACAATTCGCCATGCGAGTCCTTCAACGATTGCGGTTTTACCGACACCAGCCTCACCAACGAGTATTGGATTGTTTTTCTTTCTTCTGGATAGTATGTGTAAAATTCTTCTGATTTCTTCATCTCTTCCTACAATAGGATCAAGCTTACCTGTTTCCGCTCGTTCGTTTAAATTGATGGCAAACTTCTGTAAGGAATTATATTGATTGTCAGACTGCTGATCTTTTACTTTTCTACCTTTTCTTAATTCAAGGATAGCAGTTTTCATTCCTTTTTCAGTAACCCCAAGATCTTTCAGGATCTTTCCTGCTTTGTCTTTTCCTTGTACAATTCCTAACAGAATCAGTTCGATAGAAATAAAATCATCCCCAAACTCTTTCAACATTTTTTTTGCCCTGGACAAAGACTTGTTGGCGTCAGGAGTCAAGAATTGTTTTTCAACACCTGCCCCGGAAACTTTAGGATATTTTTCTATTTGCTTGTTTAACTCTCTCTTTAAAAGCGTCACATTGACTTCCATCTTATTGAATAGAAACTCAGCTAGTTTTTCATCTGTTTCTATGATACCTTTTACTAAATGTACGGTATCCACACCTTGTTGATCCAAGCCACCAGCTAATTGCTGAGATTTCAAAATCGCTTCCTGAGCTTTGATCGTAAAATTATCGTATGTCATGTGTTATAAGTTAATTCAGTTTCTATCCATCAAATATACAACCAATGCGATTTAAGCAATAGTTCATGATAACAATGACAGTTTTTCAAGAATAAATAGGACAATCTGTCATAAAAAATAAAATCCAAGGGTCTTGTGCAGCACTTTTGATTATGTCCGGGTCTTTACATAAAGCTCCTCAAATTAGAAACAACATGAAAAAATTATCATTCTTACTCGTATTCAGTTTTTGTTTTTTCATCAACTTCCTTTCTGCTCAAACAGGTTACGAACTTGTAGGTGAACAAACCATTTGTGAAGGTGAATGTGCTTGGTTAGAAGTTCAACCTACTCCTATGGAGGGTGAGTTTATTTATTATTGGTTCGTTGACAATTTGACTAATGATCCTATTGTGACCGAAGTGCCTAATATTGAAATTTGCGACTTGTGGGGATGGGGTACTTATCAAGTAGATCTCATTATGGAAAGTGCAAACGGCAATATTATTGACAGTTTGAGCACTTGGATTAATGTAGAAGGCGGAGGATTTTTAGAGATCTATTCTAATGCCTCTGATTTTTGTCCCGCGAATACTGGGAATGGCTGCGATAAGGTTTGTGAATTCACAACGGTCAATTATTTTATTGAGCAAAATGGTAGCCCTGGTTCGACACAAATACAATGGGATATTCAAGGGGCCACGTCTTGGACAGAGATTAACCCTTGGGAAATCGAGGTGACTTGGGGTGAGGCCGGATCAGGAATGGTCATCGCTACTAGTTGGGATTGGTGTATAAGCACAGCAAGTGAATGTGTAGAAATTTTAGAAAGCCCGGATGCAAGTTTTGAAACTATGCCTCCTGCAATTAGTGATGTTTTGAATATATGTCAAGGACAACAAGTTAATTTTACCAATACCACAGACGGGGCTGTATATTTTGAATGGAATTTAGGAGAAGGCGACCTTTCGGCGGAAGCCAACCCAGAAAAAACATATAATAATGCTGGTACTTTTGAGATATCATTAATTGCCAAAAATGAATGTCTTTGTGCAGATACTACTTTTATGACAGTAGAAGTCGAACCAACGATAAGCCCATTTGTAGATTGTGTGGGAACCATTTGTGATTCAGCACCCGTGACCTATACCTCAGATGCCGATTGTGGTGATTTCTTTTGGACGGTAAGTTCTAACGGAACGGTAACAGATGGTGGGGGAGTCGCAGATAATTTTATTACGATCGAGTGGGGTAACGGTCCATATGGAATGATTGAACTGAGTGTTTCGAGTTGCAATGGAAGCTATTGTCTAGAACCAGCAATGATACAAATACCTATCATGACGGGTAATGCACCTATAGTTGGAGCAGAACAAGTTTGTAAAGGTTCGGCTGAAACTTATAGTATTCAGCATTATAGTTCGACATATTACAATTGGTCTGTTACGAATGGGCAAATTTTAGCTGGTCAAGGAACCAATTCATTATCTGTTCAATGGAATGATCCTTTCAATCTTCCTGCGGCAGGTTTGATAGAGGTAGATTATGAAAATTGTTATTTGGAATGTGGAGGATCAGCTTCTTTAGATATTGACATAGTAGATGAATTTATTTTATTGGGAGATGCGGAAGTATGTCCTGACGGGATAGGTGAGTATAATGCTCAATCCTTAAATAACGGAAACCCGGTCACTTGCGACTGGAGCTTAGTTGACCCTTCAGGAACAACAATATGGACTTTTGCAAATGCTTCTCAAGTAAATATTCCTTACCCATCACAAGCAGGAATGTACATGGTCAAAGTAGAACCATCCAATCCGACCGGATACTGTAATGATAAATTTGAATTGATTACACATGTAGCCAATAAGCCAGATCCAGTTACGAGTATTTCGGGAGATTTTGATATCTGCCCAGGTGAAACATATCAGTATGAGGCGGTGGTAAGCAACCCAAATAATGGTATCAATTGGTATATCACTAATGGCACAGATGTGATTGAAAGAGAAGGAAACCCAATAGCCATTTCTTGGAATGCAACAGGTCCTTATGAAATTAGTGTGACGCAAACAGATTATAGCCAATTTCCTTGTGAGTCGGATGCGATATCACAATCCTTAATGCCCATCGGAAACATAGATATGAGCGCTGAAATAGAGGCTTGTGTAGAAGACGTTCAGATTTTATCAGCCACTGTTTTAGATTTGGGTTCATATCAATGGACAATTACTCCAGATGATATGGGTTCGATTATATCAGAACCTGATCAAAGTCAAATTGAAATTTTATGGCATAAAGATGGAAACGCAACGGTTGAAGTTAGTGTTTGTGGAGTAAGTGATTCTAGAAATATTGAAGTGTTCCCATTGCCTGAACCAATCGCTGATCATCCAATCAGGTTATGTGCCAACGAGACGGGGACCGTTTCCTCTGGTACTCAGGCTTTCGCCGAATATGTTTGGAAGGATGATAATGGAGTTACAGTATCTATAGACCCTAGTCCAGATTTATATCCAGGAAGTTATGAATTAGTTGTAACAGATAACAATGGTTGTACAGGAAATACAGCATTTACCATTGAGACTTTACCGCTTCCTAATATTAGGATTTCTACACCTGATGATACGGGAGTATGTACTGCCGATGGCGAACCATTACCTCTATTATATGCCTTGAATTCTGAAGATGGTTATTCTTATGAGTGGTTTAAGGATAATGTATCAGTGGGTAATAATGATCCTTTATATCAAGTGACAGACTTAGGGTTTTACACTGTTGTTGTTACAGACTTCAATGGATGTACTAACGTATCAAACACAATAAATGTATTCGAGTTTTGTGGTACATGTAATGGAACTGCCAACGATTCGACATGCGTATTAACACCTTGTTTATCTAATACCGGAGATGTTGATTTTACTTATTCAGTTACTGGTGAGTGTAATGTTCTAGACTTTCAGAGTTCGGGATTTGGCATTCAACCTGGAACGACTCAATGGTATTTTGACGATAGCCCATCTGGAGCAAATAATACTTCCAACTTAGAAAACCCTACGCACATTTTTTCAAACGCAGGCTTTTATACCGTGATTCTTTTTGGAGATGTAGAAGATGCCAGTAATCCTGGAGACTTATGTACCCAATATGAAGCGAAGACTGTTGAAATTCCGCTTGTCGCGAAATGGGCTTTCGATAAAGCATGTCCTGGTGCACCGGTTAACTTTATTGATCTCTCAAGTTATTTGCCAGGCAATACGATTTCATCATGGTCTTGGGATTTTGGTCATCCAGCATCTGGCATAGATAACGTATCTGGAGATCGCAACCCAACACATATTTATGATGATCCAGGTTCTTACGATGTTACTTTGGTCATTAGTGATGGTGCATGTACTTCTACATTGGTGCAAACCATAACGATATACCCATTGCCTATTGTAGACATCACACCACCGAGTGTAGAATGCGCAAATACAGCGATCGAATTTGAAAGTGTAACCACTGATCCAATTGTTACGTACGAATGGGACTTTGGTGATGTAAGTTCAGGTGAGGCGAATACATCAGGCTTAAGTACATCTTATCATGCGTATGAAAATCCAGGTGTTTATACCGTAGGCTTGACCACCACGAATATTTACGGTTGCTCAAATTATCGATCTATTCAAGTCGAAATCGAACCAAATCTAAACAATGGTGATATCACAGCAAATGTTCCAATCCCTATATGTGAGGGAGAATCAGCAGACATTACTTCACCTGCTGGAGGTGTATCATGGGAGTGGTCGACAGGAGAAACAAGTGAAACTATTACAGTAAGTGAAGAAGATATTTATATGGTGACTTTAACGGATCAGTTTGGATGTACTTATGAGCCAGATGGTTTTGTAGTGGAAGTTACTCCTGCTCCTATCACCAGTATAAGAGCATTAGAATTGGCAGAATATGGTCAAACATTAGCAATATTTTATGACGGATATGCTACTTGTGAAGGGGAAGATGTAATTATTGAAGCTATAGATTATGATGACTTAAGTTATACGTGGTCCAATAACCTCAATGGGAATGTTTTGGAATTTAGCGAGGATAGAGGAAATCTTCTAGATGCTGGGGAGTATGACTTTAGTGTTGTCATCACTGATATGAATACTGGTTGTACAAATGAAATTGGTCCTTTTCACGTTACGATTCATGCCAATCCAGATCCAATTGTTATAAGTTCAAACCCAGGTGGATATCTATGTGCTGGTGCAACAACGGAATTGATTGTTGACAACCCACAGTTAGGAGTAGATTACATATGGAGTAATGGGGAATCAGGTACATCAATTTTTGTTGAGATTTCCGGAGAGTATTTTGTGAAAGGGTATAATCAATATGGATGCAGTACAGAAAGTGATGCGATCACTGTTCATGCAGCTCCAGATATAGGTTTAATTCCATCTGGTTGCTTAGAGAGATGTGCTCCTGATACCATTTGTTTACCAACAATTCCAAACATACAGTCTTTCCAATGGTACCATAATGATGTGGCCATTCCTGCACCTAATGGAACGTCTGCCGAATTCGTTGCTTATGAAAGTGGTGAGTATTATGTGGTCTTAACGGATGTCTTTGGTTGTGTAGCTACATCCGAATCATTCTATCTTGATCTGATTGATCCGGTTGGAGATCTGGACGGACAAGTTTATTACGACGTGAATGAAAATGGTATTGTGGATGCTGGAGACACTCTAGTGCCTAACGCACAAATATATCTCTATGAAGGAGGTGTAAAAGTGGATAGTGTCCTTACAGATGCAAATGGTAACTACCTATTTGATGATATACCTTCTACAGAATATACTGTTGTTTTCGATGAAAATTCTGTGGATAAGGCATTGGCCTATGAGCCATCAATTCTAACTGAATTACAAGGATGTGATGCGGAAGAAACAGTTGTAATTTTAATTTACTTCAATTGTGAAAATATTACTGTCGATGTTGATCATTCTATTTGTCCTGGATCAACGGTAATGTATAATGGATTAGAAATCGGGGTGGATACCAGTTTTGTTCAAGTATATCAAGCGGCCGGAGGATGTGATTCTACAGAGACAGTAACAATTCAGTTGCTTCAATCAGATGTTTCAGCATATGATGTTAGTATATGTGCAGAGAGTTCGACTGAAATAGATGGAGTAGAATTGTTCCCGGGTGATGATCATATTTTCGTTTACACGAATGCGGTTGGATGTGATTCTACGATTGAAGTTTCTGTTTTAGCTTATCCTGAAACAACTTTCGATTTGGATATGCAATTGTCTTGTCCTAATGTGGACAATGGATTAATAGAAATTCTGAATGGTTCAGGAAATGGTCCTCTTGAATATTCTTTAGATGGTAATACATTTGGTAGCTCAGCTATTTTCGAAAACCTTCCACCAGCGGATTATTCTGTTTATGTGAAAGATGTCAATGGATGTATTGTCGAGGACGCTATAGAAGTTGAATCTTTTGAGGCCTTGGACTTTGAATTAGATATTCCCGTGCTGGCATGTGATCAATTGGAGGTTCAAATTGATTTAGATATGATTACTGGAAATGATTATGATATTACATGGTCTGATGGTACGGTGAGTGATTTCTTTGTGGCTAATTCCCCTGGTACGTATCAAGTAACATTGCAAAACAACTGTGAAACCATCACACATGATTTTATAGTTGAAGCAGAGGATCCCATGAATGATGGCGTTTATATTCCAAACATTTTTACACCCAACAATGACGAACGAAATGACCGATTTATGTTTGACGTAAGTCAAAATGCTTCCGTTCAACTAGAAACTTTTGAGGTGTTTGATCGATGGGGGAATCTTGTCTTCAGATCCAATGACCAACAAATAGAATGGGACGGAAAATACAAAGGACAAATGTTACTACCAGGAGTATATGTTTATCAGATAAAGGCCGCTATCATCAATTGTCATGTTGAAAATGAAAGCTATGTGAGACACGGAGATATTACATTATTGAGATAAGAATGTTTAGTACGTAAATTGCGAAATGCCTGGGCTAGTCCCGGGCATTTTTATTTTGATAGCTATTCTTTTTAGAAATAAAGTAATCTCTCTCAGATTCATTTTTGACCAATTCTAACGCGCGATCAATATGGTGAATCGATTTTACTACCTCACCTTGGTGATGAAAATACTCCGCAAAAGTAGCATAGTATAGATATTCACGTTGTTGAAGTTTGGCTTGGTTAATATTCGTAAGAGACTTTAATGCTTCGTCAAATTGCTTTAATTGAATTTGAACAATTGAAATGTTTAAGAGATTGTTTTCTGTTGGTTGCAGTGCGTAAAGTTCAAGATACCATTTCAGGATCATCGTCCAATTGGTCTTTTCAAAACTTGATGCTCGAAGATGTTCGGAAACGATGGCAGCTTCATAATGATAAGAGCTCATTTTAACGTTGTTTTCAACAGCCTTATTCATGGCATCGTTGCCCATTGCGATCAAAGGAAAATACCATAAGCGTCGATCTTGATCCGCTAGATTAATGATTTCGTTATTTGGTCCAATTTTACTTTCTAGCCTTGAAGAGTGAAAACATAATAAAGCAAATAGAGCATGTAGTTTTGGGACTTGAAGCGCTTTTTTATTCAAAAGGATTTTGCATAAACGAAGGGCTTCTCCACAAAGATCCTTGCGTATCAACTTATCCTTTTTTAGACTTTGAAAACCCTCATTGAATAAAACATAAATCACTTCCATGACTCGATCTAACCTTACATTCAATTCTTCTCCTACAGGTATTTCAAATTGTAGATTTAGTTTGACAATGTATTTTCTTGCTCTTTGTAGTCGCTTTTTGATGTTATCTTCTTTAGACAAAAGTGCCGCTGCAATTTCTTTCCGGCTAAATCCCGAAATCGTTTTTAATGCAAAGGCAATTTGGTCCTTAGGATCAAGTAATGGGTGACAGGCAGTAAAAATCATTTTGAGTTGGCTGTCCTCAATTTCATCGTCTAAAAACATTTCTGATAATGCAATAGCCGAAGGTCCATTGTTGAATTGGCTATCACGATCTTTGTCCTTTCCAATTTTTCGAAATAAGTCAATGCTTCTGTTTTTTGCAGCACGCATGAGCCATGCTTCTGGATTTTCAGGCATTTGTTTTCGCCACGAATTCATGGCCTGAATAAAAGTGTCTTGAACAGCGTCTTCAATAGTTTCTAGATGCTCAAACCCAAAAATTCTCGTTAAAACAGAGACCATCTTTCCATGCTGATGCCGGAAAAGATGGTCTATTATTTTTCCTTCCATTATTGGTCGAATACCATGATTTCTCTAATTTCTACCTTACCCCCTAGGTCATAATCTGGATAGTCTTGTGCAACTTCAACAGCAGCATCGTAATCTGCTACGCTAATTACATAATAACCTCCGATCAGTTCTTTACTCTCAGCAAATGGTCCATCTGTTACGGTTCTGTTTTCACCGGTGACTCTTCTTCCTGTGGACTGTAGTGCTTCCCCATGTTTTACGATGCCTTGTGCTTGCATTTTGTCATTCCAAGCAAACCATTTTCCCATGCGTGCCTGCATTTCTTCTGGAGATAAGCCTTGTGTTACGTAATCTGATCCGATAAATAATAGCATAAAATCTTTCATGATAATGTTTTTTTGTGTTTTTAAATTTTGAGAATGCATAAGTTCCATCCTCTTTCACTTACATGACGATGCTGAAATTAAAAGGGGGGACAAAAAGAGGGGTACTATTTTTTGTATGTATTCTCGTAAATGATGATTGACACAATTTCATTCGTTTTCTCCACTCCAGAATAAATAGTAGTTTTTGTCAAGTTGCCTTGATTATAATACTCATGTTTCATTAGTTGTTCTTCAAGGTATTCTGTGATTTTTTGGCCCTTATCATCATACGTTAAATCAAGCTGCTCATTATTTAATTGGTTAATGATGGATATGAGTTAGTTTTTTTCATTGTATTGATAAACATCATGTCCAACTCTGTTACATTGTTCTTGTCCGTAATGATTCTGTTATCATAGCTTTCTAGGTATAGTTTAGTAGTATCTCCTTGTGTACCAATCATCAAGGTGTCTGGCTCTCGACTGTCATCCCATACAAAAGTTTGATAAGTTTTAATTTGGACGCTTTCGAGGTTTTCAGTATTCATCCTTTCTTCTGCCGCCAATGTTTGTAAAATCCCAATAGCCTCATTTTGAGAAAACAAGTCTCCACAAATTGTAGAGAGTATAATTAATAATGCATACTTGCTCATGATTCCTTTTTTACTTGTGTCATTAATAAACTTAAGGCCTTCAGACGATTATCATCTTGTAATAATTCTTTTGCCTTACACATGATTTGTTCATTGTCATTAAGATTTTCTTGATACTCGATTTGTATTTCATCTATTTCTTCAGCGGTAGGAAAACGAGTATTGCCAGCCAATTGTCCTATCTCATTACCATTGAGTTGTTCGCTTTCGCGAATGAATTTGGGTAGCGCATCATAACCTATAACCATTTCAGTAACGGCCTGAACAATCGTTTCAATAGCATCACCACTGGACCTAGTGTAATAGGCTCTCCCATTTCTACCCATTAAATCAATCTTATGAGGATCGATCCGATCATTTTCATCAATGACGGATTCGTTGATGTGCATTAAAACGATTTCGCATAAAATTAAATGTCCAGCACCACCATGGCTTCCAAGAGGAATGATCTGTTGGACTTTACACTCCATGTTTACAGGGGACTCCAATACTCTTTTGGGTTTAACCAATTCAGAATCTACCGGCGTCAAACCTGATTTTTCGTACTCACTAACTCCGGGATCAAATTGTACTGACGAAACAGCCATTTGTCTCACAATACTGTGACTAACGACATTGATAACACATTCCTTGTTTTTTTCAATATTGTGGAGCGTGTCCTTTGTCGTATTATCCACAACCCGTCGATTAGAGGAAAAAACAGCCATTGGAGGATTGGAAGAAAAGACATTGAAAAAACTATACGGAGCTAAATTGTCATTTCCGTTTTCGTCAATGGTTCCTACGAATGCGATTGGCCTAGGTGCTACTGCGCCTAAAAGGAACTGGTGTAAATCTCTAGTTGGAATTTTTCCCGGGTAAATCTTACGTTTCATACCAACGAATTACGGGATTTTTTAGAGGACTTCTTTAAATCTTTTCAAATTGTTTTACAACGAATTGATCATTTAATCGACTGGAAAGAAAGTATTTACCTTTTCTTAGTTTCGAGATATTTATTTCTCGCTTTCGCGAACGCATAACGATATCTCCTTTATAATTTAAAATTTCTATGAAATTAAGGCGTTCTTGAGAGTGAACGATAAGAACATCCTTGGTCAAACCACAGTCTTTATCCTCAATATATTGAGTTGTTTCAAGAAAAATTTTTTCATTCGAATTTTCTTGAAAGCTCGTTTGAGCATTTAGACAGAACGAATAAAAAAAGAAACAAATCACCAATAAGGGTGTTAACTTACTCATGAAATTTTCGTTTGTTTTGCATTGCCTTTAAAGGCACCCTAAAGTAATAAATTAAAGATAAATAACATATGTTATTTGTCTCTTTTAACTTGAAACACTAAATATGAATAATCGACACTTTGTATGGATTGTAGTATTACTCATTGCCTTCTTAGCATATTACTTTTTGTTTTCAGGATCGGCTAAAAAAGGAGAGATCGCTCCTGAGATAGAATCAAAGTTATTAGACGGTAGCCCATTTAAATTGAGCGACTTAAGAGGAGACTATGTTTTGATAGATTTTTGGGGATCTTGGTGCCCTCCATGTCGAAAGGAAAACCGGACCTTAGTTTCATTCTATAACAAATACAAAGATTTAAAATCCAAAGATGGAGCAGGATTTAAAGTCCTCAATATTGCGATAGAAAAAGACGATCAGAGAGTTAAAAAAGCTATTGAGAAAGATGGACTTCATTGGGATTTGCATATTGTGGACGAAAGTAGATTGGTCGCAGTCAGTCCATTTACCTTGGCGTATAAGGTGACAGACTTACCGAGTAAGTTTCTCATTGATCCATCAGGTACCATAGTAGCTAGTAAAGCTAGTTTTGAAGAAATTGATGAAATATTGTCAGTGGCCCTCGTAAAGTGACAGAATTACTATAAATAAGGCTGAAATGTGCCATATTGACTCATAAAAAAGAATGGCAAAAATATTGAACCCTAGTTGTTGTGTTTAAAAAATTAAGAAATAAGATGGCATCGAAAAAAGAGACGGATTCCGCGGAAGCGAAAAAAAAGAAAACTGGTTCCAAAAAATCCAGCAAGAAAGACGACAAACTGAAAATGGAATTGGAAGAAATGAAGGTTCAATTGGCAGAACAAAAAGATAAGTTTTTAAGATTATTTGCCGAGTTTGATAATTTCAAGAAAAGGACCTTTAAGGAAAACCTTGAAATTAGAAAAAGTGCAGGTCAGGACGTGATGCAAGCCATACTTCCAGTTTTAGATGACTTTGAAAGAGCCAAAAAAGCGGCCGATGATGATGACAGTATAGAACAGTTTAGCGAAGGCGTTACATTAGTCTACAACAAAATATACTCCGTGTTATCCGTAAAAGGCTTAAAAGCTATGGAGACTAACGGCGAGACTTTTGATCCAGAACTTCATGAAGCAATCAGTGAAATCCCTGCAGGTTCAGATGAAATGAAAGGAAAGATTATTGACACTATTGAAAGAGGTTTTTTACTCAACGATAAAATTATACGACACGCCAAGGTGGTTGTCGGAAAATAACTACAATGGCTAAAAGAGATTATTACGAGATTCTTGGAGTAGATAAGAATGTTGAAAAAGCAGCTTTAAAAAAGGCCTATCGAAAGATTGCCATGAAATATCATCCAGATAGAAATCCTGGAGATAAATCTGCAGAAGAAAAATTTAAAGAAGCGGCAGAAGCCTATGAGGTTTTAAATGACCCAGACAAAAGAGCAAGATATGATCGTTTTGGACATGCTGGCATGAACCAAGGCGGAGGCGGAGGAGGTTTTACAGTTGAAGATATCTTTTCTCAATTCGGAGATATTTTTGGCGGCGGAGGAGGAAGCCCTTTTGAATCTTTCTTTGGTGGTGGAGGTTCAAGACGAAGATCTGCTGGGCAAAAAGGATCCAATATTAGAATCAAAGTCAGTTTAACTTTAGAGGATATAGAAAATGGAGTCACTAAGAAGATAAAGGTTAAGAAACAATTGAAATGTGACAGTTGTGGTGGTTCTGGAGCGAAGGATAGTAGAAGCGTCAAGACCTGTGGATCATGTGCTGGACAGGGTTATGTAAGACAAATTAGAAATACCCCATTGGGTCAAATGCAAACCACGGCTACTTGCCCAACTTGTAATGGAGCTGGACAGCAAATTACAGCAAGCTGTAATTATTGTAAAGGCGAGGGGACCAAAATGGACGCTGAAACCATTGAAATAGAAATCCCAGCTGGAGTTGAAGATGGAATGCAGTTATCCATGAGAGGAAAGGGTAACGCAGGTAAAAAAGGTGGTCCGAGCGGAGATCTATTAATCAATATTGAAGTTAAGCCGAATGAACATTTCAGTAGAGATGGAATGAATATCATCCATGATTTATTTTTAAATTTTGCGGATGCAGCACTGGGTACTTCTGTTGAAGTCCCCACATTAGGAGGTAATGTTAAAATCAAAATACCAGCTGGTACTCAGGCTGGAAAAATATTCCGATTAAGAGGAAAAGGCTTGCCATCAGTTCAAGCTTATGGTAAAGGAGATCAGTTGATCAATGTTAATATTTGGACGCCTAAAAAATTATCTTCAGAGGAAAAAAGTATTTTAGAAAAATTGCAACAATCCGAAAACTTTACACCTCAACCTGGAAAATCTGAAAAGGGTTTCTTTGAGCGAATGAAAGATTATTTCAATGACTAGGTGCTTAATATTTCTGTCAATTTTATGTTTAATCTCCTGTAGGGAGCAACCATATTTGGAATCCAAATTGGAGTTGGCGGAAGATGCTTGGAGCCATGATAAAAGCTATGATTACCCATTCGAAATTCAAGACACGATTGCTCAATACGACCTCGAATTAGACTTGGAGTTTTCTAAAGAGTTTAAGTATCAAAATTTATATATCGAACTAACCACATTCTTTCCCAAAGGGAATGAGGTAAATGATGTTTTGTCACTTCAATTGACCGATGAATTCGCAGACTGGATAGGAGATTGTAATGCCAAAAGTTGTACGGCTAAGTTTCAGTTGCAAAAGAACATTCGGTTTAAAGAATTGGGAGATTATAAGTTAGGCATACGTCAGCACAGTCGAGTGAATGATCTAGAGGGTGTTAAAGCAATCACATTTAGAATCATTAAGCTTAAAAACTAATTCTACCCTAAAATCTCTATTATCTTTGGTCTATGCGATGGAGGATAGAGCATTTATTAGTCATCATTTTTACTGGTTTACTTGGTGTCTTCAAGTTCAATTTTCACGAATTATGGAAGGATGAGTGGCAAGCATGGTTTGATGCTAAAGATATGGGACTGGGAGAAATGCTTTCTTTTCTCAATTACGAAGGACATCCAGCCCTGTGGTATTTATATCTAAAATTATTTGTACCCCTTCAATCATTTTTCGAACAAGACGAGTTGATCATTCAGTGGGCCCATCTCTTACTTGTCCTTGTAAGCTTTTACCTATTGTTTGTGAAGTTGAAAACACCATTGCCCATTAAAATACTTTATGCGGCAGGTTACTTTTTGTTTTTTGAATATGGCTTGATTAATAGAGCCTATGTTTTTGTGGTGCTTTTTGCATTTTTAATCACGTATTTGATTCAGTCTCAAAAAGGAAAAAAAAATCTCCTTCCCATCAGTTTATTTCTTATTTGCCAAACAGAGGTATACGGACTCATTATAGCCGGCGCCTTGATGGTTTATTTATTATATGACACAGAAATGGATTTGATCACTTCTACTAAGGTTCAAGCCAGGAATCTTGTTGCTCTAGCCGTGGGTGTTTTAGTTTTTGTGATCACAGTTTTTCCACGAGGTAATGAAGATGATTTTACAAGGGCATATAACCAAACAGGTTTTAGCGTTGAAAGTATTTTAAAAAGTTTTCAAGGTCTACAGAGTAATACTTTTTTAATAGGCATTACAAAAGATACAGCTGCCCAAGGATATACGACTTTTGGTCTTGTGTCAAGTGTAGTTGTTTTTGCATTAATCTTCTTATTGTTCCACAAACGAAGACCTATTTTATATTCATGGTTGAGTGGTTTTTTAGTCTTTCTGTTCTTTGCTTCTTTTATATATACTGGAGGAGTTAGGCAATGGGGTATGCTGTTGATTCTATTCTTTTGCTTAGTCTCACTAATGCATTTAAAATGGGAAAGAAGGTGCATCTATCCACTGTTGATAGTTGCGGTATTTGGAGTCTTCAGTTTGGTACATGGCGTCAGAGGATTGCATTATGACCTAACCGGTTCTTTTACCAATGCAAAGAAGACAGGTTTATTCCTTAAAGAAAAGGTCCCTATTGAGGTGCCTATCGTTGGGATCAATAAATTTGAAAATACACCCGTCATCGGTTACGCCGATCGAAAATTCTATAGTCTCCCTTCAGGTGAACCATTCTCTTATTTTAGATGGTTGGAAAAAGTATATATTCCTTCAGTTCAGGAATTAAAATTATTCGCTCAGTTTAAAGGGGTCGGTGGATTAGTGATTGTTTCTCCTCGTAAGTTGGAAGGTCAGGCTTTCGCCGAATTACAACTTTGGCAGTCCTTCGATCAAGCTAATTTTAAACAAGAGAATTATTACGTTTATTCTTTGCCCGTGAGGTAAGTTGATCAAAAAATGATGTAGTCTATATCAATCTCACATTCATAATACAGTTCGTTTTCATTGATGTTAGAAATTTCAAACTTATAGTAGTCCAACAAGCGCGTTTTGGAATAATCTTCGAACAGATAATTGCCATCATTTACGATTTCATCATCTTCTAACTCGAATCCACACAGTACCTCGTGTTCTTTATTTAAAACATTCTTCAAGATTTTTAACTTCCTCTCACTTTTAGTAATCGCCTGGCTTAAAAAGTTATTTTTTTGCTCATCAATTGGACATTTAAGCCAAGAATACAACTTTACGTTTTGTCCAAACGATATTTTGGCCGCATCAAATATTTCTTTTAGATCTTCCTTTTTAATCGGATAGATGGAAAATGAAAGTGCGATAGTCGAATGGTTTAAATTTTCCATAAGAGTCAACTCTTCAATATTTTTTGTATCAATCAATTCTAGGTTCTTCTTAAATATTTCGTATTGATCATAGACATTTGTTGCTCCGATATCTTCACTGCAACTAGAATTGTTTTCAAAGAATGAAATTTCAAGACTTATGAAGTCTGGACTAATCTTAATTTCATGATAAACACATATTGAAACTTTAATAGAGTCTCGTGCATTTAGATTCATGCACAGGATAATCGCCAGTAAGAGTAAAGTTTTTCTCAAAATTTTAATCGGTAAGTTCATAAATGATTGTGATTTGTTGGTTGTAGGTAAAAGTTTCAAGATTGTGGTGTTTTGGAGGCAAACTCTTTTCATGGTAGGTGCGATAATTCACGGATATAATTTCACCTAATTTTTTGTTAAGTTGTTTAGCAACGAAAAGCGCTTTTTCTTCCGCATTATTTATAGCATCAATAGTGAGTTTGTTAATGTCTAACTCTAAGTCAGGTTTATATCGATATTTAAAACTTGAAATCGAAACTCCAGGGATTTTACCACTAATTAGTTTTAGTGCGTCTTCTCTGCTATTTATTACTAGTTCATATTGACGAGGATAGTTAGAATTGTAGTAAGCTGTTTGCGGGAATATTTCTACCAAATTTAAAGTGTCATATCCAAAAGATGACAGATGTTTTTGAAATTCTTTCTTTATTTCATTGATAGATTTGCTGTAAATCTTTTGATAATCATTTCTTGGGATTGCTGCGAATGAAATAGTAGCAGAAAGATGATCATGGATGAAATCTTGTTTGGCATGGCCTACTACACTAATTTTATTTTGCGAGGCATTCTGTGCTTGTGAAACCTGGCTAATGAATAAAATGACAAGAATAAAATTTAGCTTCATAACTTTTATTTTTAATATGATAAAGAATAAAAGTTAGTGTCAAGTTCTAATCTAAAAAGTGATTCACTTTGTCTTGAATTAGAAAGAGATTTAAAATCTTTTTCTACTAAGTAGGGGTATATGATTTTCTTTTTCTA
>JAHDBI010000028.1:21689-26054 GCA_020630475.1 Saprospiraceae bacterium
CTTGATGCTCTTGGATTGGCTTCTATGACATATACCTTTTCATCTTTTATCGCAAACTGAATATTGATCAATCCTTTGATCTTTAAAGCAAAGGCTAATTTCTTAGCATACTCCTTCATCTGAGCAAGGACGTTATCACTTAAACTATATGTTGGTAAGACGGCCGAACTATCACCGGAATGAATACCCGCAGGTTCGATGTGTTCCATAATACCCATGATATGAATATCCTCACCATCACAGATGGCATCAATTTCCGCCTCTTTGGCTCTTTCCAAAAATTGATCAATCAACACCTTGTTTCCAGGCATATGCTTGAAGATACTGAGTACATGCTTTTCAAGTTCGTCATCATTGATAACTATCCTCATTCTTTGACCTCCAAGTACATATGATGGACGGACTAAAACAGGATAAGAAACTCGATTTGCAATTTCTAATGCTTCATCTGCATCTACAGCACTTCCATAATCAGGATAAGGAATGTCCAGTTCTTTTAATAAATCCGAAAAGCGTCCTCTATCTTCCGCTAAATCTAATGCATTATAACTTGAACCAAAGATTTTAATCCCTTTTTCATGGAATGTTTCTGCCAATTTCAATGCAGTTTGACCTCCAAGTTGTACGATAATTCCTTCTGGCTTTTCTAGTTCAAGTATTTCTTCAAGGTGCTCCCAAAATACCGGTTCAAAATATAGTTTATCAGCAATATCGAAGTCTGTACTAACCGTCTCTGGATTACAGTTGACCATGATGGATTCGTAACCGGCTTCTTTAATGGCCATTAAACCATGAACACAGCAATAATCAAATTCAATTCCTTGTCCAATTCTGTTTGGTCCTGAACCAAGAACAACAATCTTTTTCTTGTCACTAGGAATACTCTCGTTTTCTGAATCAAAGGTCGAGTAGAAGTATGGCGTTTGTGCTTCAAATTCTGCTGCACAAGTATCCACCATTTTAAATGTTCTCGTGATGCCTAATTTCTTTCTCTGTTTTCTTACCTCTTCTTCTTCAACTCTTAATACCCATGCGATTTGAGCATCGGAATAACCATTTACTTTTAATTCTCTAAAAAAGTCAATTGGAATATCTTCCGGTACATTATATCGCAACAAATGATCTTCCATCTTTACTAAATCCTTGATTTGATCGATATACCAAGGATCGATACGTGTTAGTTTTTGAACAGTTTTACCCGGGACACCTAGCCTAAGCGCATCTTTAATTCTATAAACGCGATCATCACTTGGCGTTTCTAATCTTTTTAAGATATCATCAGTTCTTATCCATTCCTTTTTATCGGCTCCGAGTCCGCTTCGGTTATTTTCTTGACTTTGACATGCCTTTTGAAGCGCTTCCGTAAATGTTCGACCTATCGACATGACTTCACCGACTGATTTCATCTGAAGGCCTAATGTATTGTCTGCTCCATAGAATTTTTCAAAATTCCATCGAGGCATTTTCACGATCACATAATCCAATGTAGGCTCAAAATAAGCTGAGGTAGTTTTAGTGATTTGATTCTTTAATTCATCTAAATGATATCCTATCGCCAATTTTGCCGCAATTTTTGCAATCGGATAACCTGTAGCTTTACTAGCCAGAGCACTTGATCTCGATACACGAGGATTAATTTCAATGCATATCAGATCTTCCGTTTCAGGATTCACCGCAAACTGTACATTACACCCTCCGGCAAAATTCCCCATTGAACGCATCAACTTAATCGCATCATTTCTCATTTGTTGATAAGCCGTATCGGATAGAGTCATCGCAGGGGCTACTGTTATACTATCTCCAGTATGAATTCCCATTGGATCCATATTCTCCACAGTACATATAATCACTACGTTGTCATTAGAATCACGTAATAACTCTAGTTCGTATTCTTTCCAACCTAATACTGCTTTTTCTACAAGAACCTCATGAGAAGGAGAAGCGTCAAGTCCTCTTCTTAAGGCTTCATCAAAATCCTTTTCCTCCATAACAAATCCTCCACCAGTTCCACCCAATGTATAACTTGGTCTAATCACGAGTGGGAATCCTATTTTTTGAGAGGCATCTTTCCCTTCTAAAAAGGAGTTCGCTATAAATGACGGAGCCACATGCATTCCCAATTGGATGACATGTTTTCTAAAAGCTTCTCTATTTTCTGCCAACTCAATCGCATCCACATCAACACCAATGAGTCGGATATTATATTTTTCCCAAAGACCAACCTTTCCAGCTTCAATAGCAAGATTTAAAGCAGTCTGACCACCCATCGTTGCTAATACGGCATCAATTTGTCTTTCTTTAAGAATATGTTCTAAACTTTCCACAGTCAATGGGAGCAGATAGATATGATCGGCCATTACAGGGTCTGTCATAATTGTGGCAGGATTGGAGTTGATTAAACTCACTTCAATTCCTTCCTCCATGAGGGATCTAGCAGCTTGACTTCCAGAGTAATCAAATTCGCATGCTTGTCCAATAATGATAGGCCCACTTCCTATGATAAGGATGGATTTAATACTGTTATCTTTTGGCATTTAGGTCGAGTCTTGATGTTGGCTGCAAATATATATATTACTTATATAAATCAAACAGTTATATGTATTTGAAACTTCTATAGTGAATAAATCTTTTATCTATTGAAATAGCATTTACCTTTGGCGAAAGCCAAAAAATAAAATGACGCGAAAAGTACTCATAACAGATTATGTCCATCCAAGTTTAGTTGATGGTTTTTCTCACAAAGGATTTGAAGTGCACTATGAAAGAGATATCAGTTATGATCAAGTCCAGAAAATCATATCTCAATACGAAGGTGTAGTCATCAATAGTAAGGTGAAGATGACTGAAGAAGTCATCAAAAAGGCTGCAAATCTAAAATTTATTGCACGTCTAGGTTCAGGATTAGAGATTGTTGATTTGGCTTTCGCCGAAAGTCAAAATGTGGCTGTTATTAATTCGCCGGAAGGCAATAGAAATGCAGTTGCCGAACATGCTTTAGGAATGTTGTTGGCCCTCTCCAATAAATTGATCTCTTCTCATGAAAATGTTCGGTCTAAAAAATGGAATAGGGAAGCACATCGGGGATTTGAAATATCAGGAAAGAACATCGGTATCATTGGATTAGGACATACGGGGACTTCATTTGCCGAAAAATTCGCGGGCTGGGGGGTAAAAATATTTGCTCATGACAAATATTTGAAAGAAAAACCACCACATCTTGATCATATTAATCTAGTCTCTTTAAACGAGCTATTAGAAAAAAGCGAAATAATTAGTTTTCATTTACCCCTAACAGAAGAAACGAAATACTACTGTAATGATGCTTTTTTAGCGAAATGTCGCGACGAAGTAATCATCATGAATACTAGTAGAGGGGGTGTCGTCAATCTCGAACATCTTTTAAACGCAATTACAACTAAAAAGCTAAAGGGGGCTTGCCTAGATGTTTTTGAAAATGAAAAACCAGCGACGTATACTGAGACTGAGCGCATAATGTATGAGCGCTTATTTAATATGGATAATGTCATATTGAGTCCACATGTTGCTGGTTGGACAAATGAATCGCTTGAGAGAATTTCTCAGGTAATACTAAAAAAGTTGGAATCAATAATGCTTTTATAAAAAGGTGTTGGCGGCGACCAAAATCATGTTTATTTATGAGAGTTGTCGCTAAAACAAAAAATTTTGAAAAGCTTTGTTTATTTAGTAACATTGTGAGCTAAGCGAAAACTAAACCAAACGAAATATCTCACATCTTTACAAATCTATGCAGATGAGAAAAATTCTACTTTCATTATGTGCTGTCCTTTTTTATGGTGTCGTTAGTTACGGACAAACGGCTATACAAGGGAAAGTCATTGACAAACAAAGCGGTGAAGCCTTGGCTTTTGCCACCGTAACATTATATAAGAATGATGTTTTTATCTCTGGTACGGATACCGATTTTGATGGAAACTATTCAATTTCTGGCTTAGAACCAGGAAATTATGATGTTGAAGCAGCGTATATTGGATATTCTCCACAAAGACAGACAGGAGTTATCATAAAAGCCGGTAAAGCCAACAAACTTGACTTTGCAATATCCGAGGACGGTGTTATTATCGAAGGAGTTGAAGTAGTGGCCTATAAAGTGCCATTAGTCGAACAGGATAATACAACCCAAGGTAAAACGGTTACTGCCGAAAATATTCGTTCTCTTCCTACCAGAAGTGTTGCGGGAATTGCGGCTACCTCAGCTGGATTAACCACTACTAAAGGTGGAGCGATTTCAGTAAGGGGTTCAAGAACTGATGCAACCTACTATTATATCGATGGTATTCGAGTTAGAGGATCTGTGATTCCAACACAAGACATCGAGCAGCTTCA
>JAHDBI010000028.1:26154-35815 GCA_020630475.1 Saprospiraceae bacterium
AGATTTACTCCAAGTGCTGCTTGGGGATTGTTGAATTGGACGAATAACCCATACAGCTATTCAGATGGATTTAGAACTAATTTCAGATTTAGACATAAACTTGGTTCTCAAGGATTTGGTGGTGATTTAAGTGATGAGGAAAAAGCTGAGAAGAATACAACCATTAGAAATGCCTACTATACGGTATTAGCGGGTTATGAAAAAAGAAGAGCAAGAAGTGAAGACTTCCGTCATGAAGATAGATTAGGAAACTATGGATATTATGGTTCACAAGTCATTGATTTTGAACCAAGACTTCAAATTCTAAATGATGTAGATAATTGGGGTGGAGATGTTTATTTTGATTTGAATGGTATTCCTTATGGTTTCCAACAATACATTCAAAATGAAATAGGTGAGTTTGAAATTGATCCGAACATTAATCCAGTACTTGGGAATTATGCGATCGATAATGGACTTATTGATAATAACTTAAGTGGATTCTGGTCTGATTTATATAATAACGTTGGACAGGTTTATAATTCATTCACCAAATCAGAATCAGACATTTATACGTTTAATGTTACTACTGGTTTTGAATATTTACCCGGAGGGTCTGAATCAGGAAGACACAATATTCAAATTGGTGTTTTATATGAACAAAGCACCAACAGATCTTATGGAGTTGCTCCAAGAGGACTTTGGTTAGCAGCTGCAAATAACGTGAATAGACATATCGTAGGTGTGGACACGACGAATGTCATTGGAACTTTCTTTGATGATAATCCAGCTTTTGGTCCTGACGGTATTGAAGCCAACTTGTATCAGACTTTAACGAATGATGCAAACTCTGGCAACTTATTTTACAAAAGAGTAAGGGATGTATTAGACTTATCTGTAAATGATTATGTAAATCTTGCAGGATTAAGTCCAGACTTATTGACTCTTGACTTATTTGCTCCTTCTGAATTAACAGACCCTAACTACATTTCTTATTACGGATATGACTATTTAGGAAATAAATTAGGGAGCAATGTGACATTCGACGATTTCTTTACAGGAAGAGCGGAATCAAATGGTGAAAGTTACAGAACCTTTGATGTGGCACCATTAAAACCTATATATGGAGCGGCATATGTTCAGGATAAGTTCACTTACAAAGACATTATCTTCAGATTAGGGGTGCGTTTAGATTATTACGATGCGAATACGAAAGTGCTTAAAGATCCATATACATTATATGATATTGAATCAGCTAATGAGTTTTTCAATAGAGTAGGTGGTGACAAACCTACTGCTGTTGAAGATGACTGGAAAGTATATGTAGCTAGTAGTGGTTCAGAAAGTATAGTAGGTTATAGAAAAGAAGATGAATGGTTTTTACCAAATGGTACTTCAGTTGGTAACAATGGTAATCTAATCTTTGATGGAGCTTTAGTCAATCCATCATATAGATTAGCAGAAAATATTTCTGAGCAAGACTTGAACATTCAAGGTAGCTTGTACGATCCTGATTGGAGTTTTGATGATTATGATCCTCAGCTAAACTTCATGCCTAGATTGGCCTTTTCATTCCCTATTACTGAGGATGCTAACTTCTTTGCTCACTACGATGTATTGGTTCAGAGACCAGCAAGTGGAACTGCGGTAACAGCATTGGATTATTATTACTTTGAAGATCCACAAAGAACACCTTTGAATAATGCGAATCTAAGACCAGAAAAGACAATTGATTATGAGGTAGGATTCCAACAAAAGTTAAATAGTACCTCTGCGTTGAAAATTTCATTATTCTACAAGGAGTTAAGAGATATGATACAAAGAAGAGTGTATCAGTTTGTTTCTTCTCCAGTGGAGTACGAAACAAGATCTAATCTTGATTTTGGTACAGTAAAAGGTATTTCTGTTGCGATTGAGAGAAGAAGAACGAACAATCTTCAAATGAACGCTTCTTATACATTGCAATTTGCAAATGGTACTGGTTCAGATGTCAACTCATCAAGCGGTATCAACTCTAGAGGACCGATTAGAAACTTATTACCATTTTCTTATGATGAAAGACATAGAATTACGGGAACGGTTGATTATAGATACGGTAGCGGTAAAAAATATAATGGACCAAGAATTGGTGGTATAGATATTTTTGAAAATACTGGTGTGAACTTTACGTTGAATGCTGTTTCAGGAAGACCTTATACGAGATTACAAACACCTGCTATTCTTGGTGGTAATGGATTCGTAGGATCTATCAACGGAGCTAGGTTACCGTGGCAATTCAATCTAGATGCAAGACTTGATCGTCAAATGAGCTTTGCTTTAGGATCAAGTGAAACGGCTAGAAGAATTGGATGTAATGTTTACATAAGAGTTTCGAATCTACTTGATGTAAGAAATGTAATTGGTGTTTATCCTGTAACAGGTGATGCAGAAGATGATGGATATTTAATTTCATCTATTGGTCAAGATCAATTGGTCACCATAGGCAACCAAGGAAAAGATATTGAAGGTTTCCTAAGTTCATACCAATGGAGAGTATTGAACGGAGGATTTTACTCTTTCCCTAGACAAATTTTCGTGGGAGCAATATTTGACTTTTAAAAAACTATAACGACTTAAAATAAAATCGATATGCGAAATTTGAATCGATATTCTCTTGTTTTACTAATGATGTTTGCGTGCCTTGCGGCGAATGCCCACATCAATCCAAAAGCAAGTAAGAAAAAGAAAAAAGATACAACCACTGCAATTAACTCAAATACTGAGATTAATTTTAGAGAAGATTGTCAACCTGGTATTGAACCAATACAACAAAGCATAAATAATGTTCGTGCTACACTTTTGACTGGTGGTGATGTTTGGTGGGATTTGAGTGATGGACAATATGTTGTGCCAAAACCAGCGGAAAATGAAGAACCAGTATCCTCTATTTTCGCAGGTAGTGTATGGATTGGAGGAGTTGATGCCGGTGATAACTTAAAATTAGCGGCTGGTCCAAATGGAAACTATTCTAACGATAATGGTGCGGATTTTTATCCAGGTCCATTGAATGATCAATCTGGAACTACAGATTTAGATACATGTAATGATTGGGATAGATTTTTTGTTGTAGAAGGAGCCCCAATTAGAAGAGCGATTAAACTTTTTGATCAAGCCATCATTAACGGTACACCATTCGAGTGTGATTCTATTCCTGAAGATGTAAGATATTGGCCTGGAAAAGGAAATCCTTATTGGTTAGAAAGCTTTGATTTTCAATTGCCGAATAACTTGGCAGGATTAGGAAACTTTTGGGACGAGGATCTAGATGGAGATTATGATCCATGTATGGGTGATTTTCCATTAATTGATATTCGTGGATGTGAACCTGAAAATCGGAAGCAAGCATTAGAGCTAGTACCGGATGAGATGATCTTCTGGATTTATAACGATGCCGGTGGGCCCCACAACGTATCTCTAGGTTTACCGATTGGAATGGAAATTCAAGTTCAAGCTTTCGCGTATAAAACAAATGATGCGATCAATGATATGACTTTCCAGAGATACAAGTTGATCAATAGAGCAGTAGGTGATCTTAGAGATTGTTATTTTTCTATGTGGATTGATCCAGATTTAGGTTGTTATGTTGATGATTATATTGGATGTGATGTAGAAAGAAGTTTAGCTTATGTATATAATGAAGATGCAATGGATGGACAAAATGGATGTGATTGTAGCGGGGTAAATACCTATTGTGATGAGGTTCCAATTTTGGGTGTGGATTATTTTAGAGGTCCTTTATCACCTCGTGTATTTTGTCTTGATGCAGACGGGGAGTTTATTCTAGACTCTTTAGGAAACAAGACGCTATGTGTTCCAGAATTCGGAACAGGATTGCAAGACACAACGATTGAAATTGGAATGACCTCTTTCAATTATATAAATAACAATATTAATTCACCACCAGCACCTACCACTGACCCTGATTTTGCGGAGCAATACTATAACTATTTGCAAGGTTTATGGGCAGATGGAACGGCAACAACTTTTGGGGGTGATGGATATAATTTAACAAGTACGGATTCAGTAAGATATGTTTTTCCAGATCCACCAAATGATCCAAATGGTTGGTCAATGTGTACAGCTAACCTTCCTTTTGGTGATAGACGTACCTTACAAACGACTGGTCCGCTTTTATTACAGCCAACAGCTGTAAATGAAATGATAATTGGGGTAGTTTGGGTTCCAGACATGGATTATCCTTGTCCTGACATCACAAGGTTATTAGCTGCGGATGAAAAAGCACAAAACCTATTTGACAATTGCTTTGATATTGTCGATGGACCCGATGCACCTGACGTATGTACAATTGAATTAGATAGAGAAGTGATATTGGTACTTACCAACGATTCTATTACCTCAAACAATGCGTTTGAGCAGTATACAGAAATTGACATTTTTGCACCGGATTTTGCAGAAGATACTTTGTATCGATTTGAAGGATACAAAATTTTCCAACTGAAAGATGGTGGGGTGACACCTCAGGAATTAGGCGATGTAGAAAAGGCGCTATTGGTGAGACAGGTTGACGTGAATAATGGAATTACAGAGATTTATAATTGGACATCAACGCTTAATCCGTTAAAAGAAGGTGAGCGATTATGGCAAGCAGAAGTAATGGTTGAAGGGAACGATGGTGGTTTACAACATACGTTTAGAATCACAGAAGATGCCTTTAATGATGGAGAATTAGTTAACCATACTAAGTACTATTTTATGGTATTGGCATATGGTTATAATAGTTATCAACCATTTGATGACGATACTGAGTTGGGTCAGGAAAGACCTTACTTAGAAGGTAGACAAAACATTAATACCTACACTGTTATACCAAGACCTATCGTATATGAAAACTTAAATTCTTTCTATGGAGATGGTCCTGTAATTACAAGGTTATCTGGAGAAGGAGTTGGTTCTAATATTGTTGATCTGGATAACAGTATGTACGAGTCTATTTTTAACGGTACGACAGAAGGACGAGTGACCTATGAGAGAGGAAGTGGTCCTGTAGATGTCAAAATCTTCAATCCTTTGGAGATCCAAGAAGGTAAGTTTAAACTTGACGTGATCGGTGATTTTGTTGCTGGTCAACAATGTGGATTGGAAGAAGCTTCTGTATGGCAATTGACTGATTTGGAAAGTGGAACTGTAATTGACTCTGAGGTGACTTTGGCTCAATTAAATGAACAGATCATTAGTGATTACGGATTCTCCATTGCTTTAGGTCAAGTAGACGAACCAGGCGCTAATACAAAAGATTCAAATGGTGCTTTGGACATAAGCTATGAATACACTGATACAAATGTACCAGGATGGTATGCGGGTATCCCGGATGGTGGCGGAAACGCTGGCGGCGGCGGTGGCGGCGGAGCTGTCTTTGATTTCATAAAAACAAGTAGTGGCCAAATCGATAATGCATTAGATCCTGAAAATGGATTTACGCAAATTGGTGACGGAAGTTGGTATCCTTTTATTTTAACGGATTTCCAAGATGATCCTAATGGTGGGTTTTACTTGAGCCCAGCTTGGTCCGATGTTAATGGACACGCCTTCATTAGAAATAATACTGGTTTAGAAGATCTTAACAATGTAGATATTGTCATGACTTCTAATCCTGATCTATGGAGTCGATGTGTGGTTGTAGAAACAGGTACAGAAGATCATGAGTTTGCTGGTTTCTCAAGAGTAGGAAATGCATCTCAGTTTGATACAAGAGTAAGCCCTTCTGTAGGAAAAGATGGAAGCCCTGACGGATCAGGTAATGGAATGGGTTGGTTCCCAGGATATGCTGTTGATGTTGAAACAGGAAAAAGATTGAATATTTTCTTTGGTGAGAATTCTATCTATAATGAGACTTTATCTGACATTATTGATGGTGGACAGCCAATTGGAGCAGATATGTTGTTTAACCCAACAGATCAAATATTTATGGAATCTCCTACAGGAGTTTCTATTGCAAGTTTCATCATAGGTGGTGGTCACGTAGTTTACGTAACTCGTCAAGAATATGATGGATGTGCTCAAATTGAAGAATCGCTTAGAGCTGGTCAATTGTTTACCAATAAATTTGATGCTCTAGAATTAGTGACATGGTGCTCCATGTCCTTGGCTGGATCTGAACTTAACTCGATTGATGATAATCTTATTCCAAATGATGTTATCGTTAAACTAAGGGTAGAAAGTGCATATAACAGAGAGAATGTTGTAAACTTTGGAATTTCAGGCTGTAATGTATTGGATGATAATCCATCATACGAATTAGACTTTACAGGTGTTGCTTCTACGGAATTATCTACAGATCAATATGAAGGGGCTTTAGCAGAGGTAAATGTAGTACCTAATCCGTACTATGCATATTCAGCTTATGAAACTTCTCAATTTGTAAATACTGTCAAGGTAACCAACTTACCTCCAAAGGCGAATGTTACGATCTATTCGTTAGATGGTAAATTTATTAGACAGTTTAGAAGAGATGAAGTTCCAAGTAACAAGGCTGGATCAAATCCTGCTGCTCAACAACGCCAAATTATCCCTGACTTAGAATGGAATATGAAAAACTTTGCTGGTATTCCTGTGGCAAGTGGTGTGTACTTAATACATGTTGAAGCACCTGATTTAGGTGAAGAAAGAACAATTAAATGGTTTGGTGTGAATCGTAAATTTGATCCATCTGGCTTATAATAAAAATAAAAATGAGGAGATTTGATTCATCAGATCTCCTCCTTAATACGAAATCAACGGTTATGAAAAAATATTTTTACTCATTTATCATTGTAGTTCTATCTTTTGGGCTTACAGTCGATTCATATGCTGGAAACCCTGATAGACAAGGAGAGGCTGGAGCATCTGAGTTGTTGTTGAATCCTTGGGCTAGAAGTGCAGGAGTACATTCCCTATCTATTGCATCCGTAACCGGAGCAGAGGCAATGCGATTAAATATTGCGGGTTTAGGAAGAATTAATAAAACTGAATTAGTTATTGCAAATACAAGGCTGTACGAAGGTTCTACCCTTCAATTAAATGCCTTTGGTTTTGCTCAAAAAATTGGTGAATCAGGTGCGTTAGGTATTAGCCTTGTGCAAGTTGATTTTGGTGAAATTCCGATTACAACCGTAAATCAACCGGGTGGTGTTGGGGGTTCGTACTCACCAGGATTTTTCCATATGGGATTAGGTTATGCACATACTTATGCAAACAAAATTTCTGTTGGGATATTAATGAGAGGAATTTCGGAATCTCTTCCTGATGTATCTGCTTTTGGATTAGCTCTAGATGCAGGTGTCCAGTACGTAAGTGGTGATAGAGAAGAATTTAAACTTGGGATCTCTTTGAGAAACATTGGTTCGCCGATGCGTTTTGGAGGAGAAGGACTTTCATTTCAAGGTCCTAATCCTGGAAATGGAGACTATCAATTAACGTTTAATGAAAGAGCAGAAGGTTTTGAATTACCATCTGTTTTGAATATCGGCTTATCTTATGACTTCTATTTTGGAGGAGATAATTTTGTAAGAGCAATGAGTAATTTTACATCTAATGCATTCTCTAGGGATCAAATTGGTGTTGGTGCCGAAGCGATGTTCTTCAATAAGTTTACACTAAGAGCAGCCTACAGATTAGAAATTGGAAATTCTACAAATGCAGAAGCAGAGAATGTATATTCTGGTTTAGCAGCTGGTTTATCTTTTGATATGCCGATTAGAAAAAATACTGCACAGCGTTTTGGAATTGACTATGCGTATAGAGCAACAAACCCTTTTAGAGGGACTCATAATTTCGCTGTACGATTAGCTTTCTAATAGAATTGTTGATCTGATTTTATAGAAATTATTAATTTCGAGTAAACCAAAAACGTTTTTGTCTGTTAGACAGAAACGTTTTTGCGTATTACATGGTTAAAGAAATATCACTAAAAATAACGTCATGTCAGGATTTTCATATATGACTCAAGAAGGCTACGACAAATTATCGGCCGAAATTGATGAGTTAAAAACAAATGGTAGATCAGAAGTTGCAAAGGCTATTGCAGAAGCTAGAGATAAAGGTGATTTGTCTGAAAATGCCGAATATGATGCGGCAAAAGATGCTCAAGGTCATCTCGAAGCGAAGATTAACGAATTGGAGAAAGCTTTGGCGAAAGCCAGAATCATTGACGAAAGTCAGTTAGATAACTCTAAGGTAACGGTCTTAACTCGAGTGACAATTAAGAATTTGAAAAACAACGCCACTTTAAGCTATAAACTGGTTTCTGAAACGGAAGCTAATCTCAAGGAAAAAAAGATTTCTGTAGATTCTCCAATAGGACAAGGATTATTAGGAAAAAAGGTAGGGGATATTGCAGTAATTGAAACTCCACGCGGCAATATGGAATTCGAAATCATGGAATTAGGATTCTAATGTCAACAGTTTTTACCAAAATCATTGCCGGCGAGATTCCCTGCCATAAAATTGCGGAGAATGATCAATTCATTGCTTTTTTGGACATTAACCCATTGAGGTATGGTCATACGCTGGTGGTCCCTAAAGTAGAAGTGGATTATATCTTCGACCTTGATCCTGAAAACTTATCGGGTATAATGGTATTTGCTAAGAAAGTAGCTAAGGCCATCGAAAAAGAGTTTGAATGCAATAGAATTGGGGTTACAGTTATTGGTCTTGAGGTGCCACACGCACATGTACATTTAATTCCTATTGACTCAGTATTGGATATGGATTTTTCAAGACCCAAAATGCCTCATGAACCAGAAAAGTTTGATGCTATTGCTCTACGAATAGCACAACATCTTTAACCTATCTTATCTGGGTTGTCCTTTACAAATTGACCCCAACCTGAATAACTCTTCCCTTGTGCTAATGGATTGCTTGATTGATTAAAGTAGCAAACTGCTGCCGCCAATGCATCTGTAGCATCTAAATATTTACTTTCTATTTTTTGCTTCAAAATGTGGTTTAACATACCAGAGACTTGCTCCTTAGATGCATTACCATTACCAGTCACCGACTGTTTTATTTTTTTTGGTGAAAACTCAACGATGTCAAGACCCATGGTAATGCCAGCAGCCATGGATACACCTTGTGCCCTCCCAAGTTTCAACATGGACTGTACGTTTTTTCCGTAAAACGGTGCCTCAACAGCCATTACTTTGGGCAAATAGGTCTCAATAATTTCTTGAAGTTGAAGATATATCTCTTTCAACTTAGTCTGATGATCCTTGTACTGTGCAAGTTTTAAAACACCCAGTGTGATGAGTTTCATTTCTGACCCGCAGATTTCTAATAATGCATATCCCATTAAATTCGTCCCTGGATCTACCCCTAATATTTTATACGGTTCTGTCATCATATATAAAAGTACGATAATGTGATTCAAATCCAATCTTGAATCAAAACAGAAAGTATTATTTTGCAAGTTGATGGTTTTATCCAAAGGACAAATAAGATTAGTAAACTTTACAATTAAACTACTGCTTATACTAGCCGTGGGATATTTGTTGTTTGATCGATTAGTAAAGAACAAGGATATTGGGCTCTATAAGGAAAATTTTCTAGCCAGTCTAGATAGTTCGAATATTTGGTATCTCGTTGTCGCCATTTTAATTATGCCGCTCAACTGGTTGCTCGAAGCAAAGAAATGGCAAATGCTTTTAAG
>JAHDBI010000029.1:0-2896 GCA_020630475.1 Saprospiraceae bacterium
TTTTATTTTAAATAATATTCAAATGTACTCACTACTCGAACGATTTTATCAGAGTAGAATACTTCATTTTCATTAGTTCTGTCACCTGGAAGAATTTGAAAAACTCCTTGATTAGCTCTACGTATTTTTCCCACATTACTTCCTGAATTATCAGCAAATTCTTGGGCAGCTGCTTTTGCTTCTTTTGTGGCTTCTGCCAACATTTCCTTTTTAAGACTTTTGAATTTTGTGAAATAGTATTTTGGGCCTGCCGACCAAGGGTCTGATTGCAATAAAATTCCTTTTGAAAAAATATCTCCTGTTAATTTGATGGCATCCTTGACCTTTTCAATGTCATTAGTTGTCAAACTTAATTTATAGTCTCCTTGCAATCGTGATGTAGCGTCTTTATAATTATTTTGATATACGTTTAATGACGCTTGATTCATCTCATCTTCAGTAAATCCATTGTCTTTTAAAAAAGTTTTGAATTGGCTTTCAATGTATTGAATATTTCTTTGCATTTCAGCTGTAGTATTTGCAGACACTTGTGTATTTAAGGACCACCAAGCCTTGTCTGCAACTACTTCCTTTTCTGAAAGCCCTTTTACGGTAACAAAATTGACTTGTTCTTTTATTTTAGAAAAACCAAAGGCTAGAATAATGCTAGATATGATCATTGAAATTCCAAGATAAATGGACGTCTTAAGGTTCATGATATTAGTTTAATGAATGAATTGTTTATCGATCACTTTTTTCATTTGGATTAATCTCTGACTTAAAAGGATTAACTCGAAAGGGGTAAAATAACTGCTTTATAAATCCTTTGGGAAATGATGATTCTCGTAAGCCCGTTCCTTCAGGCCATACGTCCCCGGGCAAATGATAGGTCCCAAAAATATAGTCGATAAAAGGGAACACTACCGCGAAGTTTTTACCATAATATTTAGGGTCTTCACAATGATGCCAATGATGATATTGAGGGGTAGTGATAAGGTATTTAAGAAAGCCAAATTTTATTCTCGTATTCGCGTGAATTAACACAGCGTGGATCGCAATAAAAACCACATAGACATTGAAGGTTAGCGTAGAAAACCCCATAATGTAGAGTGGTATAAAAGACATGGACCGCGTGAAGAATATATCAATGAAATGCGTTCTAGATCCAGCTAACCAATCCATGTGCTGTGTCGAATGATGAACAGCATGAAATCTCCACAAATAGTTATGAGAATGAAATATTCTATGAGCCCAATACTGAAAAATATCTGTTAGAAATAATGCAAGAAACAATTCTAATACAAATGGTAGGTTTTGAACCCATTGGCTTAATCCATCCAGATTCATCCATCCAAAAAAGGCTTCAGCCGGACGTTTAGTCATAACACCGAAAAGTTGGATAAACAAATGGCTAATCGCAAAGTAAATTAAATCCGTTCTCCATTCCGGATGAAATTTAGATTGTTTATCGTTTTTTGGAAAAACCAATTCGATTGGAACAAAGATTAAGGCCATAAGAAACAAGTCCAGAACAAGCCAATCTAAGCCTAAACTCCAATTGACTTTTTCAACAGATCTACCTTGAACTTCAAAGCCACCAAGAACAATAGCGAAAGTGCAAAGTACTAAGGCAATTAACGCATACTTTTTATTTCGACTTAATAAAAAGCTGACCAAGGAAAAAACAAAAGAGGCAAGTATGGCAAATAAAAGTAATTTTTCTACTAATTCAGTGGTATAGACTGCTCTTAAGTCTGCTGTTGTCAAAACCTCAGGAAACTTGAAACATAAGATGCCGAGTAAACTTAGGATCGACAAGAATATAGCTATATAACCACTGATTTTCCCTTCACCTACCTTAAGTCTTGGATTACTTTCCATTAGTCTAATTTTACTTCAGTCCACGTGGAAAGATAGGCAAACTTTTTATTTTGATTTTTCGAAACCAAGTTGTAATTCATAGTGTATTTAATACATGAAGTTACAAGTATCATTGTCCAAAGAAATTATACAATAAATCAGTAATTTACGCTTCTAAATAAATGAGTATGAATAAAGTAGTTTCTAATGCTGCCGAAGCAATTAAAGGGATCGAAAGTGGCATGACCCTAATGTTAGGTGGATTTGGTTTGTGCGGTATTCCTGAGAATTGTATCTCCGCAATGGTTGATCTCGGTGTAACAGACTTAACCTGTATTTCGAATAACGCGGGTGTAGATGATTTCGGTTTGGGTTTGCTCCTCCAAAAAAAGCAGATCAAAAAAATGATCTCTTCCTACGTTGGTGAAAATGACGAGTTTGAAAGGCAAATGTTGAGTGGTGAACTCGAAGTGGATTTAATTCCTCAGGGAACGCTGGCTGAAAGGTGTCGCGCAACTGGAGCGGGAATACCTGCTTTTTATACTCCTGCTGGATATGGAACTGAAGTTGCTGAGGGAAAAGAAGTTAGAGTCTTTAATGGTAAACCTCATATTTTAGAGCATGCTTTTGATTCCGATTTTGCCATAGTCAAAGCTTGGAAAGGAGATACTAATGGTAATTTAATATATAAAGGAACGGCTAGAAATTTTAATCCAATGATGGCTATGGCTGGAAGAATCACCATTGCAGAAGTAGAAGAGTTGGTTCAGCCTGGTGAATTAGATCCTAATTCCATTCACACTCCTGGAATTTTTGTTCAAAGAATTTTTCAAGGAGTAGATTATGAAAAGCGTATCGAACAAAGAACCGTTCGATCTAAAAATTAAACAATGTTAGATAAGAAAGGAATAGCACAAAGAATTGCCCAAGAATTAGAAGATGGATGGTACGTTAATCTCGGAATCGGTATCCCAACCTTGGTAGCTAATTATATCCCTACGGATATCAGCGTAGAATTTCAATCTGAAAACGGTTTGTTGGGAATGGGTCCGTTCCC
>JAHDBI010000029.1:2996-30035 GCA_020630475.1 Saprospiraceae bacterium
ATGGATTTAAATTGCTTGAAAGAGCACCTGGAGTGTCTGTTGAGCAAATAAAAGAAGCAACGGCAGGTAGATTGATTATTGAGGGAGAAATTCCAGAAATGGTTTTGAATTAACCGGTTGTCCAAGATGTTTGAGGAAAAGCGCATTCTTCTTCTTGATAATTATGACTCGTTTACGTTCAATTTAAAACACACTATTGAAGAGGTATCATCAATCCCTATCGATGTTTTTAAAAATGATGAAATAGGAGTCGAACAAGTATCTATTTACAGTCATATATTTTTATCCCCGGGTCCAGGCCTTCCTGATGAGGCTGGACGGATGAAAGGCATTCTTCAAAAATACTACAGTTCAAAGAAAATATTCGGTGTATGTCTTGGCTTACAAGCAATTGCAGAAATTTTCGGATGTACATTGAAAAATTTGAATAGAGTTTTTCATGGAATTAAAGAACAAATGGAGGTGGTAGATTCTAAATCTTTAATATTTCAGGATATACCTCAATTTTTTCATGCAGGTCGATACCACAGTTGGGCTGTTGATAAAAAGTCGATGACAAAAGAACTGAAAATTTCGGTGGAAAATAAGGAAGGAGAGATCATGGCATTAGAGCACAAGGAATTTCCAGTTTACGGGGTTCAATTTCATCCTGAATCTATCATGACACCATTAGGAAATAAAATGATTCAAAATTTTCTTGAGTTGGAGGAATAAAAAAACCGCGGTACTTCTACCACGGTTATTTTTTAACACCCTTAAATAATTGAGAATAATTTTTTCAAACTATCTATTATAAAGATGGGAGATTTCAGTCTTGAGTCAAAGAAATTGAACACTACATAGAACTACAGCTTCTCTACACTAGATCTACATTAATATGTAATATGCAGGTAGTCAGTCGTTTAGGTGTCTTGGTTTGTAGTGTAAATTGAATTAGAATTGGGTAGAAGTAGAAAAATACTAGCTATTTTATATGCGGCATTGAGTTCAGGATACAAAAAAACCGAAGTACTTCTACTTCGGTTATTTTTTTTAACACCCTTAAATAATTGAGAATAATTTTTTCAAACTATCTGATGTAAAGATGAGCGCTTTTTGTCTATTGTGCAAAAACACGGATACTACATACATCTACAAAAATTCTACGATTTATCTACATTGATATATAAGTGACTCATTATCAGTTAGTAAGAAATATAAGATGTGTTGCCTTATACGACAAGAGGTAAGAGGAAAATCAAAATAAATAAAGAATATTTAATAAAGTGAACCTTAAGGGGTAACAGAATTAAATCTTGTTGATACATAGTTTAGGGTGTTTGCCGAAAAACCTAAATTAAACGAGTAGGCAGAAAAATTAATTTAAAATGTTTCCTAAAACTTTAACCTTGCAGAATGGAACTCGAGTGGAGTTAGAACCCAAAATGTCATATATGAAGTTCAATGATTCTATCTCAGATCGTTCACAAAATTCTTTGTTTAAAAAACTAAAACTAAAAAGAGTCAAACACAACAAAAGAAAAGACGATAAATTAACCATTAATAATAGCTCACTAGGAGCTTTTGTTGATACCGGAAATTTAAGTTCGATTTCTTACGACAAATTAATCAAAGAAAAACGTATTGCATCTATTAGTCCAGTTTATTATTCGAATAAGGAAGACATTAATTCTTACTTTACTCCTTTGTCCAATGTTTTAGTTCTAGATATTGAAGGTCTAGTAAATGAAAAACTTGTGGATTTTCTTTTATCCAAATCATTAACAATAAATCCAACTAGGTCTAAGTATTTAAACGGAAAAGTTTTAGTCGAATTAAAAAAAGGTGTCATTTATGATTTGGTTTCTCCTTTAAATAGGAATAAAATTATAAGAGACTCATTTTTCGAGAAGATTCCTTTGGTGAAGCCAACGTGTTGGAAATCAAATGATAGTATGATAAACCTTCAATGGAACTTAGAAAAAATACAGTGGCATCAAGATTTTGTTGAATGTAAGAATTCAGCTATAGTATCCGTTATAGATGAAGGATGTGATTTGAACCATCCAGATTTGAATTTTGTGTCCTCAGGACTAAATTTGGGAACGATGCTTCCGGATGGCAGTCCAACTGGAAATCATGGTACTGCATGCGCCGGAATTGCCAGTGCAATTACTGATAATGCATCTGGTGTAGCTAGTGTTTCAAATACAAAAGTTCTGCCTTTAGCTGTCCAAACTTGGTCAGATGTTGAAATTGCAAGTGGAATAAATTACTCTGCTGAATTTGGTGCAGATGTCATCTCTATGAGTTTTGGTGTTTATGATTCTTGGAATTTCTGGAATTATAATTTAATCGATCCAGCAATTGTCTATGCCAATAATTGCAATGTTTTTATGTGTGCAGCAACAGGAAATGAGAACTTTAGTACTTTAAATCGATACCCTTCCAAACATCCATTAGTGCTTTCAGTTGGTGGATCCAATAAAGATGATCAAAGAAAGAGTATTGGTGACACATCTTCTGAATCTTGGTGGGGAGCCTCTTATGGTTTAGAACAATATCAAAATAGTTGGGTTGGTGTTGGCGTTGTAGCGCCTTGTTTAGAGATTCCTACAACAGATATTTTAGGCCCTAGTGGGTACTCTTCAAACGATTATTATAACAGTTTCAATGGAACGTCCTCAGCAACACCTCAAGTTGCAGGATTAGCAGCGTTGATTAAATCACATTATCCTCAAGCGTCAAATACTAGCATACGTCAGATAATAGAAAAATCTGCCGAAAAGGTAGGCGCATACATATATAGTTTTGATTACCGATTTCCTAGTTCATCATGGAATCAGGAAATGGGTTATGGAAGGATAAATGTTCGAAAGGCTTTAAAACTGGCAGCTGATATTTATGGCGCATGTTGTGATACTAATTGCGGAGGAGATAAGAAAAAAGTGGCTTTTTCTGTTCAAGGTTCAAAACACGTTTCAGGAGGTCCCGATGTTCAGATGAAATTCGGTGTAGTTCTATTGAATGAAGGTAGTGGATGGGCCAATAATGAATTTAAATGCCCAGAGAGCGGATGCTATTATTTTGACCTCAACTTTGTAAAGGATTCCTACTATAATGGCGGAACATTAGACGACGTTTCTCTTTATTTAGTAAAAAATGGTACAAGAGTTAGTGGAGCTGCATGGTCTGGCGAAGGAGCTGGAAAAAGAGGAACTGGAGCGTTTAGCGTGATGCTTGAATTAAAAAAGAATGACGTTATTAAAGTTTTTGTCCATAGTGATGGCAATCCTACTCGGCACGTTTCTCAATATTCCTTAACTGGATTCAATATTTAAAATATTAAGGGATCGTTTGAATAAAACGATCCCTTTTTTTGTGAGCATCTCTATTTGAATCAACCTACTTACTATTAAGAGTCGGATTTGTACAAACTTAGATGTTTTGGTTTTCGACTAAAGTATATTTCTTACCGACGAATCGACATGGGAAGAGAAACTTTATTAACTTATGAAACATTAATGTTTATAAGAGCAAATCCAACAAGCTATGATCGAAATTCTCACATGGATATCCCTAATAAGTGGAGGTCTACTTATTCTACTACTTTTACTTTCGTTACTCGGCGGGTTAGAATTAGACATTGATATCGGCGGCGATACCAGTGTGGACACTGACGCCGGTGGACTTGGAATTGTAAAATCCTTGTTGACTTTTTTAAGTATTGGTAGTTGGGTGGTGAAGTTAGTATTAGCAACAGACAAAAATCCAGCTTTAGCATTTGGAATAGGAGTGGTAGCCGGATTGACAGGAGTCTTCTTGTTGGGTTTATTGCTTAAATGGTTAATTAGTAATCAAGAGAATGTGAACTGGAAACCAGAAGATGCGCTTTTTGAGACAGGAGAAGTTTATCTGAAAATGAATAAGGACAATTCAGGTATCATTAAGGTATTAATAAATGGAGGGATGCGTGAGCTTAAGGCTAAAAGTCTAAGTAAAAAAGAAATAAAAACTGGCGATAAGGTATTGATTGAGTCATTTGATAATGGCTTTGCTATGGTATCACCGGTTAAAAAATAGAACAATTAATAACATCAAATTTTATAGTCATGTCAACAGGAATCATCGGTTTAGGGGCATTTATTGTCGTCATCACCATTCTTTTAATTCTCTTTTTCGTTAGTCGATACAAGAGGTGTCCAAGTAACAAAATATTAGTCGTTTATGGTAAGACAGGAGGTCAGGCTTCCGCCAAATGTTATGCAGGTGGTGCAACATTTGTTTGGCCAGTCATCCAGGACTATCAATATTTGGATCTTACTCCATTATCTATTGATGTCAATTTGCAAGATGCCTTATCTAAGCAAAATATTAGAGTTTCAGTGCCTGCACAATTTACAGTAGGTATAAGTAGTAAGCCCGTTATGATGTTGGCTGCAGCCGAAAGGTTATTGAACTTAGATCGTCAAAGTATTAATTCATTATCTCATGATATAATCATGGGTCAGATGAGATTGGTTATTGCGAATATGGATATTGAAGAATTAAATACTGATCGAGATAAGTTTGTGGATTCCGTTTACACGAATGTAGGAGATGAATTGAACAAAATAGGTTTGGAGCTGATAAACGTAAACGTTACGGACATCCAAGACGAATCAGGATATATCAAAGCACTTGGACAAGAGGCTGCTGCAAAAGCGATTAATGATGCAAAGGTTAAGGTGGCGAATGAGGTGAGAACTGGTTCTATTGGTGAGGCTATCGCGTCACAGGAGCAAAGAATTAAAGTATCTGAGGCGAATAGTATGGCAGAAATTGGTGAGGCCAAGGCCGATGCGGAAGCGCAAGAAGGTAAGAACACAGCCCAAATTACTATCGCTAATTCTAATGCAAAAAGAGATATCGAAATGGCAGAAGCCGAACGGAAGGCCACTGCCGCTCAGAAAGTGGCATCTGCAAAGGCTTTACAAGAAGCCTATAGTGCAGAGGAAGAAGCGGAATTGGCAAGAGCTAAAAAAGAAATGGCTCGAATGAAAGCTGAAGAAATAGTACAAGCAGAAATAGCTAAAGAAAAAGCAGTCATTGCTGCACAAGCTGAAGCTGAGAAAAAGAGAGAATTGGCGAAAGGTGAGGCAGACGCTATACTTGAGAAATTATTGGCTCAAGCCAAAGGTACTGAGCAACTTTTATTAAAGCAGGCGGAGGGCTTTAAGGAATTGGTAAATGCCGCGAATGGAGATCCAAATAGCGCAATTGGTTATTTAATGATCGATAAACTTGCTGAGTTAACAGAAATTCAAACAAGTGCAATTAAAGATTTAGATATTGATAAGGTTGTCGTTTATGACAATGGAAGTGGTAAAGGAGTAACGAATTTTGTACAGGGTCTTTACGGAATGTTTCCTCAACTAAATGATTATTTAAAGCAAAATGGAATGAGTCTTCCAACTTCCTTAGTAAAAGCTGAAGAGGAGGGTAAGGATGAAAGCACTGATTCTGAGTAAAAGTTATGGACAAATAATTAAAAGGGAGCCTATTTAGGTTCCCTTTTTTTATGATAGATCATAAAATCTGGTATTTAAATTGGTAATGAAATGTTAAAGTTTTCAGAGGTTTATACATATCGTCATTTTATTATATTTCGAATCGATTGGATATCTCAAACACCTTTTTTGTCCTTTATTTTGACCGAAGAAAGTAGTTTTGAAATCTCACGCGTTTCAGAATTTAATTTTGTTTTCGAATAGATTGTTAAGTATTTGTAGTGTTATGGTTGTTTAGTTATTTGTGAAACAAAATTATTGTTTGTTGTGTTATTCAGGTGTATCTTTGCGATCGCAATCGAAAAAGAATTAAATAATAATTAAAATATAAAGAGATGTTTAAAAGAAGATTCCGAAGAACGTTTTTCGTTTCTGCTCCTGCAACTCCAGTAACAAGAACCTTGTAAGAGTATAAATAGAAAGGAAATTATGCTTAAGGGTAGTCTTTAATTAGGCTACTCTTTTTTTATGCCTACGGTGTTTAATTACTTTTGCCTCTATCGAATGGAAAAATGAAAATTTTAAAAATTAGTCAACAAAATGTTCCTGTTCACTGGGAAGATATTCAGGAAGTTTCCGAATTTTTATATCCATGGAATCGAGACCACATGATGGAAACAGAATTTAGATCCTACTTTAATCACGAATTTTTATTTTTCCGATTTAAAGCTTTTGGCCCTAAACCAAAGATATTTATTCAGAACGATCACAAACTAGAAGTTCGTCATTCTAAAAGGGTAGAGATATTCTTTAGGGAGAATAGAAATATGAGGCCTTACTATTGCCTTGAAATTGATCCTTTAGGTCGAGTATTAGATTATAAGGCGAATTATTACCGGGATTTTGACCGTGAATGGAAGTGGCCAGATGACTTAGAATTGCAGACGAAAATGGAAGAAAACTATTACGTCGTATCTGGAAAATTCAAACTAGCGACGCTTAGAAGGATGAATTTATTAAAGTCTAATAGGATCGAGTTGGGTTTATATAGAGGACATTGTATCGATATAAAAAATGGTACTGGAGATATCCGATGGTCGACATGGATAGATCCTCAAACCAACGATCCAGATTTTCACGTACCAGATTCTTTTGGTTGTCTTTTATTGGAAGATTAACAAAAAAAGTATATGTAATAAAATTACCTTTTATACCTTTTTTTCGGCGGTTAATCTAGCGATTTCAACAATGACCTCAATGGCTTTTTCAATACTTTCTAAAGGAACATATTCATGTCTTCCATGAAAATTATGACCACCAGCAAAAATGTTAGGACAAGGTAGTCCCATATAAGATAACTGAGAACCATCAGTACCACCGCGAATCGCTTTGATCTTAGGTGTGATTCCGAGGTTTTTCATAGCTTGTTCTGCAATGTCCACGATGTGCATTACCGGCTCTACTTTTTCTCTCATGTTGTAGTATTGATCTTTCATCTCTACCTCAACTACTGTTTTACCCCATTCTTCGTTGATCTTGTCTGCAACGCCAAGAAAATCTTTTTTACGTTGCTCAAACTTTGCTCTATCATGATCGCGGATGATATAATTTAATTCAGTCGTTTCTACTAATCCATTGATCTGATTCAGGTGGTAGAAACCTTCATAACCCTCTGTCATTTGAGGTATTTCGTCTTTTGGTAGTGATTCAATAAACTGACTGGCGATTAAAATTGAATTAACCATCTTTCCTTTAGCATAACCTGGATGTACGATTTTACCATGGATTTTTACTTTGGCACCAGCCGCATTAAAATTTTCATACTCTAACTCTCCTATTTCACTTCCGTCCATAGTGTAGGCCCATTCTGCACCAAACTTTTGAACATCAAATTTATGCGCGCCCTTTCCAACCTCTTCGTCTGGTGTAAAGCAAATTCTAATTTTGCCATGCTTAATCTCAGGATGTTGAACAAGGTATTCCATGGCAGATACAATCTCAGTAACTCCAGCTTTGTCATCAGCTCCTAATAAAGTCAGTCCATCTGTCGTAATCAGCGTTTTACCTTTATATAAAAGTAGATCTTCAAATTCATTCGGATCAAGCACGATTCCCTCTTCTTTGTTTAAAGTAATAGCTGAACCATCGTAATTTTCATGAATCTGTGGATTAACATTAGTCCCAGTATAGTCAGGACTAGTATCTATATGTGCTACAAAGCCGATAGTTGGTACCTGATAATCTACATTGGATTCTAGAGTGGCCATGATGTAGCAATTTTCATCAAGAGTAACCTCTGTCATTCCAATATCTTTCAATTCTTGTTCCAATATTTTAGCTAAGGTCCATTGCTTTTCCGTGCTTGGGAATGCTGGATTGTTTGGATCAGATTGCGTATCTATTTTGACATAGCTTAAAAAACGATCTAATATTGCTGACATGTTATCTTTTTTTATGCAAAGATATACCCATTCGCCGAAAGGCAAATAAAATGACATACAAGCTTTATGTTTAACTTTGTAGGATGATTTTAAATTTTTATAAATATCACGGGACGGGTAATGACTTTATCATGATTGATGGGTTTAAAAACAAGGATTTGACTTTGACTGAAGAGAAGATTAAACGTTTATGTGACCGAAGGTTTGGTGTAGGTGCTGATGGGTTAATTATTTTGAAAGAGCATAAAGATTACGATTTTGAGATGGTCTATTACAATGCTGATGGTCGAGAATCTTCCATGTGTGGTAATGGCGGACGATGTATTGTGAAGTTTGCACATCGATTGGGTTATGTAAAGGATGAGTGTTCCTTTTTGGCGATCGATGGATTACATGAAGGTAAAGTAGTTGACGATAAAGTGAGTATTAAGATGTCCGATGTCTCGGAATGGGAATGTCAAGATAATGTGGTGGTGGTCAATACTGGATCACCTCATTTTGTGCGCTTTGTAGAAGATTTAGATACGTATAACATATTAGAAGAGGGTAGGAGGATTCGTTATTCAGAAACCTATAAAATAGAAGGAATCAATGTGAATTTGGCAGAGATTCATTCTTCCAATATTGCGGTAATGACTTATGAACGAGGAGTAGAAGATGAGACGTATAGTTGTGGAACTGGGGTTGTGGCAACGGTTCTCGCTCAGCATATTATGAATCCAACTGGGCCAACTTCACAAACAGTACAAACAAAAGGAGGAGAACTCTCTGTGCGTTTTTCTTCGCCTCAAAATGGATATCGCGATATTTGGTTAACCGGTCCTGCTATAGAAGTGTATACCGGTAAATTAGAGGTTTAATTCAAGATTTGTTTTAGCGTTGTTTAGTTCGCCTAAGGCATGCCAATCACTTTGTTTTTTACAGACATTTATACCGTCATTATAGGTTTTCAGTGCCTTGCTCTCATCGTCGAGAGTTTCGTAGAGTTTGCCAAGATGATAGTAAAGTCCGACATAATCAGGATCGGTATCCAAAAGTTTGAGAAAGTATTCCAGTGATAGATCCAAATCGTTGAGTGTTTCGTACTCTTTGGCTACTGCAAAAAGTAGAAAACTATCACTTGGATCATCTTCAAGTAAAGCTTTAAGTTGATTTAGGCGATTGGCTGTAGTCATTTGTTAAGGATTCAGTACTTAATAGTTGAAAATCAACAATTTATAAATTTAAAAAATTCTCTTTAGGACACTTATGAATAAAAATAAATGACCTATCTTTGTACAAAATTAAGCAATCTAGAGATAGGAAGGATTCTTATTTCCTTCAATAGTGGAAAAAGGACTGAATGCGAAAAATAGAACTGGAAATAGTAGCGCTCTCGCATAGTGTGACTCAATCTCATAACTATGCCGTGGTATTAGGTGAAACGGAAGGTCAACGACGTTTACCTATTGTTATAGGAGGTTTTGAAGCGCAAGCTATTGCTGTAGCTCTTGAAAGTATGACCCCTAATCGTCCTCTGACACATGATCTATTTAAAAATACGCTGGATACTTTTCGTATTCATCTAAAGGAGGTTATTATTTCTAATCTTTTGGATGGAATATTCTATGCGCAGTTAGTCTGCGAGCAAGACGGAGAGGTCATAGAAATTGATAGCCGTACGTCGGATGCTATCGCGATGGCCGTAAGATTTTCATGCCCAGTGTATACCTATGAATTTATTATGGAAGCTGCAGGAGTTATCTTGGATGAACAAGATGAAGCGGCTGTAAAAGAAAAGAAGGTGGCAAAACCGGTTAAAAAGGATGCGGGTTTTGAAAAGTATTCACTTAAAGCATTGAACAAATTACTTGATGAGGTGCTTCAACAAGAGAATTACGAAAAGGCTGCTAAAATTAGAGATGAGATCAATAAACGTAGTGGAGGAGAATCTACTAGTTAATCTAAAATCTCTCTCAGCGATTGCTTTACATCTTCAATATCCTTTTCACTAACATCCATGTGTGTTACAAAACGAATGGTCTTTGGTCCGAATGCTGAAGCTAGGATATCTCTTTGTTTTAATTGATTTAAAATCTCATCTGCACTTAAACCATCGATTAAGTCGAAAATGACAATATTCGTTTTAACTGGGCGAACCGCTTTTACCTTACTTAAGTTTTCCAAACAAGTCCCTAAATCTTTTGCACGATCGTTATCATCTTTAAGTCTTTCGATATGATGATCCAATGCATGTATACATCCTGCTGCTAAAATACCAGCTTGTCTCATTCCTCCGCCCATCACCTTTCTAAATCTTCTGGCTTCTGTAATAAAATCCTTGTCTCCTATGAGTACAGAACCTACAGGGGCTCCTAGTCCTTTGGACAAACAAATTGAAATAGAATCAAAGTGTTTTCCTACTTCTTGTGTAGACTCTTTGGTTTCGACAAGCACATTGAATAACCTGGCACCGTCTAAATGTAATTTTAGTGCTCTCTCCTTACATAGATCGGTAATAGGCTTAATTTCGTCCAAGGTATAATAACTTCCTCCTCCTTTGTTACATGAATTTTCAAGTACAACGAGTTTACTGATCGGAAGCCAATCATACACAGGTTTGATCGCATGTCGAATTTGTTCGGTGGTTATCTTTCCATTTTTACCTTCTATAAGATTTACTGCCACTGACGAATTAAATGCGTAACCTCCAGTTTCGTATTGGTATACATGAGAGTAGTGATCACATATTATTTCATCTAAAGCTTTGGTATGGACTTTAATCGCAATTTGATTGGTCATGGTACCACTTGGACAGAAAAGGGCAGCTTCTTTACCAAACATCTTGGCCATTTTCTCCTGTAATAAATTGACTGTGGGATCAGCCGAAAATACATCGTCCCCTAACGGCGCTTGGAACATCGCTTCCTTCATTATGGATGTAGGGAGCGTTACAGTGTCACTTATCAAGTTAATACTCATCTCTAGTCTGTTTATGCAGACCAAGATAAATAAATGAAGTAAAAATGAATTATAAATCTTGTCCGGAGCTCTCTTTGGCGGATATTGTAAGATTTGGATGACTATTTCTCAATTCATTCAATCTTTCTTGTAACAAGATCAGATCGCCTTTATGTTCCCAGATAAAATGATAAGAGAATTCGTTAATTGGCGCGTTTTCCACTTGAATCTGTTGTTGTTCGCCATCCCTATCGATTTGAAAAAATCCGTAATGTCCCATAGACATATCATGTCGTTCTTGGGCCAAATGTTGAATCGATCCATAGATCACTTCGTACACTTCTTCAACATTTTCCTCCGTGCTTAAAATATGTCCCCAAATTAATTCAGATTGGATTCTATTGATCTGATTTAACCCAATTTCCAAGCCATCTGTAGTTGTCATTTCCAACGAATAGGTTTCGCTATCAATGTTCAGAAAGCCATCATTCGACAAGACATTTTCTATTTGAACGACGATTGCATAACGACCATTTTCAAGAAGAATATTGGTGCGACTATTCGGGTAACTAAATCCCGAACAATCGTCTCCAACACTAATGTCTTTAATGGTAATTTCGATGCCTTGCGCATTTTGGGAGTTGTTCGTTACGAGGCTAGATTCAGAACAGTCAACTAAATTGCTCGTTTGTAAAAAGATGGTCGGGAAAGAGCCATTTTCCGTCAGATGCTGATTTAAACTAATTTCGAAATCTTGATTTAGATTAATGAAATCTGTACTTGAAGTATCAGAACTACAAGAAAAAATAAATAAAATGGATATTAAAAAAGCAAATCTTTGGATCATAGCATTTCTCTACATCAGTCAATAAAACGTCTCTTGGCTCTTTATGCTGCTTAAAAAGTTTTAAAGCTTGAGTTTCTTTCTAATATTATCAGGAATAGCCTCCTTATGCAACATGATTGCAACAGTTTTCATTTGCGCATAACGCTTAGACATGTATAGAAAACCTTTGTATTCACTGATCTCTCCCCAGGAATTTTTAATCATATAATATTGATTTCCTTTGAGGTCCTCAGCAGTGCCCATGAGGTGCATTAAATGATCATCAGTGGTGCTATAACTTTCAAAATTTCTTTGGCGATTTTCTTGAGTGACCTTTAATTCTGGGCCAGGCATTTGAAATAGGTTTTCCCTAGAGACATCTGAAGGGAGTACAGCAATACCATCTTTAGCAGAGAATCCTTTTTCTGACACATCACCATCCCATGCGATAGAATAGCCCTTGTCGATGGCGTGGTCTATGACCTCCATAAGTTCAGAAATAGGTAGATTATAAAAACTACCATTGGAGTAATTGTCTGGAATTTCTAGTATAAAAGAATCATAGAAAGGATGATGGGTAAACGAACTTAAACTCACGTAATTTTCTGCATTAAAGCCGAGTTCATTAGCATAGCTTTTTGGGTTAAATTCTTTTCCATTTACATTAAATGTTGATGGTGCCTCACCTAAATAGACATCTAATATTCTACTCATAGCCACTGGCCATTTATCAGATATACTTTTGCCTTTTATAACACCATCGAGAAATCCCTTTAGTCCAGCTTCCATTTCACTGTGGTTGTGTTTGGCTTCCGCCGAATGTTTACCAGAATACACAGATTCAGGAACTACACCAAACTGATCAGCAATCCGTATCAGATCATGACTTAAGCTTCCTTGACTGAAGTTGGCCTTACCTTGTCTCAATACGTAATTCTGGGCTTTATTCATGTAAATGTTTCTTACAACAAACATCTCAGATAAATCAAGTGGTCCAGAGCCCATTCTCATTAATTCACTTTCAATAAATGATGCTGTCGCAAAACTCCAACAAGTACCGGTTCTATCTTGACTCTTAACCTCAGTGCAATCAATCTTTTTAACAGTTCGAAACTGATATTGAGCATTAGTATTTTGGATGCAAATAAATAGAAGTAAAAAGATAAGACTTACGAAATTTCTCATGATCTGTGATTTAGCTAGCAATGATAATAAAATTGGCGCCCAATTTTAAACGAATCATCCTTTTTGCAACGCTCAAATGGTATATTTGCACCCAATGAAGAGCATTAGAAATTTTTGTGTTATAGCCCATATTGATCATGGGAAAAGTACCTTATCGGATAGATTGCTTGAGTTTACTCAAACGATCTCCGAAAGAGATATGCAAAACCAAGCTTTGGACGATATGGATATCGAAAGAGAGCGAGGTATTACCATTAAAAGTCACGCAATTCAATTGTATTATAAGCATGATGATGGCGTTACGTATACCTTTAATTTAATTGATACACCAGGTCACGTAGATTTCTCTTATGAGGTATCTAGAAGTATAGCGGCTTGCGAAGGGGCCTTACTATTGGTTGACGCGTCGCAAGGAATTCAAGCTCAAACCATTTCTAATTTGTACTTAGCTATAGAGCATGATTTAGAAATAGTTCCTGTATTGAATAAAGTAGATATGGAGAGTGCAATGGTTGAAGAAGTTTCTGATCAAATCATTGATTTAATCGGATGCGATGTAGAAGAAATCATTCACGCAAGTGGTAAAACTGGTTTTGGTATTGAAAATTTAATGCGTGCAATTGTTGAAAAAATACCAGCTCCTGAAGGTGATCCTAATGCGCCATTACAGGCATTAATATTTGATTCTGTGTTTAACTCATTTAGAGGGGTAATCGCATATTTTAGAATTATTAACGGGATCATGAAAAAAGGTGATCTTGTTAGATTCGTTAATACTGGAAAAGAATATCACGCTGATGAAGTAGGTATACTTCAAATAGATCAAGTCAAGAAATCGCAATTAGAAGCAGGGAATGTTGGATACATGATCACTGGTATCAAAGAATCCAAGGAAATTAAGGTAGGTGATACCATCACTAATGCGGCCAATCCATGTGAGGCCGCTATTCAAGGTTTTGAGGATGTTAAACCAATGGTATTCGCTGGAGTTTATCCCATAGAAAATGAAGATTTTGAAGACTTAAGAGATAGTTTAGAAAAACTTCAATTGAATGATGCCTCTTTAGTTTTTGAACCAGAATCTTCGATTGCATTGGGATTTGGATTTAGATGTGGATTTCTTGGAATGCTGCATTTGGAAATTATCCAAGAAAGGTTGTCTAGAGAATATGATCAAGAGGTCATCACTACAGTTCCAAACGTATCCTATTTTGCATATACCAAAAAAGGGGCTGAATTAACAATTCAAACGCCGAATGATCTTCCGGATCCAACTTTAATTGATCGAGTAGAAGAGCCATATATCAGAGCCCAGATTATCTCTAAGCCGGAGTTTATTGGCGGGATCATGACTCTTTGTCTAGAAAAAAGAGGCAGCTTGACAAAGCAAAGTTACTTAACCACCGAAAGAGTAGAATTGACTTTTGAATTGCCTCTCGCAGAAATTGTTTTTGATTTTTATGACAAACTCAAATCAATCTCTCGAGGATATGCATCTTTTGACTATGTGATGATTGATTACCGTGCTTCAGATCTTGTGAAGATGGATATAAAATTGAATAGTGAAAACGTCGATGCTTTATCCTTTTTGGTACACAGATCTAAAGCGGATTATATCGGTCGAAAAATGTGTAAACGATTAAAAGAGTTGTTGCCAAGACAGCAGTTTGTGATAGCGATTCAAGCAGCGATAGGTGCTAAAATTATAGCCAGAGAAACGATTTCTGCATTGAGAAAAGACGTTACCGCTAAGTGTTATGGTGGAGATATCACGCGTAAGCGGAAGCTTTTAGAGAAACAGAAAAAGGGTAAGAAGAAGATGAGACAAATAGGTAGCGTTCAAGTACCTCAAAAGGCTTTTTTACAGGTCTTGAAATTAGACGAGTAAACTACTTCTTTAAAACATAAGTATATTCCACAAAATCCATTACGGGACCACCTGTTTTAGGATCCTCATTTTTGAGGGTGATATCTACAGAAATGGTCTCGGATTCTTCCTTTTGGGCACTATCAAAGACAAAAGAAATTTCGCCGTATTCACCTGGCGCGATGGCTGATCTTGTCCATTCTAGGGTAGTACATTCACAAGCATCGACAATGTCAATTTCCATCTCAACATTGAGGTTGTTCTTAAATTTGAAAACACCTTCTCTTTTTTCACCATGTTGTACTTCACCTAATTCTATCAACCGAGTATCAAACAACATAGAATCCTCAGTCTGTGCAGTAGCTGAAATATTCGCCGAAAGGCAAAAAATAACTAAACAAATAAATCGCATCATAGTATATTCTGTACTCTTTAGACACCAAAATTCAACAAAAAACACTAAAACTTCTTTTAATGAATTGTTAAAGTGTTAACGTAGGATGGTGACTTTTTGACTCATCAACTCCTCATTGACCAATACATTTAGAATATAGATTCCGTTATTTATCCCTTCAAGGTCAATGTTATTTGTAACCTGACTTGTTTTCTTTTTCCAAACAAGTTTCCCGCTTAAATCCAATAATTGTAACTCTGAGATTTTGAATAGATGATCATTGGATGACACCGTTATGAAATCTTGAGCTGGGATCGGATAAATATCTATGGCCGCTTGGATTTCAAGATTGTCAGTAGAAACAACACTCCCAACAATAATTTCCATCGATTCTAAAACGCATTGATTTTCATCAACAATGATCAAGCTATAAATGCCGGGTGCAAGATTGTCAAGGTCTTTTGAAATCCCAACAATTCCGCCATTTAAGAACCACTGGAATGTATACGTGCCCGTACCACCATTTACGTCTATCGATATACTTCCATCCGTTGAATTTGAGGTACTTGCATCAACAACGTTGATGTTGGAAATTTCGATTGGATCTGGTTGAGCTATTTCAATAGTGTCCAGAATAAAACATTGTTCGGCATCTGTAATCGTGATAGGGTACGATCCAGCCGCAAGCATATTTGGATCGATGCTGGCGTCTTCATAAGTTACTTCGAATGGAAGGTTTGTTCCAGAAAAGGAATAGCTGACAGAACCATCTTCTAATTCAAAGCAAGTTACATCAGTATTGCTCACTTCGGCTTCCATATCCGCGGTGACTGTAACGAAAAATGAACAGAGCGCAATGTTATTTCCATTGTCTTCAATTTCATATTGTACTTCTGTAGTTCCTATATTAAAAAATGAACCACTTTCTGGACCAGAGACTAATCGTATGTCTGATATTCCACAGTTATCAAATCCAGAAGGTATTGTATAATTTACTACTTCGCAACTTGTGGTAGTCAAATCCTGAGTACATATAACATTAGGAGGTATAGTATCCAAGATGGTTAAAATAAAGCTGTCTTGCTCTACATTGCCATTATTATCAAAGACATCGACATAAATAGTATGGACACCTATATCATCACATCCATATTCCATATCGTCCCACGAGAATCCGGCAATTCCACAGTTATCTGAACTTCCTCCATCAAAATCGGTTTCATCGAAGGAAGGGATATTTCCTGCGGCATCTGCATACAAAGTTAAGTCGATAAGAACAGAATTAGGTTTGGTGAAATCTGCATTTCCCAAATTGACTACACCATTTCCAGTACACATATTATCATCAGTCACAGTAACAGGGTAGGACCCTGGGAATACTCCTACTAAAGTGTCGGCAGTAGATCCTAAATCCCAATTGTAGTTGTAAGGTCCAGTTCCGCCGGTAATGTTTGCACTAATTATTCCTGTAGATTCATTTGCGCACTCTGGAATTTCAATTACATCTGAACTTACGATGATCATTCCAGGAGATGTGACTTCTACACTGGATAAAATGACTTGACAACTTAAGGCATCTGTTACGGTAACCGCATAAACACCTGTTTCAAGACTGTCAATGTTTAAAGTAGAATCACCTGTCGACCACATGATGTCTACAGCTCCTACGGCATTCATCAATGAAATGGTCGCAGTGCCGTCTTCATCTCCAAAACAACTCACTGGTGTCGTAGAAACGGTCCCTGTTATCGTACAATTTCCAGGTGATACCGCAACGATTTCTTCAGAGCTACAATCATTGTCATCGGTCACTGTTACTACATAGTTTCCGGGGCTAAGTCCTGAGATCATTTGCGTCATATCACCAGTAGACCAATGATATGAATAGGGAGGAATTCCTCCGGTAGGATTCGCAACAGCAGTTCCATCGTTTGCTCCTGCGTTAGATTCTGCTTGCCCTGTAGCATTTGCTATAAGAAGGGAAGGTTGTGAAATAATGATAGAAGAACTATCCATACAATTATTAGAGTCACTAATCGTCACCCAATATAATCCAGCCTGTAAGTCATTTCTTAAAGTGTCTGTGTTGGCATCAGGCCAAGTAACATTCAATGTTCCTGTTCCACCACTTAATGTCAAGGCGACAATCCCATTGTTGTCACCATTACATAAAGGCGAAACGATAGAGTCTATATCAATTGTCGGTATTGATGGATCGGATAATGTTGCACTAAAACTATCCGTACACATATTGTTATCGGTAATGGTTACTTGGTAAGTGCCGGCCGTAAGGTTTGATAAAGTATCATTAACTATTCCTCCTGGCCAAGTATACGTGTAAGGGGCTGTTCCACCAGATGCCTCAACAATTAATTGGCCATCAGAATCTCCAATACATGATGGCATGGTCAGTTCACTAACGGTGAACCCTAAGCTACTCGGTTCACCAATTGTGATAGAAATACTTGAGCTACATGACATTTGATCAGATACAATAACATTGTATGTATTGGCTGAAAGATCATTTCTGATCAAGCCACTTCCTCCATCTGACCACATCGCTGAGAATGGCATAGTCCCTCCTGTTACATTTATTTCTGCCGTTCCATTCGCTCCACCATTACAAGTAGGATCAGAACTCGAATTTAAACTTAAGCTTATTCCAGAACTTGAAGAGATGGTGTAGCTGGCACTATTGGTACACATATTTCCATCAGTAACTACAACCGTGTAAGTTCCAGCAGGTATTCCCGATATAATCGGTCCACTAGTTCCATCTGACCATAAGTAACTGTACGCTCCGACACCTCCAATTCCAATAACTTCAATACTGCCATCGAGCATTCCACAGCTTGCATCCGATGAATTGACTAAACTTTGGCCAAGTACAGGTGGTTCTGATATGGCTACATTCATTGTGGATGTACACATTAGATTGTCACTTACGGTTATCGTATAAGTTCCAGCCGCCAAGTCAGTTCTTGAGGATATCACGGTTCCATCAGGCCAAGTAAAACTATATGGACTCGTTCCACCCGATGCATTTAAATTTGCTGAACCATTTGCGTCCCCATTACATAAGACAGCATTTTGATTAATGACCATTCCTGTTAATGGAGCAGGTTCATTGATCACAATAGATGTACTTCCGGTAGAGCCAACACCATCAGTAGCAACAACGGTATGCATACCTGCCGTTAACATTGTGGCTGTGGATCCCATCTCACCGTTGTCCCATAAGTAAGAAAAAGTGCCTGTACCACCTGTAGCAGTTGCCATGGCACTACCATCGTTCCCTCCATTGCAACTCACATCATTGAGGCTCACCACGTTAACGGATACAGGTGCAGTTGCACCAGTTAGTGTTCCGGATGTACTTGAGGCGATAAATTTATCTTGACCATTTCCATTTCCACCATTACCCATGATGGCGCCTGCCCAGAAAGTAATGGTTTCCCCATTAGGGCCAGAAGGTGCAGTCCAATCTACATTCCATGAAACTGTTCCAGAGCTTGTAAGAGGTTGTGCTGGATTGTGTCCTACATAAGTTCTTCCATTGGTAGTTTTTAAACTCGTATTAGGTCCATTGTTTACCAGTGTTCCCGAATTTGTATTCGATCCATTTAAAGCAACCATTTGGAACCCGGCTTGAGAAGGGGAGCCCCCTGTATTGGTAACGGTAATCGTCAAATTGTAAGTGGTATTTGCTACAATACTTGAAGGAAAACCAGTAACATCAATTGTACCCGTCATTCCACCTCCACTTCCACCGTGACAAGAACTACATACACCATCTCCTGGTGCACCGGTGTAACCTCCAGTCCCTGAAGTAGGGTGATTTCCCGAATTGGCTAATAGAATAATGGATGCAAAAACTACAATTAGAGTAATAAATCTATTGGACATAAATTATTATTTAGGCTGTAAATTAACGCTTTCGCGGAATGTGGGGGTCATGGGAAACACCTAAAGTTAACGAATCAACACATAGATGTGCTCTGCTTTAAGACTAGATTTTGTCATTAAAGACACAGTTAGACATATTAAAAATGATGATTATTTGAATAGAGAATCTACAAAAGCTTTTTTGTTAAATATTTGCAGATGTTCAATGCCTTCTCCAACGCCAATGTATTTAATTGGAATTTTAAAAATATCCGATATGGCTAAGACGACCCCACCTTTTGCCGTACCGTCCAATTTGGTCAGTGCAATGGCCGTCACATCTGTAGCTTCTGAAAATCGCTTTGCTTGTTCAATGGCATTTTGACCATTGGTGGCATCTAGAACCAATAAAACTTCATGAGGGGCGGTGCCCATTTTTTTTGTTATCGAATTCTTGATTTTCGATAATTCAACCATCAAGTGCTTTTTGGTATGTAGCCTACCTGCGGTGTCTATAATGGCCGCGTCCAAATCCATGTTTTGCGCATATTGAACAGTCTCATAGGCTACAGCAGCTGGATCAGCATGCATCCCTTTGTTAAAGAAATAGCAATGGTTACGATCAGCCCAGATTTTCAATTGATCAACCGCGGCAGCTCTAAAGGTATCTCCAGCACCAAGGACAATATTTTTCTTTTTCTTTTTATACTGGTGGGTTAATTTACCAATGGTTGTCGTTTTGCCTACGCCATTCACACCCACAACCATCATGATAAATGGTTTGTTGTCTGTTGGGAAATCAAAATCCTCTAAATCCTCCGTGTTATTCTCCGTTAATATCCTTACAATTTCGTCTTTCAAGATTTTATTTAACTCACTAGTATTGATGTACTTATCTTTAGAAACTCTTTCTTCAAGACGGTTGATGATTTTGATGGTGGTATCCAAACCTACATCAGAAGAAATTAATATCTGCTCCAGTTCATCGAGGAATTCTTCGTCAACTGTAGATTTTCCTGCAATGGCTTTAGAAATTTGACCGAAGAAATTCTCTTTAGTTTTTTCTAGACCTTTATCTAGATCTTCCTCTTTTTCTTTGGTAAAGAATTTTTTAAAAAAACTCATAGGACGAAAAATATTGGTAAAAAAAAAGGGCCATAAAAAGCCCTTTAAATATTATTTATTGTTTGCAAAAAACTCTTTCACTTTGTCTTTGTGAATCATCAGTTCTTTGTAAGTATACTTCCCAGTTTCTGGATTTTTTACACTTTGTACAACTTTTACAAAATCTCTACCAGAACCTGCGTTTAAGGCTCTTTGGCCAACTCTTGCGTTTTTCGATACTTTAGCCATGATTACTTAATTTCTTTGTGAATAGTATATTTCTTTAAGATAGGATTGAACTTTTTAAGCTCCATTCTATCAGGAGTATTTTTTCTGTTCTTCTGAGTTACGTATCTAGATGTACCAGGCTGTCCAGATGCTTTATGTTCTGTACATTCCAAAATAATCTGGATTCTATTTCCTTTTGACTTCTTTGCCATGACTTCAGTATTTTACAATTATAGTTTAATGCCTGTATCTACACCTTTTGCCTCTAATTTTTTGAGGTAAGCATAAACACCAAGTTTATTAATATTTCTAATGCAGGAAGTGGAGACTTTCATAGTTACCCACATATCCTTTTCAGGAATGTAAAAACGCTTTTTCTGAAGATTTGGTAAAAATCTTCTTTTCGTTCTGTGTTTTGAGTGAGAAACATTGTTTCCAACTATTGGTCTTTTTCCTGATAACTGACAAACTCTAGACATCGTAATAATATTTTTATCCACCCATACGGGCTTTAATTTATTTCTAGTGACTCCGGAAGGGTTCGAACCTTCAACCTCCTGATTCGTAGTCAGGTACTCTATCCAGTTGAGCTACGGGGCCTTATATATTGTAAAATATAATATATGACACTACTTCTTCCGAATTAGCACTAATAGAGCGCAAATGTACGCTAAAATGCCTGAATTTACAACGTATTTTCAAGCATTATTTCAAAGTAATTTTGGACTAAAATACCGCTATTTTTTCAACAATTTGACGGCTAGCATTACTGAGGTGAACCATATATATTCCTTGCGCCCAGTTTTGAGTGTTTATAGTAAATCGTTTATTCCCAAATAGACCCGGATTCAGATCTTCATAAAAGACTCTTTTACCCGATGAATCAAAAATATCTAATGCATGAGCTCCAGTCATGTTCGTTTCAAATTCAAAACTAAATAGACCAGTATCATTATCCGCAGCGACTTTAGTGAAAGCCAAATTCTGACTTACTCCTTGACCACAGAAAACTTCAACTCCTAATAATGATTGATACAGATTTAATCTTCCCTCAGTTTTGGTTATCCCTTCCAAAGAAGTATTAGGGTCAACATTATCGAGTATGATGTCTCTAATGCTTAAAACGGTGTTTTCTGGATCGTTTTGATAACTCTCATTGAATTCGGGACAGTCAACGTTATAAATTAACCCTACAGTCCCTGCTACATGTGGCGCTGCCGCTGAAGTCCCTCCAAAATCAGAATAGGTATTGTTCAAATCTGTTGACGGGGATCCTTGTCCTGGAGCACCTAAATCAACATGTGTAGCACCATAACCGGCTGACTGGCGTTTAACATCTTGATTCGTCATATTCGTTACGGAGATCATATATTCACTAGGGCAAGTACTTGGCATATCACCTACGATATCCACATTACTATCATTGTTGGTCGTTGAAACTACGCTCAGTATACCTTCTTCACCCATTCTATCATACTCCGCACACCAAAACATAAAATTATCAGGATCAGCATTACTTATTCCAAAAGACGAATTGGTAGCTACCACAAAGTCACCCTGGGCACCATTGGTTTGGTTATACAAAGCTCTTCTATCTCGGGCGTACTCATAAGCTTGGACAATCTCGGATTTGAAACTAGCACCACTGAGTAACATGATTTTCACGTCCCAATTGATACCAGTGATTCCTCGATTATTATTGCCTCTTGCACCCAGGATTCCAATAACTCCTGTTCCATGAAACATTTCAGAATCTACATGAGCATCGTCTGAGGTGCCAAAATCCCATCCATAATAATCATCTATAAAACCATTGTTATCATTGTCAATGCCGTCATCTTCAATTTCGCCTTTGTTTACCCAAATGTTATCAATAAGATCTTCATGCTGAAATTCAAAGCCCGCGTCCACCACAGCTATGACAATATCACGGCCTATTGCATTTTGGCCACCTGTAGCAATATCCCAAGCATCAGTCGCATCAATTCTAGTTAAATTCCATTGGTCAGAGTATTGAGTGTCATTTGGTGATTTTCTCAATTCCACTTTTTCGTCAACTGAGCTGTAAAGTATGGCGTCATAATTATCTATTCTATCTACAATGTCTAGGATATTATCATGATCCTTTTCAAGTAAGAGTACATACAAGTCTTCATCCTTGATCACCGTTTCATATTCTGATATCCTAACATTTTGTCGATTAGATGAATGGTAGTTTTCTATAAAACTTTCCATATCGACATGACTCGCTAATTGAACCACAATTCGATTCAATGCAATTTCTTGACCTTGAACAAAGGTGAATCCTAAACAAAAAAAGAAAATCAATGATTTTTGAAACATGTTCATTTATTTGTAGATAAAATTAAGGATAAAAACGAGGACAGATTAATTAAAAAGCAGATATAACATTCATGCCTTTATAACGACAATTCCTTCCTGAGTTGTTTAAAATATGGATAAGATTTTAAAAGCCTTGATCCATACCAGGAGAATAATTCACCATCAACCAGTAAAACTTTAGAATGAGGAAGTTCATTCTGAACGGCTTTTATGTGCTTTTCTTTAAATGGATATGGCTCCGATGAAAGAAAAACAAAGTCAGGTGGATCATCCGTAAAACTTTCTAAACTGCATATTGGATATCGGGTTTTAAATTCATGGATATTTTTAAATCCAGCCTCTCTGAGCATCGAATGAATGAACGTGTCACCACCCACGGACATATATGGGTCTTTCCAAATTAAATATAAAACGCTTTTTGGTTTTGCACCATTTGGTTTAGTTGTCTTTAATTTTTGAATTGTACTGATTAATGCCTCCGCTTGATCTTCACAGTTTAATAGAATTCCTAAATCATTCACCATGTTAAAAACATCCTTCATGTTCTTGATATCACTAACATAGCAAGGAGCATGATTTTGTAGAGTGGCAATTTGCTCTTGTGTATTTTCTTCTTTATTAGCAATAATTAAATCAGGTTGTAGATCAATGATTTTATCCACTTGAAGGTTTTTAGTTCCTCCAATTTTTTCAACCAAATCCTTTTTATCCTTTGGGTGGATGCAAAACTTTGTACGCCCAATGAGCCTATCTGGTTCAATAAAATGTAGAATGGTTTCCGTTTGAGAAGGGACAGTGCTTACAATCCTTCGAAAAGTTTTATCACAAATGATTTCATGACCAAGTTGATCAACAACCCGTTTATTAGCCATTCAGTTTTCGCTTTTTCTTAGGACCAGTGTACATTTTTTCTCCTGCTAATATTTCGACATCTAGGTGATTACTAAAGGGTGGGATAGGGCAGTTGTATCCATCACTATAGGCACAATATGGATTGTAGCACTTATTAAAGTCAATAGTGACCTTGTTATCCACAATGTCCGTTACTTTCATGTCAATATACCTTCCACCACCGTAACTCAATTCATCATTGGTGTAATCCTTAAAAGGTAAAAACAATTGATCACGGAACTGAGGCATACTGACTACACGCAAATTTCGATAGATTTCAAGACTACATTCTTTACCACCTATTTCAAAAAACAAAGTGCCGTAGCGAACGAAATCTTTTTCCTTACCACTATAGGTACGCATTTTAAAGGGTTGAGGTTTTAACTCCTCTTCAAAATATGCGGATACTTCCATAGAAGCATTGTATCCAAAGAAATGAACATGTTCTAAATCTTCCTCAGCCAAAGGTCCATTGGGATCATCAGTAAAATGTTTCAAGTAGGAGCTTCTATATTTATCTAAGGATGGGTTGCTTATTTCTTGTACAGGTACAGGGGCTGTTTTTTTACCTTGACAACTCACTAAAAAGCCTAATAAAACAAAATGGATGAACAGTTTACTTTTCATTGACAAAAACTATTTTATTGTGCCTTGTTGCAATACGAGTAATGTTTGTAAATCCATATTTTCTTAAATCAGCTATTTCCACCCAAGCTTTATTGTTACTTGGATCGTACCTATACATGGTCGTACCGCTCGCCATAATAACTGAATCATCTTTTAAAATTTCAAAGTCCTCGACCTTCCCATATGTCTGAACTACTGTTTCAATAGCTCCGGATTCTTTGTCATAAGATTTAATGAACCAAAATTCATCATTCATTTTATGCACAAAATACAATAAGCCTTTACTGTTAGATTTTAGACATCGACCAATGTCGTCTATTAGATGTATGCCTTCGTCTGATTCTTTACTTTCGATACTCAAATGCACCGGTGGTCCTAACTTGAAAACGGCTACTTCATCTTGATTGAGCCAAGAGTAGTATCCCACTTTGTTATCTCCCTCTAAAAGGTTGACTCCAGTATTGTTTCTGTTTTTGGGGTAGGCCCAAAGGTTCTGGTTACCGTCTTTATCTACTCTCACACAACTAAAATACTTATTTGATGGGATGTAACTGGGTGAATATTCAGCCTCCGGAGTTTCGGTGATTCGATAAAGTTTTTGGTCAAAAAGATCTAGTTCGATGATCTCATTACTCTCCTTGTCGTAATAGTTGGTGACCATCCAAAGTTTATCATTGGAGACAAAATACGGTTGGTTGTTATAGCCATTGGGGTTAAACCCCGAAAGATATTTGAAATCTCTCATGTTGAATTTGTCTCCTGTTTGAGTAAACGAAAACATGTACACTTGACTATTCGGTAGCTGTGCAGTAACTACTGTTTGTACTGAGATCAATAATAAAATCAGAAGTTGGATATGACGATTCATACATCTAAAATAAAGAGAAATAGCCACTTCCAATAACCACAATAAATGAACTAGTCTATATCCGCTTTTCTGAAAATTCGACTGAAATTTATTCCATTGAAAATACTTCCATTTTTAGTTGAGAACCATATAAATAGTGGCTTTCCAACGATGTGGTCATAAGGAACAAAACCCCAAGCTCTAGAATCTTCTGAGTTATGTCGATTATCACCCATAGCCCAGAAATAATCTTGCTTAAACGTATATTCAGAAATTTCCTTACCATCAACATAAAACTTGCCTCCTTTTTCTGTGTAGTCATTTTCTTCATATACATTGATGATCCGGCGATATAAAGCAATGTTGGATGGACTTAATTGAACAGTTTCTCCTTTTTTAGGTATCCAAATAGGACCGTAGTTGTCAACTGACCATTTCGGAAAATGCTTTGGATCATGCGGGAATAAACGACTCGCTTCAGATCGGTTATTGTATAATGATAACTGAACCCCTTTAGCCGTAAGCTTATCATATTGTTCTTGATCTAGATGAAAGCCTGCAACCTGCCCGTCATACGATTCCATATCCATGGCATCAATGCCCATGTCGTCTAATTCTTCCTCTGAGATAGTAATTGGAGATTTGAGGTTGTAAAAGAATTGCATGTGCTTGGGATTCTTAGCTTTTTGACCATTAATGTACACTTGCTTATTTCTTATTTGTAGCGAATCTCCAGGTTTGCCAATGCAACGTTTGATATAGTGATCTTTTTTATCTACTGGTCTAACTTTGAAATCTTTGTTTTGAACCTTTCGATTTAATTCGCGATCTCTTTTCCGCATTTCCGGATTTCTTATCGGTTGGTTCACCGTATAAGATCTTTTACTCGTAATATATACGCTATCTCCGACTGGCCAATTGAAAACAATTAGATCATTATTGTCAATACTTTCTAATGCTTCCATTCGATAATAAGGTAAGCTTGGTTTTTTAAGATAAGATTCAGTACCGAGGCCTGGGATCATATTATGTAATAAAGGCACCATGACAGGTGTCATTGGTGTTCTAATTCCGTAATGCGCTTTTGAAACAAATAAGAAATCACCTACTAATAATGATCCTTCCATCGAAGGGGTAGGGATAACATATGCTTCAATCAAAAACATTCGGATGAATGCCGCAGCAAAAACAGCAAAGAAAATTGATTCTATCCATTCTCGACCACCAGATTTTTTATATGGGTTTTCTCTGTTTAGTTTTCCTAATTCTCTCTTGTCTCCTTTTTCTTTTGCCGCTTCAATTCTAGAATAATATTCAGCCTCGATTTCTAAGGTTTTTCCGACATAAGCGTCCTCTTTGTCAAAGGCGATCTTAGAAAAAATTGCAGGCGCATATGCAACCGCAGCTGCACTATGCTTTAATTCGTACTTTTTAAATGACCTGACCATATCCACAGCCATGCCTGCAAAAATGAAAAATCCAACGATAGGGACGAGTAATAGAAGGGCCCACCATTTAGGTCGACCAATGATATCACACCATTCCATAAAATTTAGTCCTGGGACCAAACCTTTCCATGCCTCTACGTTCGCTTTTGGAAAAAGAAAGTATAAGGAAATACTTAAAAGGATATAGGAAACAATGAAAAATATTAGAATCGTCATAATTGTTGAATTAGTACCGCACAAATATAAGAAAGGATCACTGTTATCGTTTTCTTAAATTGTTTAATGGATATGAAAAGCTCGACTAATGGCCTTGATTATTATACAAAGCCATTAGAATCTGCCTCCTGGAGGTCCACCTCTTCTTGATCCTCCATTTCCTTTGGCTCCATTAAATGAACTTATTCTATAAGTTGCACTCAACATTGCAAATCGTCCAAGGGCATTAGTTATGCTCTCTTGAATCACCTCAGCATTGGCAGTTCTGCTAATGCCCCTATTTTGATTTAGGATATCAAATACACTTAATTTTAAGCGCAACTTATCAT
>JAHDBI010000029.1:30135-35399 GCA_020630475.1 Saprospiraceae bacterium
ATCGCATCGTTTAATGTGGATACATAGACTTGGGATCTGTTGTAACTTAAGTTTGTAGACAATCTGATTTTCGCCGAAAGGCTATGCACTGGTCTACTGTAATACGTACGGTTAGAAACATTCAATGCATAATCAGCATTGATTGGTGTTTGTGTTTTTTGGAAAAATCGATCTACCGCTGTTGAATCTATGATGTTGTTTTTTCGATAGGTTACTCTTAGATTATTAAACCAACTCGTAAAAGAAAATTGATCGAAAAGATTATATCTCACATTAAAGCTGTGTGTGTATTCTGGTACTAGCTCAGGATTACCTATTTGTATGTTTTGAGGGTTGCTGTTGTCTTGAACTGGTTGTAGTTGTGTTAGAGATGGTTCATTTATTCTTGTTCGATAACTGAATCGCAATCTCTTACTATCGTCAATGTCGTAATTGACATTTAAGCTAGGTAAAAAGTAATTCCAGTTATTCTTAATGTCAATAGATTCGTCTACGATAGATCCGTCTAGTATAGATTGTTGAAAGTCTACGCCAGCAGAAAAATTCATGATATCTCCGCTGTATCTGAGGTTGGTCCCAACAACTCTTTCTTGATAATCTCGATTGTAAAAACTGCTTAATTCTTCATTGAGTTCACGGATATCTAAAGGGTAAATGTCAATAAAATCTTTGATGTTATCTGTGGTCGTATTACTGAGGTCCGTATGGAACTCGATGTAATACTGATCATTGATAGGTTCAGTATATGACAGTCCAATGTTGTACGCATCATTATCGTTGTCAGTTATTTGATCCTGAGTGATGTATTCTATAGAATCTAATAAACCCAATTCAAAAAATTGATTGACATTTGATAAAAATAGTTCACCGTCTATAAATCCTTTGGTGTAATTGGCATCAGCGATTAACATCCTTCCATTCCTGTCAAGACGTTTTCTATAGATAAAACGATTAGTAGAATTTAAATTTTCTTGTTCATTGATGTAAAGACGATCGGAGTTACCCAAAAGAATATTCAGTTGATTAGAATTCCCTACAAACTGGTCACTTCTTCCTTCGATATTAGAGAAGTTGGTTCGGCTGGTGACTCGAAAGTCTTGCGAACTATCAATCTCTACTTCTAATCTAAAGTTTACATTATGACCTAGGCTTTCTGTTTCTGTTTCCGAATCACTAATGGTGCTAAAACTATTTAACCCGAGGAGATTTTCGCTACTTGTGTTATCTGAAATATAAGCATCAATAGAGGTCAAAAAATAACTGCTTTGAAGTTGGACTTTTTCGGTAAAATCATGATTGAAATTTAATCCTCCTGCAGAAGTAGTGGTTAAACCATCACCATCTTGGAAATTCAACGGGACATCCGAATTTCTAAAAGATCCTCTAGAAACATTTTGCATGCCTCCCATAAATTGAGAATAATCATTGAACGAAAAACCACGATCATTAATGTTATTAGACATCCCTAGAAAAGACAATTGCGTGTTCTTGGAAAAACGATTTAAACTCGTTTTAAATTCATAACTTTCTTCGGTTCCAGCACCTCCAGTAACAGTGCCAAAATATCCCTTATTTTTACCGTCTTTGATTTTTAAATTAATCGTCTTTTCTTCATTACCATCATCAATGCCACTAAACTCTGCCATGTCAGATTTCCTGTCGTATACTTGGACTTTATCTACAATGTCTGCGGGCAGGTTTTTAGTAGCCATTTTGGGGTCTCGCCCAAAGAATTCTTTTCCATCCACTAGGACATTTTGAACTTCTTCTCCCTGTGCTGATACAGTCCCATCTTTTTCAACTTCTACTCCAGGAAGACGTTTCAATAAATCTTCTACAACAGCATTGGGTTGTGTTTTGAAAGCATCGGCATTGTATTCAACCGTGTCCTTTTTTATGACTATTGGAATGTGTTCGGCCTTAATTTCTACAACATCAACCTCCGTACTTTGAGTACTCATGATAATGTTTCCTAGCGAGGTTTTTTCAGGATCTTGATCACTTAAGGAAAAGGCCTGCTCATTATTAGCAAAACCTATATAAGTGATTTGTAAAATGAAATCACCATTTGGAATGTTCTTAATTTGAATTAAGCCTTGGTTATTGCTGATGGCAAAACCCTTCATTATACTGTCCTGCTGATTGAGAACAACCGCTGTAGCTCCCACTAAAGGCCCTTCGTTCATGTCCATGACAATGGCTTCAATGGTATGTTTGTTTTGGGCCGAAAGATGATATCCTTTGCTTAAAATAAGGATTAAGATGATGGTTGATATTCTATACATTATTGGCCTCTTCTATGGTGCCGCGGCCCCTTGTCTCCGTACATTTCTTTCATCTGCTGCATCTTCTCCTCTCGTATCTTTTCAAATTCTTCCATGCTAACTTTTTCGCCTTTACTTGGAGCTTCAATTTTCTCTATGTATTCAGGGTTAAGTTCAACTTTTGTTGCAACGGTCACTTCCTTACCTTGATTTTTATCGACCGCTAATACTGCACCAGGCAAAGTGTTGATATCGTCAGGTCCAATGGATACTGGGATTTCTGGTGCAAACCACGCAACAATTTCAATAGAATCTTCCATGGTTACAGCTTGCATGCAGGTGTAGCCGAGAATTTCCTTTTGTTGACCTGTCATTTTCCAAGGGTGCATTTTTGATTCTTCTTCAATAAGAAAAGTCTTTCCCATGATGCTTCTTTGCATTATGATATTATTATTCTCAAATCCCTTATAATACTTGTGGTCACCGCGACCGCCACGACCTCCTCGTCTTCCGCCACCACGTCCACCACGACCTCCTCGACCTCTTCCCATTTCAGCATTTTTATCTCTTGGAGCATTTTTAAAAATTGATCCATTTTGATCAAAATGCAATTGTTTTTTCCTAGTCCTTTCTTTAGGGATTTCTCCCATTCGAGCCCGCATTTCTGGAGTCACTTCAAAGTCTCTTTGATGAGTTTGTTCGTAATCTATGATTCCTACGAGGTCTTGGGCTTCAAGTATAAAAGGCATTGCAAAAAGTGCAAAAATCAAAAGGTAAAGTCTCATAATTTCTATTTTTTATAAAGGTGTCTTTAGGTTAGACTATAAATACGAAAAAGGTTTAAGCAGTAAACCGACTTTTTAGAATACAAATATATCATTCATTTGTGCAATACGATACCCTTTTAGGATGACCGCTTTCGCGGAATGACTATGAATGCCCAAAACAGGATTGGTATGATTAAAATGAATAAAATGGATTTTTTCCTTGTCCTTGGGCTGTAGTTCTTTAAAAATCTCCATGCTTTCTTGGATAAAAGGATGAGGTATCAGACTCATATCTCTTCCAGGGATTTCTCCGTTTTCATAGAAGGTGCCATCCAAATAAAGCCGATCGTTTTCACGTACGACATCAATTATATTTTGATTCCACTTACTCCATTTATCGATGTCTGGTATAAAGCATAAACTTTGCTTATTGCATTTAATTTTGAAACCAACAGTCTCGGAATATTCATCCCGATGAGGAACAGCAAAAGCCTCAATAGAAATTCTTTCGTTTAATTGAATTAGACTATCCGCTTGCAGAGCATTCAGTTGAATGTTCTTTTTATTGACGAGTTGACTCCATGGCCCATTGTTACTTAGAAAGTTTTTCATTTTAGGCATGCAATGGACCTTGACATTTTTTGCCCCCATGGCTTCGTGTCCAAGATCCATCAGTCCAGTATAATGTCCAATATGCGCATGGGTTAAAAATATTCCGTCTAGAAATTTTCCTTCGTTGTGTGATGACAATATCTCAGATTGATATTTAAAATCTGGAGTGGCGTCAAAAATCCAAGTTTGCTTTTCTATTGGGTCAACCAATCCTAAACAGCTTACATAAAACCTTTCATTTGATTGCCATTGTTTTTTACAGCATTCTTTGTTACATCCGATTTGGGGAAACCCAGCATCCTGAGTAGTTCCAAGAACAATCACGTAGGGAGAATCTGGTAAATCTGGAATGGGGTTATTGCATGAGCAGGCCAAGATGAAGGATCCCAAGAAAAAGTGGTAGCGAATGAATTGTTTAATGAACGTCATTTTTATTATGGACTAAAGAAAATCAGTCCTTGTCGCAACAAGACTGTTATTCAAAAAGTTAATTTTGCGGACGATTTAATTATGGCTAAAGATAGAAAAGACGATAAAAAAGCGAAAATCACTAAAGATGGTTTAAAGTCAGCTGCGGCTATCTTTAAATATATGCGACCATATTTGGGGTATTTCATTTTCGGAATGATCAGCCTAGGTATTGGAAGTTTGATTTTTATGATTTTCCCTGGCGCTGCTGGAGAGATGGCCAATACTGCCGCTGGTGTAGAAAGTAAGTTTCTAGATTTAAACTTGAGTCAATATGGACTGTTGTTTTTGGTGATTCTGATTGTTCAAGGTTTGATGTCATATATCCGCACCATCTTTTTTGCCATTGTGAGCGAAAATGCCATGGCGGATTTGAGAAAAGATCTGTACAATAAAATCATAACTCAGAAGATTGCTTTTTTTGAGGAACGCAGAGTGGGTGAGTTAACCAGTAGGGTGACTGCAGATGTCGAACAATTGCAAAGTGCTTTTTCTATTACATTGGCCGAGTTCATTCGGCAAATCATCATGCTCATCTCTGGTATAGCCATCTTGGGATATTTAACACCCAAACTTTCATTAATCATGTTGGCGACCTTTCCAGTAATTGTGATTTTGGCCATGGTCTTTGGCAGGTATATCCGGAAGCTGTCCAAAAATCGTCAAGATAAATTGGCAGAATCTAATGTCATTGTAGAAGAGACCTTACAGTCGTTTAATGCGGTCAAGGCTTTCGCCAATGAGTATTATGAATCCATTAGATATTCTAAGTCGATTGATAAGATTGTCAAGATTTCTATCAGTTTTGCCAAGGTTCGTGGTTTGTTTTTCATATTTATAATTACAGTTTTATTTGGTGCCATTTTCTTTATACTTTGGAGAGGAGCGATACTTGTTCAGAATGGTGATATGGAAGTAGGACATTTGTTTTCATTTATCATGTATACGGGTATTTTGGGTGGAGCCATCGCAAGTATGGGTAACTTATATGTTTCTCTTGCTGGGGCAGTAGGAGCTACCGAAAGAATCCAAAAAATTCTTACACAAGACAATGAAGTTTATATTGAGGATAGTAAGAATCGAACTTCGATTACACTGAAAGGGAATATTCAATTTGATGATGTACACTTTTCTTATCCGACTAGAAATGATA
>JAHDBI010000030.1 GCA_020630475.1 Saprospiraceae bacterium
ATTTGACTTTAAATTCAATATTTTATAATAATCCTTCAACTGTATCTTTTATGGTTTTTCGTTTAATATGTATTCCCTTTTATAAATTCAGGCGAAATATTTTTTGACGTTCAACTATTTTCAATCATTTAATTTATTTAAGATAGTATGAATTCGTTCAATTCTATTTTTAAGGATTCAGTTTTGATCTACTAGTGTGCATTCTAAATTGATTACAGCTAACTATTGTATATCCCTGCAAAAGCAATTCCTGTCAATTGATGCATTTTGTAATCGATCGTACTCAAATCATCTTGATTAAATTTATTTATATCATCATAACCGCAGGAGCGTGCAACGACTTTCAAGAGATCGTTTGAAGCCCTAAAAAAATTATTTAACTGTTGCGCGGATGATTCGATAATAAGACGTTGTCTCAAATGATCTTTCTGTGTTGCTATCCCCACAGGACAATTATTACTTCCACAGGCTCTCATTCCCAAGCAGCCTATTGCTTGTAGAGCAGAATTGGACAAGGCCACTCCATCTGCTCCTAACATTAAAGCCTTGGCAAAATCTTCTGGTACTCGAAGTCCTCCTGTAATAATTAATGTTACATGATTGGCATTTTTTTCATTCAGATACTTTCTAGCTCGAGCCAAAGCCGGAATTGTAGGAACATTGATATTATCACGTAAAATAGTCGGTGCTGATCCCGTCCCTCCCCCTCGACCATCTAGTATTATATAATCCACACCTACCGCTAGAGCAAAATCAATATCCTTTTCAATATGGCTTGCTGCTAATTTAAATCCAACAGGTATTCCTCCAGTTACTTCTCTAACCTTGCTTGCTACTTTTTTAAAATCTTCTACAGTGAACAAATCTGGAAAGGCAGCAGGAGAAATGGCCGCTTGACCTTCTTCTAATCCTCTTACCTGAGCAATTTCTTTTGTAACTTTCGATCCAGGCAAATGTCCTCCAGTTCCAGTTTTGGCACCTTGTCCTCCCTTAAAATGAAATGCCTGCGCTTTTTTTACCTTATCCCAAGAAAATCCAAATTTACCAGAAGCTAATTCATAAAAATATCTAGAATTATTTTCTTGTTCTTCAGGTAACATTCCACCTTCACCACTACAAATTCCTGTACCAGCCAATTCGGCTCCCATTGAAAGCGCAATTTTGGCTTCTCTTGAAAGCGCACCAAAGCTCATATCTGAGACGAACATAGGCATATCTAATTCAAGAGGTTTTTCAGCTTTAGGGCCAATAATCAATTTTGTCTTAACTTCTTCATGATCTAACAAGGGACGAGTCGCCAATTGTGCTGGCAAGAACTGTATTGAGCTCCATTGAGGCAAAGAATTTCTTTCCACTCCCATCGAAGCAGAAGGACCATGATGTCCAAAATTCTTTAGCCCATTTTGTGCTAATTCTTTAATGTACCGTGTATAGGGCTCAGTATCCTCAGGATGAGTATCCGCATATGCACCTTGATAAGCATCTCGATCAAATATTTGCGGGTGGACATTTAAATATTCATTTATTTCATTTTCATCTATGACTACCCAACCCTCTTCTATTGCAGCCGAAAACTTATGTAGAACTTCATCGTTATTGTATTCACTTACTCCTGTATCATATCGATAATCCCAACCATGCAATCCACAGATTAGATTATCACCTTTTATAAATCCATCAGCCATTAATGCCCCTCTATGCAAGCACCTTCCGTATAGAACTGAAATCGATTCGTCATATTTTACAATTACCAAGTCTAACCCATTCACCAACGCATGTGTTGGTGTTCGATCTTCCAATTTAGAAAACTCTATTAGTTTCATAATCCTGTTTTCCAATAATATTACGATATTTTATATATAAAAAAAGAAAGGTTCTTAGATAATGTTGACAGAAGTGGGGATGAACAGAATATTTTGTAATAAAGGGTGTTGCTATGAAAAAAATAGTATTCAGTCCATAATCTAAATGTCCTTTAAATAAATATCAAAATTAAGACTGAGATTTCCGTTCGTATCGGCTGGTATTAAGTCTAGGATTCTCAATTGTGCTTTGGGTTTTGATGCCCAAGGATCTTTTTCAATATGAGGATCACCCTTAAAGTAGATTTGTGAGATTAATTCTTTAGAATTCTTAGCACTGACGCGATAGTGTATATGAGCTGGTCGATATAAGGTGCCATTCATGTATTTTCCGGGGAGGATGGTTTTGAACTGATAGTTGCCTTCAGAATCCGTTAATATTCTAGCCCTTTGATTAAAATCTGGAGAGTCATTATCGTATTCACCTTCTGTATTGCAATGCCAAATTTCGACAAGGGCATTCGAAATTGGAGTTTGGCAATCAGATTGCAGTACTTTTCCTTGCAAGAAAATCCTGGCACCTTTTAATCCTTCAGTTGTCAAATCCGAACGCATTGGCGCATCAGCGCGATAAAAGGGACCAAGAATATCGTTGGTGGTTTCACAATCTCCGTTGAAGGTTCCATCTGCTTGTTGTATGATTGTTCCGATAGTAGAAACTCCGAAAACGGATATTGATGACTTTAAGAGAAATTCTTTTCTATTCATGACAGGTATTTACTTAAACCCGGTTTATTCATTAGAAAATCTATTCCGACTTGAAATACCTGCAAAATATACCATTTCATTAAGTTTTCTCACTTCACCATAGTGGTGACTATGCCTCAGCTCCAAAACTTCATATTTTATTGGTCTTTCATGTCTCATAACGAAGTTCTAATGAATAATCCGGTTAAATGAAGAAATGAAGATTCTACATTTTAACTAACAGTAGTCAACTCGTTGATATTGTTAATTATAATTTAATTAAAACTTAAAATCTAAGCACTCTCACCGACCCCATACCTTCTTTCGTCACCAACGGCTTCAGCGTTTTCTGTATTTAAGCGAATCGAATGTGTTCCGCCAAAGTAAAGTGACTTTCCATTCCATTCTTTAAATTTAATAGATCCGATATACTCATGATCAAAGCCCTTTTCGGCATTCAATTCGGAGCCATCAAAATATAGCTTGGGAGAATGAACAGCATCATGTAAGGGAAGATTAAAATGCAAGGCATTTAGGATTGTTTGAGACAACATGAATGGTATTCTACCAGCACCACCAGTACCCGTAACAAGAACTAAATCCTTGGTATCACGTATCATCGTTGGAGTCATCATGGATCGAAGTCTTGAATTTTCTTGCCAACTGTGGAACCCATTCGGCAATAAAGCCGCCTCACCCAACATATTGTTCATTTGCATATCAGTACCTTCTATAAAATATCCGCAACCTTCGCCAATAGATGTAGTTAATGCGACTGCCATTCCATTTTTATCGACCACATTAAAATGTGAAGTACCGTGAGTGTTCAAATTAGAATTTTCTCCCTCCGAGACAATTTGAAAATTAGTTTTTAGATAATTGATCAATGATGCATCACTGTCTTTGAGGGAATGTATCAATTGATTAAGCTCAAGCAATAAATCAAAATGCTCTTTTGAGTTGATCTTTAACTCTTTTGAAATTTTAGATTCGATCGTTTTAAGTAGTGCCGCCAAAATTATCCCACCCGAAGAAGGATAGCCTGCAGTATAAACCTCATATTCTTTCCATTGAAAACTCAGGGGTTTTCGAAAGATAGTTTTATAGTTAGCTAAGTCTTCTAAGCTCAGAGTGCCACCATTTTCCTGGCAATCTACAACCAATTTACGGGCAATTTCACCTTTGTAGAATAGATCTGCCCCTTCAAGAGCCATACTTTCCAAAAAATCCGCGTAGTAAGGCATTCGGATCATTTCTCCTTCTTTCTTGGTTATTTCTTCATTAAAAAACACCTCTCGTCCACGAGGACTGATGCCAAAAATATCCTTTAACAATTCTAGATCAAATGCTTGAAATGTATTTAAAGCGATGCCTTCCTTGGCACTTCGAACCGCTTGAGAAGTCAATTCTTTCATTGGAATACTGCCCCACTTCTCGTGCATGGCATACATACCACTAATTGCCCCGGGAGTTGCCATTGATCCCAATCCTACATGAAAGTCTTCGGTCGTAGGACCAAAATCGATCGTGACCGGATAAAAATCTAGCCGTGATTCCTTTTTTTTATTTATCGGGGTTTGGCAAAAAAAATCTACCATTTCTATTCCTTGATTTGGAACATTTACCAGCGCAAAACCACCTGCCCCCGCAGATGCCATACAGGGCTCTGAAAGAAAGCTCATCCAATATGCCGCAATGGCTGCATCTACTGCATTTCCACCAAACTCCAACACCTCTCTTGCTGCTCGCAAAGTTTCTTCATGTCCAGCTGAAATAGAATATTTCATTTTAAGCTTCTTTTGAACTAGAAAATTGATTGACGGCAATTTGGATATCTAGTTGCTCGGTGTTTAACATGGCTTGCAATCCTTTTGGTTTAAGAAGTAAGGATTCCAATTTAATGGGTTGTGCTTCTAGTTTTATTTTTATCGCCTCTGATCCTTTGACAGATTGATTAAGATCATTGGTATGGACTTCGAGGATTGAATTAATATCTAGAGGAAAATAATTTTCCAATCTACTTTCGATGATTTTACTTATTACTGGTGCTCCAAGTTTATGAAATATATTCTTAGCTTTTAAATTGACGTTTTCGTCTTCAATCAGAATGCATCCATTCTCTAATGTTATATCTCCGAAGATTTCTAAATTGGCTTCGATGGGTTTGGTCAATTGAAAATCTAGTTTTAGTGATTCATCATAATTTATATTTAAATCCGTGACTTGTATTTGTTGACCTCCCATATCCAAATTAGTAATTTGATTTAAGATAATAGGTTTCAACACATCATAGGTAAGATTCAAATCTAGTTGATTATGATCAGACGAAATAACCTCAGATTTCCACTCAAAACAAGGAATAGTATAATCATCTAATTGATGAATTTGATCTTGAACTTTTAGTTTTCCTCTAAATCCTATTTCAACAGAAATATAAGTTTCAGAATCAATAAAATAAGACATGTGAACTTCGTTCAAATTAAAACTTGCGTAAAAGTGAAGATCACCTGGAATGGGTATACCTTGGTATAAAGTTTGAAACTGTTGATTCATTAGCTGATGAAAATCTAAGTTTTTGTGAATCATTTCATCTACGTGATCTAAAAGTCTTTCTTTGGTTTTATCCAAGGCATAATCTGCTAGTGATTCAATAGGGATATTAAGAATCCCCATCTTTACTTTGGGATCAACAAGCCACTCATGATCCATTAATTCAGAATTAGTACTCAAAGAAAAATCCTTCTCAATTTGAACTTGAATTTTAAAATCAAAATAAAGTTTCCCGTTTGCTTCCAAGGTAAACAAACCTTCAGGTTTATACATTTTCAGAGATAAAGGAAGTCTTAATAAGAATTCTTTCTCTTGTGCTTTCAAGGCAATTTCACCATCAATTTCAGCTTGAATTTTGAAACCATTGTATTCCATTTCTTCGGACATCAATTGTCTAAATGATGTTACGATCTGTTCTATAATTAAAGTTTTCGAAAGCCGAAGAACAATAGGTTTAAATGCAGATGAATTCATATTATAAAAATATATAATATGAATGAACTAAACTAGTTGAATACGTTAAAATATTTCAAAAGCCGAAGTTCTGTTTCATTTGGTCGAACAGAGCAATTCATCTACGGCAGCTTGTGATTGTTGGTTTGGCGGAAAATTATATCCCTTCGTACGACCACGGGAGTATGCCGTGATTTATAGTGTTATCCCTTGGCTATTCTTCGTGTTTTGAGAACTATTATAACTCTGTCAATCTATTTTTTAAATCCATGCGTTGGTGCAAAATTCTTATGATTTCAATTTTAGTTTTTGATGTCTGCTGGTAAAATATTATATGCTTTTCAGTTTTAAAGCCGAGTAGATTTTGTCTTATTCCTTCATATTCTTTTCCAATGTCAGGATTTTCTCCAATTAGGTTACAAGACATTTTAATCACTCCGTAATATTTATCAGCTTGTTTTTCAGACCATTTTTCGAATGTGTAATCCCATATATTATTTAAATCATCAATGGCTTTTTGTCTAAGTATTACTATTGCCATTCTTTCTTTTATCAGCTTTTAATTTTTTTAGATTTTCTTCAAAGTCAAAATCTTCGACTATTGGACTATTTAATCCGTCTTGGATTGCATTTCTTAATGCAATTGCTTTACTTTCTTCGTTTTCCAACATTCTTAGTCCAGCTCTAATAACTTCACTTACGTTTTTGTAGCGTCCAGAAGAAACTTGACTATTAACAAATTGGTCAAAATAATTCCCCAGTGATATGGATGTATTTTTCATATCCTATAAATTTACCAATTTTTGGTAAATGCTGCAAGTTTGGTCAAATGTCGTGTTGACGTTTTTTCATGCTTAGAGCTGACTACTCGATAAAAATCATTTTCTTTTGAATGATTTCATTTTCAAATTGCACTTCGATTAGGTAAACGCCACTGCTCATCAAATCATCACTGGTAATTTCTTGAATATGGTTTCCTTCCTCAAGGTTGAGCAAACGATTCATAGTAATTTGACCTTGAGCATTATAGATTATGAAACTAACTTTTCCCTCAACTGGAATAGAAAAATGAAGATACGTTTTATCGCTCCAAGGATTGGGTACATTTTGAGTCACACTAAATTTGCTTGTGACCAAATTATCCTGACGAATTTTTAGTATCAGTTTGTGACTCGTGTCATTCATATAAACTTCGTTGTTCAATGCCTCACTTTCTAAATTAAACTCGTCTGTCGAAAAATCTTCTTCGCCATCCAGGACAATGTAAAAAAGAGGTTTGTTTAAGTCACGTAATTCCACTGACATACCGTTGGTCGAATACCATACTACATTTAATTTTCCCTCTTTCTGGAAATAATTATTTTTAGACATTTCAAGCGTTCCAGAGATCAGATTCTTGATCTTTGTATTCAGATTCATACTCATTTGGAATCCATCAATACTTCTTTCTTCTGTACCATATATAGGGATCAATTGCTTTCCTTGTACTTCTTTGGCTCTTCTTGGCATTTCTATGACATACTCTTCACGATTTCTCTGTTCTATGCTCTTTCCTGTCAGATTCGTCTCCACACTACCATTTACATCGCCTGTCTTGACTCCTACAAAATTGATCTCCATATCTTCTGACAAATCTGTAATCTCATATTCCTCCGGCAACAACTCCAACCACGGATTCTCCGGATCACTAAAACTGTGCAAGCCGTCTATAAATCGCCAACTCGTATTATTTGGAAACTCCTCATATACACCCAATATCACTTTTCGTAACTCTATCAAATCCAGGGCTGTTATCTCCTCACTTCGATTGATATCTGCCGCGATCAGATCATATGGATTATTCAAACTCTGTAGTCCCAAAATGTGTTTCTGTATTAACACCAAATCTAAGGTACTCACCCCATTCATCACATCATCATTCTTCTCTGGAACCACTACGTAATTTCCATCCATTGCCATCTCTCCAAAACCGTACTCTCCCTCTTCCTCAGTCATATCTTGTAAATTTGCATCTCCAGTCAAGTTAACCATCACTTCTTCCACGTACTCCTCATATTGATTGGCTATCTGACCTTCTATCGACACCAAGCCACCGGTATTACATAGGCTGACATTATTATCATCTATCACTTCAATGAAGGTCTCACAAAACGATTGATTCCCATTTATATCAGTTACGTACAACGCCACACTTTGTATTCCGATGTCATCACAATCGTAAATCAGCTCTGTCACTAATCCCTCAGCATCAAAACTCAAGGTCACTGGATATCCACATACATGACCACTTCCGCCATCAAAGTACGATGGAGACAATACTACCATTTCTGTGTCCAATTCTCCATTACCATCGGTATCCATCCCTACCAATTGGGTACTCAAGCCATTGATACACACTGCCGTCGGAGGTTTCACATTCACGATATTAAACAACTGTGTTGCCTCCGTATAGTTGCCGCAACCATCCGTCAATTTCCATGTGATCTCATAATTACCTATTGGGTATTGACCACTGACATCATTTCCAGTCCCTGCATAATCTGCAACGCCATCATTATTACTATCTATCTCATAGGACCATTCCAAATCATTTGCACTCGTACATGCATCCGTTCCAGTTGCTGTTAAATTCAATTGGCCATCTATACATTCTGCATCCAAGGTTTCGACATTTACTGTTGACAAGTCACTGGTGATTTCTGGTAGACTCGTTTCATTCACTTTGATCACTTGTTCATGAGTCCACTCTGCAAATCCTCCTGCAATCGGCTGACACCAATCTATCACGGTCCACGTTCGAACAATCTTAAAGCAGGCATTATCTCCTTGCACAAAATTGAACACATCATCAACATAGTTAAACGCTACTAGATCACATGGACCATCGTTTATGATTGGCTCACTATTTATTTCTGGTAAGTCTGCTGGCAAAATATCTGTCACGCCACAGCCTTCGCCTTCATAGTCTGCTGGCCATGTTATATCTGAAGCTACGATCGGAGTATTGTTGGCAAAGCTGATCACTTGCGTACATGTTTGGGTCAAGCCCGAATGGCTCACAATACTAAATTCACGTGTCAATGCCCCTGTACCGCATTGATCAAAATCTTCAGTCGTCACTTCCATCACCTCTTGGATCGTTTGGCAATTATCACTTACTATGGCTGCTTCAAATGTAGCATCCAAGTTGTTCAAATCGTAGTTGGTGGTGCAAGGTACTGTCATATTTCCTGGGCAGGTCAATACCGGTTCTAACTTATCTTGAACCTCTACTGTAATCATGCAATCGGTATAATTTCCTGCAGCATCATAAACTCGCAACTGCAACATTTGTTCTGTTCCGACATCTAAGCAACAGAACGTTACACTTTGTCCAAGCACTGAGTTTCCAACTACACCACAAGCATCTGTCATCCTTCTTACTTCAAAGCGATCGATTCCACAATTATCATATGATCCATCATCAAAAGAATCAGCGGAAGCCACTGCAGTTCCATTTTGTTTAATTGACACTATGGTATTTCCTTCGCAGATTGCAATCGGTTGTGTCTCATCAGCTATTGTCAAGGTCATTGTACAACTGTTGCTATTTCCGCAAGCATCGTACGCCGTGTAGGTGATCAAGTGATCCCCTACGGGCAGCGTTGCTGTTCCACCATTCTCATTATCATTGAAACCACCAGGATAAGTTACATCCACTTCTATTGGATTGCTACAATTATCACTGACTGTTGCGCTTGGCAAGTTTACTGTTCCTTCACAATTATTGAATCCATTGCTCGTGCTCAGTGTCACATTCGCAGGGCAATTGATCGTTGGTCCTACCAAATCTTTGATGTCGATTATTTGCATCCAAATCATTGGGCCCACTATTCCTGAGCAGTACCATTCGCCAACCTGCCATTCTCTTAAAATTTGAGTATGGCAACTTGAGTTCACCAGCACCTCATCCGTATAGCTTGCAAATCCATTACAGAAATTGCCTGACACCATTGGATACAATGGGTTGCCTAAATACATCGGCACTCCTGTCACGCTTGGATCAGGGTGACCATTTGCATCCGTTGCGTAGGCATCATCACAGGACAAATTGATACTTGTAGAGACCGGAAAAATAACAGATCCCAAATTTATCCGTTCTAGGTTGATCACTTGAGTACAAACGTTGCTGACATTCCCATAAGCATCTACTGCTTGCCAAGTCTTGGTCACTCGTCCAGTATAATTTGGATCACAAAACAAATTTTCATGTACTTCGCTCAATAAAATTAAATCCGCTCCACAATTATCCATGATTACCGGATCCATCGCATCTTCTAGTGCGTTACACGCCAAGTCTTCATCCATGCACACTATCGTTGGAGCAAATTTATCTTCAATAAATATCTCGCCCCAGCAGCTCAAATTATTGCAAACAGAACTTAAAGAAACAGAGACAAAGAAAGTTTGTCCTAAATCAATGGGTTCAAAAATATTATCAACCACATTACCATTGACATCCGTGATCACAATAGTATACTCACTTAATGGCAATTCAACCTCTGTCAATATCATCGATGGCGTAATAGTAGCTTGACAGTTTTCATCTAAACTGACATTTAACAAACCATTACAGGATAAACCATCAGGACAAGTAAATAGTTTGGCAGGATCGTGATCGTCTTCATCGATCAATCCATTATCTGTGATCATATCATCGGTATGTGAAAAAATGATTCCTCCCACATCATTATTTTTATCGGTATCTGGGTAGCTATCGATATCCAAATTTGTCAAATCTTGACCAATCATGTTTTTCATACCATAAATTTCGGCGTAAGCCAAAAGATTTTGGTTATCCACTGATGAATTCATACTGGTATATATCTGTAAGCTCAGAGAATCATCTGGCATCAAAACATCGCTTGATTCATAGATAGCATTTAAATCCTCCAAAGACCATTTTGGATTTAAACTTAAATCAAAACTCACGTCCTTAGGCGTATGAAATATTACTTTAATATCTTGAACAGGCTCCATTCCTTGATTGTAGATGGTAATATTCCATTTAGAAGTATCTCCAGCTAATGAAATCGTATCGCTTGTTGTCATTTTTAGAGCCAAATCATACAATTCTAAATCTTGACAAATCTCATCTTCCAAATCAATGACACCATCATTATTAGCGTCCAACAAAGCTCGATTGAACAAACCCGTCCCTACACCATTACATTGAGAATAGTAACCATCACCAACATCATTATTTGACAACTGGAGTGACGTGACAACTGTAAGAGTATACGAATGAGTTTGACCTGGAGATATCGCAATATCATTTGCCAATTCCCATATCTCGTCATGTGGATCTAACGATGAACCTGCACCAAAGCTAGATAAGAAAATAGCTTGTTCAATCATTAGATCATCATCAAAGTCAGGAACATCGAAAAGATCGTATAGACCTGTTCTACCCCCTTGATTTTCAACTAAAATTTCATAAGTGATGGTAAATGTTCCGTCGTCATTTGAGTCATTACTTATGATTTCTTTTTGGAGAACTAAATAATCGAGATCGGTACAAGCATTATCGGAATCATCAGCAACGCCATCGTTGTTGGTATCAATGATCGCGATATTATTCACTCCTTTATTCAGATTATCTGAATCACAATTGGTATAAACATTATCCCCATCTGACTCTTCAGAAAGATCAAGAATCGCTGTAACTATAATGCTATATACGTGTGAAGTATTGGAATTAATTTCTTGATCATCGGCTAAGTTCCAACTCAAATCAGTTGGTATCAGAGTTCCGCTTAAGCCAATATCGGTAGAGTACGAAGATGAAATTATCTCCAAATCATCATCATACAAAGGGGTATCCCATAAATCGTAGCTTCCCGCAGCGCCACCAGCATTACTAACGATAATTTCATAAGTTGTTGTATAAGACAAATCTGGATTTTCTACCATGGAAATCATCTCCTTCGAAATATTTATTTCGGGAAGGTCGCCACAAGAATCGTCAGAGTCATCACTTATTCCGTCTCCGTTAATATCAATAAATGCTTTATTAAAAAGCCCTTGCCCTCCTATTGGATTATTATCACATGTGTTATATACGTTATCACCCATAGGATCCTCCAAATTAAGACTAACATTGATCATTAAAGTATAAATATCTGCTTCATTAGGATCTAAGTTTTGGTTGGCATTTAAGGCCCAACCAGTGATAGGTACTGTTGAAGGAAGCATTCCACTTGTTAATAGAGTACTTGTGTAACTTGCAGAGTTGATGATTATATCATCATCAAATTGCGGAAAATCCCATAGATCATATTCACCGGACAATCCACCATCATTGGAAACCACAATGCTGTAGACAAGATCATACGACCCGTCTAATTTTTGTTCACTTAGATTGATGAAATTCTTTTGAACATTTAAAATTGGAATATCTCCACACGCAGAATCAAAAACATCCAAAACACCATCTCCATTCGCGTCAAGCGCAGAAGTATTAAAAACACCATTTCCAGACGAACCATCGCAGGTATTATAAATATCATCGCCAATTACGCCGTCTTCTAAATCAATGGACACATTTAAATTCAACGTATACGAATGTGTTTGAGCCGGATCAATATTTTCATCACTTGCAAGACTCCATCCATTTGGACTAGGGATCATTACATTTAAAGAACCGTTATTAGCCGTGTTACTCGTATAACTCGCTGAATTCAAAACAACATCATCATCGTACTGAGGAAAGTCATAGAGAGTATAAGAATCCGAAACGCCTCCTTCATTATTAACTATGATCAGATAGCTTAAGTTATATGAGCCATTAGTTTGGACTTCAACACTTGACAAGGTTTTGGTCATTGTCAAGTAAGGCAAATCAATACAAGCGTCATCGGAATCATCAGGATTACCATCACCATTTGTATCAATGGAGGCTTCATTTTTTAAAGCTTTATTTTCTTCGATAGAGTCACAATCCGAGTAGACATTATCACCGTCTGAAGCGTTTGTAAGATCTAATCTTGAATCAACACTGATAGTAAAAGTATGCATCGCTCCGGCTTCAATCAATTGCTCAGCAGCTAATTCCCAAATAGCATTATCCAGTGGGAGTGAACCACTTAAACCAATATCAGATGTGAATGAACTTGAAATAATAGTGATATCATCATCGTAACTCGGTGAATCTTGTAAGGTATATGTTCCGTCTGCTCCTCCCAAATTGGATACTATAATCGAATAATTTACTGTAACCGTGAGATCAGTATTCTGAACCACACTAGCTACACTTTTATTGATCTGGATAAGTGGTAAATCACCACAGGCTTCATCGGAATCGTCACTAATTCCATCATTATTAACATCGATGGCCACTTGATTATAAAGTCCTTGACCTGATTGAGGATCACTTTCGCATAAGGTATAGATATTATCTCCACTTTGATCTGCGATATTCAAACTCACATTTACACTAATTGTATAAGCATCTGTTGATCCTGCATTCAGGTTTTGATTCGTATTTAACACCCAACCCGTTGATGGAACTACTATGGGCAAACTTCCCGACGTGCTCAAAGTACTAGAGAAAGAAGCTGTATTAATAATGATATCATCATCGTATTGAGGATGATCAATCAAATTATAAGGCCCTGCTACTCCTCCATTATTGCTTACGTCAATTGTATAAACTAAATCATACGATCCATCCAATTTTTGGCTGCTAATGCTTTTCAAATTCTTTTCGACCGCTATCACTGAAACGTCTCCACAAGCTGAATCCTCAATATCTGCAACTCCATCATCATTAGAATCTAATAATGACGTATTAAAAATTCCATTTCCCGAAGTACCATCGCAAGGGTCATAAATATTATCACCATCAGCATCATCTAATTCCAATCTAATATTAAAGGCCAAAATATAATCGTGTGTTTCACCTGGGTTAATATTTTCATCATTGGCAAGCTGCCATCCATTTGGACTAGGGATCGTAGTTGGTAGAAGTCCAGAATTTGAAGTATTACTGGAATATGATGCAATACTCAAGTTAATATCATCATCATATTGCGGGTAATCAAAAAGGTCGTAACTATCTACTATACCGCCAATATTTCTTACTTGAATTGCATAGACTAAATTATAACTCCCATCCGCTTGAATAGTGGAACTCGAAAGTGTTTTTGTAATGGTGAGATATGGAACATCAACGCAGGCATTATCAGTTTGATCAATGATCCCATCTAAATTTTGATCAAGACTTGCCTGATTTGCCAATCCTCCACCTGTATTATCGTCACAGGAATTGTTATAAACATTATCGCCTGAAGATGCTGAACTTAAATCTAAACACACTTCATAACTTATGGTGTAACTATGTTTTGTCATGGCATCAATTGCTTGATTGGAAGCCAAATTATATTCCATCGAAGGGCTAAAAGTGGCACCCGAATTTGATGGCGCATTACTCACAAAGCTCACATTAATGATCGAAAAATCATCGTCAAACATTGGAGTATCGAATAGATCATAATTGCTTAGCGCACCACCTAAATTTTCTACTTCAATCAGATATTGAATTGAGTAGCAATTCAAGCTTAAGTCCGAAATTGAATCGAAAGACTTATTTAAAGAGAGATAAGGAATTTCGGAACAAGTAGTATCTGATTTAATTTCTCCATCTCCATTTTCAATCGATACTACATTGAACAATCCATTACTAGATGTACCATCACAATTAGAATAAGAATCATCAGCTACCATATTATTGAGATCTAGCTCAACATTTAAATTTACGGTAAAAATGTGTTGCTCTCCATTTACTATAATTTGATCTGATGTTAATTCCCAAGGAATATTATTCTCATCCAAAGTTGCTGAAGTAGGGATCGAACTACTAAAACTGGCACTATTTATAACAACATCATCATCGTATTGAGGACTTTCGTCCAATGAATAGGTATCTGGAGCATCACCTGAATTTTCTACTATTATTTGATAGCTTAAATCGAAACTTCTATCCATTTTTTCGATACTAGAAAGCAAGGATTTTTCTACAGTTAAAACTGGAGTACAAGGAGAAGGTAATGTTAAAGATGAAGAAGCTTCGCACGATTGATTTAAAAATCCAATCAAGACATTTTCAGTATTGCCCGTTGCTGGAACCGTCACATTAAATGAAACCGGACTTGTATAGTTAGAAATTTGAATTGTATCTCTAAAGCTTCCTATTTCAATGAAGACATCTTCATTTTCATATGGGCTGGACCATTCTAAATTAACATCTACTTTAGTCATACTTTGATCGCATTTATTCGCCGTAAGGCCAGAAATCAAAATATTACAACCAATTTCATTACAAGCATAATTGGTAATGTCATCTATTCCATCATCAACAATGGCAATGTTACATGCATGTGTGTCATTATCTCCAAAATTCACAAAAGCGGCTTCAAAACAAGCGATATAATTTAAGGAACGATTCAGTCGTGAAGGAAAAGCCCATCCATCTTCATCATATGGATTTGGTGTCGCAGGCAAAACATCATCTACAATATCATGATTTTCTCCATCAAAAAAATAATACGATGATCCAGGGATATATGAGTAGAAATCTGGAAAATCATCGATAAGGAGCACTGAATTTTGATCAAAATCCAATTTACCAATGTTTTCTACACACATACAAAACTGAAGTGTATCTCCTAAATTAAGTAATTTATCATTGTTCCCGTCATAAATAAAATCTGCATACTTTTTTAATTGCAAGGTTGAAAGATGACTTATGGATGTCCCAACATCGATTGCAGGAGAACCACCGGAAGCGGTATTAGGATCTTGTCCCCATACTGTAGAAAGAATAGCATCCGAACCATCACAAACCCAAATCGACATACCTGTTTGATCACCATCTGGATCATAAATTTTTAAGGTTTCTAGTTCCGCTAAAGATTCGGCGATGTCATATGAATTGCCATTCGAATCGGTTAAGGGACCACCATCTCCGTTATAATCGATACAAATTGTGATATTCCCGGTTGTAGTCGAAGCCATAGGATAAGCCGGCGTCAACCAAACTGGAGCAGAGTTTTCGGTAGAAGATCCAGTGTAAGAAGGATCTTGTCCGGGTGCAAAAGGTACTCCTAAAACTTGTTGTTTTAGTATTGATTCAGGCAAAACAGAATAACCCCAATCACTTGTTTTATTGGGATTATCAATACATGCACTTCCCGATTGTTCTTCTGAATCTATGGTAGATACTAAATAAAAGTTATCATCTGAATTAAATCTAGCCGCATCATTATTTGGAATTTCAACGTAAGTAGAACTGCCAGAAGCAATAGTGATTACGCTTTGAGAAGTTGAGGAACTCAATTCCCAATTGACATTAATTTCAGCAGAATTAGGATTGTACAAATGAACAAATGTAGGAGCGTCGGAAGGAGTACTCACAGGTGTTATATACGCATTACCTAATTTTTCCTGAGGAATTAACGAAAACCATCTTGATTCGAAATTGGCGCACAGGTCACCTGTAACAGCTGTCACATTAATATCTTTATTTGCTTTTATAACACCTCCGAGATTGATTCCACCGTTTATCAGATATGATTCCCCCATATTCAGAAGAATGGACAACTCGAAAACACCGTTTTTATCTGCATCAACATCTATGGTTGTTGCGTCTGAATAAGCGGTAATAAAACCACCGGTATATTCAAACATTTCATTTACGTCTGCGTTTTCTCCCATAGGAAATTCGAAACATTTACCGAGAACAAAACCAGGATTCAAGGTTGTCGCACCTGCTAGTAGTGTGGATGAACCGGCTGCCCAAGTTGAAACTGTTGCACTTAAATTAGAAGTAGCAGCAAATTTGTCCATGGCATCAAATTCGATAGTAGCCGCTGAATTAGGTAAGTGGATCTCGGAAAGAAGAGTTACGATACTTCCATCTAAAAAAACATCAGTAGAATACCCAGCTGCAATACCGTTGGAGGGGTCATTATCTCCCCATATCAGTGTAGAAGCCTGAGTTGGATTAGAAATATCAGTCTCATAGCCGTCCTCCCAGTGATCCCAATAAATGATGGTACCTGCTTTAACCACCGTCATGGAAATAAACTTGTTGATTGGTGATTTTACATCAAATGCACTACTTGTTGAATTACAGCATTCTATGTTGCCAGGAAATATTGTTGAAAAAGCATCGAATGTTTGCTGTTCATTAAAAGGAACAAAGAAATCGACAGCTATAGCATCATCAGAACACGATATAACGGATTGAGCATGTGCGCAAACAGCGCTAAAAACAACAATAGCACTGATCAGCACAACGCGAACATTGTGGAATAACATTTAACACCCTTTTACCCTAAAAAATTACCCTATAATTACTGCGGAATGGAACGACTTGATTTTACCCTATCAAATCCTAAGCTAATATATAACAATTTATTATATATTACAATAATATGTCATGTTTAAAAAGGCTTAAAAGGGTCATTTTTCAATGACCCTTTTAAGAAATTAGTCGAAACCAGACATTATTTCATTAAGATCATTTTCTTTTGGACAATTTTTTCACCAATCTGAATCTCGTAAGTATAAACGCCATTTGTAATTAAGTATTCATCCGTTATAATCAACTCATGAATTCCTGGTTCAAATCTAAAGGTTTTACTTTCCAAAAGTTTTCCTGTAACATCGTATATCTTCAGAATTACATTCTCACTTGTATTCATGCTTAACTGGATCATTGTTTTTTCATTCCATGGATTCGGAATATTTTGAGATACTGAAAATCCAGTTGATTCAGATAATTCATCTCGATAATTCAAGGTAATATTTTGAATTCCTTGATTAGTATAAGTTTCATTCTCGAAATCTTTTCGAGAAAGTTTAATGTTTCTAGAAATAAAACCTTCATCTTGCTTCACAATAAGATAGAACAATGGAGTATCTCTCGACAACACATGTTGAGTCATCCCATTCAATGAGTGCCAAACGATATTGACTCTATCTGGATGAACATAAAAATTAGATTCATTCACATTGATTGTTCCGGAAGCCAAGCCTTTGAAAGCAGAAATATTATCCATATTCAAACTCATCTGGAATCCATCCAAACTTGTCTCTTCGGTTCCATAAACTGGTATCAACTTCTGACCTTGTACCACTTGCACTCTTGTTGGTATTTCAAATACATACTCTTCCCTATTCCGCTGTTCCGTATTCTCTCCTTGAACATTCGTCTCCACACTACCATTTACATCGCCTGTCTTGACTCCTACAAAATTGATCTCCATATCTTCTGACAAATCTGTAATCTCATATTCCTCCGGCAACAACTCCAACCACGGATTCTCCGGATCACTAAAACTGTGCAAGCCGTCTATAAATCGCCAACTCGTATTATTTGGAAACTCCTCATATACACCCAATATCACTTTTCGTAACTCTATCAAATCCAGGGCTGTTATCTCCTCACTTCGATTGATATCTGCCGCGATCAGATCATATGGATTATTCAAACTCTGTAGTCCCAAAATGTGTTTCTGTATTAACACCAAATCTAAGGTACTCACCCCATTCATCACATCATCATTCTTCTCTGGAACCACTACGTAATTTCCATCCATTGCCATCTCTCCAAAACCGTACTCTCCCTCTTCCTCAGTCATATCTTGTAAATTTGCATCTCCAGTCAAGTTAACCATCACTTCTTCCACGTACTCCTCATATTGATTGGCTATCTGACCTTCTATCGACACCAAGCCACCGGTATTACATAGGCTGACATTATTATCATCTATCACTTCAATGAAGGTCTCACAAAACGATTGATTCCCATTTATATCAGTTACGTACAACGCCACACTTTGTATTCCGATGTCATCACAATCGTAAATCAGCTCTGTCACTAATCCCTCAGCATCAAAACTCAAGGTCACTGGATATCCACATACATGACCACTTCCGCCATCAAAGTACGATGGAGACAATACTACCATTTCTGTGTCCAATTCTCCATTACCATCGGTATCCATCCCTACCAATTGGGTACTCAAGCCATTGATACACACTGCCGTCGGAGGTTTCACATTCACGATATTAAACAACTGTGTTGCCTCCGTATAGTTGCCGCAACCATCCGTCAATTTCCATGTGATCTCATAATTACCTATTGGGTATTGACCACTGACATCATTTCCAGTCCCTGCATAATCTGCAACGCCATCATTATTACTATCTATCTCATAGGACCATTCCAAATCATTTGCACTCGTACATGCATCCGTTCCAGTTGCTGTTAAATTCAATTGGCCATCTATACATTCTGCATCCAAGGTTTCGACATTTACTGTTGACAAGTCACTGGTGATTTCTGGTAGACTCGTTTCATTCACTTTGATCACTTGTTCATGAGTCCACTCTGCAAATCCTCCTGCAATCGGCTGACACCAATCTATCACGGTCCACGTTCGAACAATCTTAAAGCAGGCATTATCTCCTTGCACAAAATTGAACACATCATCAACATAGTTAAACGCTACTAGATCACATGGACCATCGTTTATGATTGGCTCACTATTTATTTCTGGTAAGTCTGCTGGCAAAATATCTGTCACGCCACAGCCTTCGCCTTCATAGTCTGCTGGCCATGTTATATCTGAAGCTACGATCGGAGTATTGTTGGCAAAGCTGATCACTTGCGTACATGTTTGGGTCAAGCCCGAATGGCTCACAATACTAAATTCACGTGTCAATGCCCCTGTACCGCATTGATCAAAATCTTCAGTCGTCACTTCCATCACCTCTTGGATCGTTTGGCAATTATCACTTACTATGGCTGCTTCAAATGTAGCATCCAAGTTGTTCAAATCGTAGTTGGTGGTGCAAGGTACTGTCATATTTCCTGGGCAGGTCAATACCGGTTCTAACTTATCTTGAACCTCTACTGTAATCATGCAATCGGTATAATTTCCTGCAGCATCATAAACTCGCAACTGCAACATTTGTTCTGTTCCGACATCTAAGCAACAGAACGTTACACTTTGTCCAAGCACTGAGTTTCCAACTACACCACAAGCATCTGTCATCCTTCTTACTTCAAAGCGATCGATTCCACAATTATCATATGATCCATCATCAAAAGAATCAGCGGAAGCCACTGCAGTTCCATTTTGTTTAATTGACACTATGGTATTTCCTTCGCAGATTGCAATCGGTTGTGTCTCATCAGCTATTGTCAAGGTCATTGTACAACTGTTGCTATTTCCGCAAGCATCGTACGCCGTGTAGGTGATCAAGTGATCCCCTACGGGCAGCGTTGCTGTTCCACCATTCTCATTATCATTGAAACCACCAGGATAAGTTACATCCACTTCTATTGGATTGCTACAATTATCACTGACTGTTGCGCTTGGCAAGTTTACTGTTCCTTCACAATTATTGAATCCATTGCTCGTGCTCAGTGTCACATTCGCAGGGCAATTGATCGTTGGTCCTACCAAATCTTTGATGTCGATTATTTGCATCCAAATCATTGGGCCCACTATTCCTGAGCAGTACCATTCGCCAACCTGCCATTCTCTTAAAATTTGAGTATGGCAACTTGAGTTCACCAGCACCTCATCCGTATAGCTTGCAAATCCATTACAGAAATTGCCTGACACCATTGGATACAATGGGTTGCCTAAATACATCGGCACTCCTGTCACGCTTGGATCAGGGTGACCATTTGCATCCGTTGCGTAGGCATCATCACAGGACAAATTGATACTTGTAGAGACCGGAAAAATAACAGATCCCAAATTTATCCGTTCTAGGTTGATCACTTGAGTACAAACGTTGCTGACATTCCCATAAGCATCTACTGCTTGCCAAGTCTTGGTCACTCGTCCAGTATAATTTGGATCACAAAACAAATTTTCATGTACTTCGCTCAATAAAATTAAATCCGCTCCACAATTATCCATGATTACCGGATCCATCGCATCTTCTAGTGCGTTACACGCCAAGTCTTCATCCATGCACACTATCGTTGGAGCAAATTTATCTTCTATGAATATTTCACCCCAGCAGCTGTTGTTATCACACAAGGCCAGTGAGACAGAATAGAAAAACGTTTTTCCTAAATCTTCCACTGTGAACATCGTAGTAGGAATTATATTTCCTTGAGCGTCTGTAATAGTTATTTCATAGAAATCTGCTGGATAAATAAGATCATCCTTCAAAAACATTTCAGGAGAAATCGTGAGACTACAATTTTCATCCAATCCAATATTTAAATTTCCATTACAAACCAGACCATCACACATGACCAAAAACGCTTGGTCATGATCGTCTTCATCTCCATCTTCATTTAGTAAGAAATCATCCAAGGGTCCAAATGGATCATTGCCGTTATCATTATCGTTATCACCATCGGCAACGGAGTCAGCATCACTGCCGGTCATGTCATTCATCATATCATCTTGTGCCATAGTAATTTCAGCCATATTCACCATATCCAAGGGATTATTAGAAATAACTTCAAGGAAAATAGAAATTGTCACTTGTCCAAGTGGTGGAATCACTGAAGATTCCAAATAAGTAGCTAAAGATGGACTGACATCTGTCCAATCTGGATTAAGTCCTGCGGCTAATTGTAAAGCAGGTGGAATATAATCGCTAATTAAAACATTTGAAGCTGGAATACTCCCTTGATTGAATATTGTTATTTCAAATTCATGTATACTTCCAATGGTGGCGGGAAGCGTTTGATCTATTGTTTTTTGAATTGCCAAATCAAAAACTGGCAACAATTCCATATCTAAATCATCTTCGTCTCCGTTTCCATTGAATAGTTCGTCATTGGTGGTTTCGCCATCATTGGTTTCAACGATATCTGGATAACTATCGATGTCTTCGTCAGACATATCATTGCCCATATCATCAAAAGCTTGCGCTATTTCACCATAGTTCTCAAAAGCCCTGGATTCAATACACTGAATGACAACTAGGTCCAAATTAACTGAAGTCCTCTCTCCTGCCAGAATGGGGCCAGGAATGACCGTTTCTAAATCACCATTTAAGACATACCAAGTAGGTGCATTTAGACTTTCGTCGAATGTGAAACCACAAGGAGTAAATTCTCTAATTTTTATGTTTGTAGCAGAAATATTCCCTTGATTAAACACTTCAAATTTGAACGTTACTGTGTCACCATATGAGAATGGACCAGGATCCACAAACGTTTTCTTGATCGCTAAATCAAATACATCAACAATGGCCGGATCGTGATCATCCTCATCAACGAGACCCGTATCTTCCGTTTCATCGTCTGTTGGACCATTCGGTTCACCACCATTGTCATTAGAAGTGTTATCATCTGAATTAGAATCAATATCATCAGGGTGATTCCCTTCTGTATCTTGCGCATCTCTGATTTCTCCAATATTTGTATAGGCATCTGCAGATCCATCACTCTGCTGAAGTTCTAAGAAGAGACTTACCGTATCATGTTCCCCAGCCAATAAAGGTTCAGAAATCGTAATGGTATAATCTGGTGCGTTCGTAGCATCCCAAAGAGGATTACGAGCTGGTTCAAATAAAAATCCAGTTGGAATAGAATCATGAATTACTATCTCAGCTGCATCAATTTGTCCTTGATTGATTACAATGATTCTAAATTCGAGAATATCTCCAAAAGCAAAAGGTGCCTCTGTTAATAATTCTTTTTTCAATGCCAAATCAAAGACAGGTAAAATTGCAATATCATGATCATCTTCATCACCGTCTTCATTTGAAGTATTGTCGTCATTCACTTCGCCATCGTTGTCCTCATCTGCATCTGTGTTACTATCAATGTCATCGTCTGTTTTTTCTTCTCCTTCGTCATCAAAGGCTTTTGAAATTTCACCAAAGTTGGCATGAGATGTATTTTCTGTACATTGAATGACAGTCATTTCTAAAGTAACAAAATCACTCATCCCTGGAGCAATTGGGCCAGCCAATGTTGTAGTCAGATTACCATTGACTAATGTCCAAGTGGGTTCTAATGCTGCTAAATCATACGCATAACCACAAGGCGTATATTCTGTAATATCAATATTTGTAGCTGTAACATTTCCTTGATTAAATACCTCAAATTTAAAAGTGACTGGATCGCCATAATTATAAGGACCTCCATCCACTATAGTTTTCACTAATGCCAAATCAAAGACATCCACAATGGCAGGATCTTGATCATCTTCATCTGTATCACCGTGGTCATTAATTTCATCATCCGTTGATTCATTGGGATCACCACCATTGTCATTGGCCGTATTATCATCTGGATTAGAATCAATATCATCTGGATGATTCCCTTCTGTATCTTGTGCATCACTGATTTCTCCAATATTTGTATAGGCATCTAATGTTCCGTCACTCTGTACTAAGGTCAAGAAAATAGTGACCGTATCACTTTCTCCCGCCAAAATTGGATCAGTAAATGTATAAGTGTAGTCTGGAGCGTTCGTTGCATCCCAATCTGGGTTTGTTGCAGCGTCAAAACTAAAGCCTGAAGGAATGGAATCATTCACGACAACTTCATCCGCTGTGATATCTCCTTGATTAAAAACAACAATACGGAACTCTAACAAATCATCATAAGCAGCTACCCCTGTCGTAACCAATTCTTTCTTTAAGGCTAGATCAAACACTGGTAATTGTGCTCCGTCGTGATCGTCTTCATCCCCATCTTCATTGGAGGTATTATCATCCTTTGATTCTCCATCATTATCATCTTCATCATCTGCAGTACTATCAATATCATCATCAGTAGTTTCTTCTCCCTCGTCATCATATGATTTAGATATTTCACCAAAGTTATTGTGGGAACCGGCATCATTACATTGCTGCAATTCCAATTCTAAAGTAACAGTCTCACTCATTCCTGGAGCAATTGGACCTGCGACTGTGGTCACTAGATTTCCATCTAATTCTATCCAAGTTGGTGTTAAATCTATGATATCATAAGTATAACCGCAAGGAGTATATTCTGTTACATCCACATTAGTGGCTGTAATATTCCCTTGATTTAATACTTCAAATTGGAAGGTAATCCTATCTCCATAAGCATATGGAGCAGGTGTAAGAATAGTCTTGACCAACGCTAAATCAAATACTTCGACTATGGCAGGATCGTGATCGTCTTCATCTGTATCGCCATGATCATCAATTTGATTATCTGTTGAAGTATTCGGCTCACCGCCATTATCATTACTTGCAGAATCATCAGGTGCAGAATCAATATCCCGAGGATGATTCCCGTCAGTATCTTGTGCATCTGAAATTTCTCCAATATTTGTAAAGGCACCTAAGCTGCCATCACCCGCCTGCAAGACTAATCTCAATTGAAATGTCGTACTTGAATTTGGTAATAAATTTGAAGTGATTTCATAAATTAAATCTGGATTGGAGGCACCGTCCCAGCTTGTATTCAATGTGGGGTCAAAGAAAAATCCTGCAGGAATAGAATCCGTTACTTCAATATTAGTTGCTGTAACATTTCCTTGATTATAAATTTCAAATTCAAAAGTTAAGGTATCTCCATAAGCATGAGGCCCCATTGACAACAAATTCTTTTCAAGTGCCAAATCAAAAATTGGCAAAAATGCAGGATCTGAGTTATCTTCATCTGTGCTGTCCGTTCCATCACCAACTGCACCTGTTCCATCACCATCAACGTAGTCATCTGCATCACTGTTAGGCTCACCACCTCCGTTATCGGAATCATCATTATTCAAATCACTATCAATATCTTCATCTGTCCTATCTTGACCATCACCATCAATAAAAGAGGAAATCTCTGAGAAGTTTGTCCAAGCATCAGGTCCATTCGCATCTTGAATGCGCAACCATAAACAAAGCTCTTGTTGGGTAGTGCGCACCAAATTATTGACCGTTGTCTTTACTGTACTTCCGTCAACAACTGTCCAAATAGAGTTACCCGAAATTGTTGGATCAAAGCTTAAGCCTGCTGGTAAATAATCGTAAACTTCAACCCCACTTCCGTCAATCGTTCCTTGATTAATAACAGTAATTAAATACTTAATACTATCTCCAAAGCTAATATTGGATAGATCATACATGGGATCGATCATCTTAGTGAGGGCTACATCCACATGCGCCATCACAATAGTTTCAATATCATGATCATCTTCACTACCCGTATCGTTAACACCAGTACTTACAATATTATTATCTCCTGAGCTACCGGGTACTGTCTCACTTTCTTGGTATGTATTGGAGCCAGGAGTAGAATCAATATCAAAGCCTGCAACATCTCTTCCCGTGACTATATCATAGGCGTTTGTTATCTCACTTGCATTGATATAATCTGCGGGATTAGAACTGTAAACGACGGTCAAATAAATTGAAACAGTCGCTCGATCTCCACTATTTAAGGTGGATATAACTGTGGTTTCCATTGCACTATTCCAACCGTTGACAACATTTAAAGGATTTAAAGGATCAAAGCTATAACCAGCTGGCACGTAATCGACAATTCTGATACTATCAACACTCACATCTCCTTGATTAATCACTTCGATATCAAATTTCACAAGGTCTCCAACTGGAACTGGTTGAGGATTGAAAGAATTATCATAAGTCTTTTTCAATGCTAAATCTACAGATTGAATTTCAACTTGTGCAGGGTCATGGTCATCTTCATCCGTATCTTTATCACTATCTCCTGCTGTACCTGTTCCATCACCATTTGTCGCATTATCAGAGGCAGAACCTGGGTTTCCTCCAGCATCATTGGAATTGTCGGAATCAGCTGTTGAATCAGAATCGTCTAAATCATGATCATTTTCAAAACCACTGATTTCAGCAAAATTATTAATTGGACCTAAAGGTGCAGTTGCTGACAATTGTAAAGTGATATCGATTTCTACTTGGTCTCCAGGTTGTAAAACATCAATTTCAAATTGACCGCCTCCTAAATCAGTAACACTGGCAGAATTACTCAGATTAGTTGTTAGCGTACCAGTTGTTACTGATATAAAACTCAAGTTTGTTGGTAGATAATCCGTGACCTCAATGTTTCTTGCTTCGTAATAAGTTCCTTGATTTTCTACAGTGATTGTATATACTATGTTGTCACCAGGAAAGTAAGGTCCAGGCGAAAGTGTTGTATTTACATCTTTGGTTAATGCCAAATCGAATGCGGGGTAAAATCCAGCATCAATAGTCCAATTTGAAATTCCATTAGGAACGAAATATGGACCTGTAAATCCAGTCACCGGATCGGCATCACTATCATCAACATCCGAACCAACATTATGTAAGGTAGGTTCTAAGGCATTATAAATACCCGTGTAACTACTCTTATCAAAACGAACAACATAATTTCCTTGTGGTAAGGGCTTAAAGACATAATATCCATCAGCATCTGTAAAAGTGGTTGCTATCGGAGTTGTCAAATCATTTGCGTCATACAAGTAAACTGTAATTCCTTCGATTCCGGGCTCTCCTGGGTCTTGTATTCCATCGACATTGAAATCGTACCATACCGTATCTCCCAATGCAGTGCAAGCACAATTTTGCAACATCACATTTTGTAAAAATGAAGCTGAGCATCCATTTTCATCCAGATAATCCAATTTAAAGGTGGTATTGGATGAAATTACACTACTTACCGTAGTCAACGGATTAGTAGGCATATCAATTATTGCTGTAGCATCACCGCTTTGAACTGTCCATTGATAATTTGATCCAGCAATGGGTCCAGCTAAAGGGAAACTGAATTCAGATTCACCGCAATCTTCAATCGGTCCACAGACAGTAGTACTAATTACTCCCGTGGTCTCAGGATAAATTGTTACCTCTATGGTATCAAATGTATAACATCCTGGTGCTCTTAAAACTCTTAAGCCATAAAGCCATGTGATTTCTGCACCCGTATTATTATCAAAACTAAAAGTAGCTGGTGTTTGATTTAAAGGAGTTTGAATTGCTGTCAAATCAGAACCAAGTAAACTCAACCACTCGAATTCATATGCTGGATTCGCATCAGGTCCAAATTGAATTGCCTCATTGGAACAAGCTGTGAAAACTTTTTCGATTTTCAAATCTAGATCAGATTGTATTTGGGCTGAAGCCGAAGATGAACAAGAACAATTTTTGGATGAATCCAAATAGGCAACCATTTGACAACTGGTACCGGCAGGTATTATCAAGTCACCCGTAAGTATAGCGGTTTCTCCAACTCCAACTGCAGCAGCCGTGGATACAGTACCGAGAATAATATCTACACCAGCAGTATATCTTCCGTCCCCATCAACATCGTCAAAAATATCTAAATAGATAATATTATCACTTGTTGAAGCAACATCACCAATATTTTGGACGGTAAATTCAAACATGAGCATTTCATTCGCCCCCATTGTCATTGCAGAAACATTAATTGAATTTACTTCCAATTCTGGCTTTTGAATAAAAATAAATTCTACGGACTCATCAGAAATCGAACGAACATTACAAGTCTCATTGGTGGCATCACAAAACGCTTCAGCAGATTTAAACGTTTGAACATACAGTGGGAAATCTTGACAACCTTGTCCAACATCTTCTGCTTTAATATCTATAGAAAATGTAGCAGCGTCACCAGGAGTCAAACCTGCTATTCCCCAATACAATACTTGCAGTCCAGATTCATTTTTGATTACGGGAGGATTTGTATTTGGATTGGTTCCAAACACATATGAATTGGGTACAAAGCTAACACCAGGCGGCAAAATAACTCTTAATGAATCTTGAGTAGATGTACTCATTGTTCCGTTAATAGAATATTCAACCTCCAAAGTAGTACCTTCACCCACACAAGCTTCTAGAGTATCTGCTTGAATACTTATCTCCGAAATAAAAGGAGGTGGCGCATCGAAAATTCCAACTTTAGCGGAAAAATCTTTTTGAGTTGGCAGTAGCTTTTCACCACATCCAGATGAAGCGGAGGATTCAAAAAACACTCTTGAACCTGAAGCATATCCACATTTAGTTTCGGCCTTAAATCTTACATTAACTACGTTCAAATTGAATGCTGAACCATCGGAACCTATCAATCCTTGAAGTTCCATATCATCATCTTCTTCGGTCACATTTAATTGATACGTATTGCCGTATAAGAATATAGGATCATTTGCAGGTTCGTACTCACTATCCGGAGGTAATGTCGTACCCGATGCCGTAGTGGGGAATGCAATCTCAAAACTTCCCGGAATAAACTCCATGTCAAGCGGAAGGTTAATATCCAACAGAATGTCGTCTAAAAATCCAGGTCCTGATGCACTTAAATCAACAACAAATTCAATCGTATCGCATAGGTCATCTAAAACCAAGTTATCAGTTGGAGACTTTGCGATCATCGATAAGGCACCCGCTGTTGATTTAAAATTAATGACTCCCCTACTCGAACAGGTAGCCTCTTCCAGTATACTTGGGTAAGTGACACAATCATATCCAGAGAATACCTCAAGACTATCTTGTTCGCATATGTTAGGATACACACAAATTTCATAAAGCCTACTAGAATTTCCATTAATGTTGCCTAAGTTGAACATATTAAATTCTGATCCTTCAACAGGCGTTATTGTCGATCCCGAGACACTATTCAGCTCATCAAAAATGATAAAGCCAGAATTATTCTTAAATGTAAGCCAAGTATTATTTGCTACTGAAACTCCGTCATTACGTACTCTGATTTTGGAGCACATTGGAAATTTGTCCACGGTAATGCACTCATCGACAACTTCTACAATTATTTTCGCTCCACCACTATAGTTAAAGTTGGTTCTTGAACCTGTATCCGTATATTCTGAACTACACATGATATTCGGATTCGTTACATGATCTACTTCTATATCTTGCTGTTCAACAGGTCCAGTTTCTAAATCACAAGTTGGAATAAAATATGGTTCTAGAGAAAAGGAATAGCCTTCATCACTAGGTGGGATAATACCACCGTATTGATTTTGAATATATGTATTAAAATCAAAAATCAATTGATTCCCTACGATGGTAATGGCGGGGTGTGTTGCGTTAATATCAACATGATTCAGCCCGTTGATTTTTCCCCCCATGCTATTGGCCGAAGAAGCATTTTTTCTTCGAATGTAGACTCGAAAGAAATTAAAAAGCATTCCTGAAGGTATGTTGGATCTAAATTGTGAAACGTGATCTATAAAACCGATATATTCACCGGGAAAGAAATCGACATTAGCTGTACCTAATCTGGAGTACCCTCGATAATAACCAGTTCCTGTTTCACAACCTGCAAAATCATTTAGACGCCAAGTGTAGAAACCAAAACTTTCTTGGCGCCCCACTTGACTTAAACGATAGTCAAAAGGTAAACGACAAGAATATTCTTGACCACCATAGGGTTCGTGAGCAGTAAATATTCTTGTTCTATGAGTTAGCTGCTGTACCTCACCCATAAAATCCTCCGTGGATCGATACGTAAAACTTAAAGCAATCGAGTCACCATCCACAAATGCAGATGGAACAGCACACCCATTCGACGAAAGTCGTGAAAGCGATAAATCGGTTAATAATAAATCTCCAGGTAAAATCTGTTGCGTTAATACATCACAAAAGTAATAGGATCCATCTGCTGCATATATTTCAACTTGTCCACCAATTGGAATAAAATTAGGATTTGGAAAATCAACTAATGCGTAGATGTAATCAAAACTGGTATGCGTTGCATTGGTATGAACGTAACCACCCATGTCAACTTTAATGCTATCGCCTTTAACGAATCGATCTCTTCTAATGATTGATTCGTTGTATGCCGATCCCTCATTAGGTTGCCCATTATTATCTGGATCTGAAACATAAAGATTAAAACGCTCTGCATCGCCATAAGTCTGCACAAATCCGGCACAGTCGCAATCGGTTCCTGTTCCAGGACATTTTATAACTACGGTTAAATCCTCTTTACATTCAACAATCTCACTAGCACATCCTGCACAATCTTGATAATTAAAACTACTGGTTTTTGAAATGACATCGGTATAGAGTACTGGCGAACAATTTGGTCCTCTATCCAACTCGTTATCACAATCTGGTGTGTAGTCAAAGAAAATACCACTAGCCTCAGAAAAAGCATCAAATCCAGCGGGTTCTTGCCCAATCCAGCGAACAGTAAGTAGATCTATGCCGCCATCATTATCATTGTAATCGATATAATCGGGAATCCATTGTGTTCCATCATCATCCTGCCAAAAAATAGTACCCGGAACATAATCTAAACCGTTGGGTAATTCAAATAAAGTTTCAAAATAACAGGTCGTACATTGTCCACCTATAAGGGCGTGCAATTCATTTCTTTCATTATCATCTTGCCAATTGTTTCCATGATTGGATAAAAAATCATTGGTATAATTAGATACCGTGGTAGATAAGGTTGAGTTGCTACCGTAACAATTGGTCACGGGTGACTCCATAAAGGAAGAAAAATTAATGTCAAAACTTGGCCAAGCTACGTGTGCTCTAGTTTCTTCGGTCTGAACCAAATTATCACAAAGATCAAATGCATTAACATCATGAATATCGACTCCATACCTCCTTCTTACGTCACAACCAGAGCAACCACAGCGTGCAGGATAAATATCGTAATTGATAAAGAGCGTATCACCTGCCGCTATATTAAGATTTGAAAACTTTAATGTAACCCGGCTTTTAAGATCCGGACTATTGGCTAAACTCGTAACACATGCAGGTAGATTTGCGTCATAAACATAGATAATATCAGTATCCGTCTCATCATCAACAAAACTTTGGCTTGCCCCCCCACTACCTTCAATGTATGTAAATGAGGTAATATCAATTGGTGTAGCACCTCCAAATTCGGAAAAAGCCACTTCGACACCTCCAACAGGAGCCTCTCCTGTATTCACCAAAAACCATCCCTGATTCTTTGGTGATTCTGAAGGGCAAAAAGGATTAAAGTCCGTATCCAGATTTACGTATTGTGTAAGTTCTGGTACTCTTGCGCCAAAGTCCAGGACAGCATTTCCATCTCCGAAATCACAAGTATTATTTATTGGATCAAAATCACAACTTGTCGAAACTCCATGATTAATCGAAGCTATTGCTCCATCAGGACAGGCGATCACCTTCCATACCTCACAAATATCAATTCCTTCGTTCCTTACAAAACCATCAGATCCAGTTTCATTTATTCCTACCCAATAATAGATACGATCACCATCTGTATAAGCTATTTCTAATTCTTCACCAGTGTCACAATGAAGCACTTTTTCCAAACTTAATAATGGGTGTGCATCAACAAAGTAAAACAAAGAATCTATTACGCCTACACCTTCTTGTACGATCGTTGTTGTCAGAGTATCGATTTCGTTCAATACGGCGATTAAAACATCTTCAGTATTTCGACCAGGTGTTCCTGCTGATGCAATCAAAACTGTGATATCATCTACTGTGAGCGGAATAGATAAGTGCGTACATGATTCTCCACCTCCACTATAAGAAAAACCAAACTCAATTTGACCATCATCAGACGAATCACAAGGCGCTTGTAAATCAAATGAAAAATTAATCGCAAAAGATTCAAGCACTGGTTCAATTATCAATGGAGAGGTGGAAATCAAATTTGCCCCTTCAAGGTTTCCCTTAAAAACAAAACTTCCGGGTAATTCTATTAAAACTTGGATATCTGTCAGATTACCAATATCTGCGCTAAAGCTGAATGTTCCTGGATCACCACATTCATTTAGAGTTGTATATGATTCTTGTATATTCGAAAATTCACTTGCACAAGGCCCCATCATTGCGACAGATAACATCCCTGTGTTCAAATATAAATTTTTCTCGTTTTGCCTTTCAGCGAAAGAGAAATTGGAGAAACAAATACCAACAAATAAAATTAAAAATACTAACAGCCCGGCTACCTGTAATTGAACACCTTTCATAACAACCAATTTTATTAAAACAAAAAAGTCCCCTTCTGTAAATGACGGAGTTTCAACTGTAATTAGGAGTTAATGGGTGTTAGGGAGAGAAAGTTGTAGCCTATTTAAAATTCAATTCGAAAAGAGAGAGCCACCTGGTTAGAGTGGCTCTCATTGTGTTATTGTTTAATTGATTAATATCATTTTATTTCGAACAGTAGTTTCACTATTGGATAATTCGATGTAATAAATTCCTCTGGCAGGGAATTGATCTGAAGTCAACTCAACCGTATGAATACCTGGCAGGTATGTTTTAGTGGAATTTAAGATCAACTTACCAGCGACATCAAATATTTTTATTGTCAATTCATCAGACTCAACTACTGAAAATTTAATTTGCGTGTTGTTTCTCCAAGGATTCGGAACATTTTGGAACAATGTAAGTTGACGAGCTTGTTCAAATTCAGTTCTTAACTCTAATCCTCTAATTTGATTCGCACTATACAACTCGGCATTTGTGATCTTCGAATTGACATCCAATTGCTCATTCGAATCAAATGCTTTTCCATTAAAAGTAAATTCTAATAATGGTTCATTTTGATTTAGTGAAACTTCATCAAGGCTATTCCAACTTATTGTGATTAAGCCATTTTCAAGTCTATTCAACGAAATATTAGAATCCTCTAAGTCTATGACATCAGAATCAATATCAATAAAAGCTCTATTCGAATTATCAAATTCAAAAGTCAATTGGAATCCATTAACTTGTTTTAAATTTTCTGGATATAAACCAAGAACAAAATTATCATTTGACATTTGAGAGATTTTAGCCTCTAGAATGACGGTCTCATCAAATCTATTATCAAAACCACCAATCAAGTTTGAGCCATCATAAGAAGCATTTACGTCACCAATTTTAACACCAATAAAATCTACATTCATATTAGAATTCAATTGATCGATGTAATATTCCTCTGGAAATAATTCAGCAAACGGGTCTGCAGGAATTGGAAATTCATAACTTGCGTCAATCATTCTCCAACTAGTATTATTTGGTAATTCGTTGTATACTCCTAAAATTAATTTTCTCAATTCTATTAAATCTGAAGCAGTAATACTATTCGATCGATTCACATCGGCTGCTATTAATTTATAAGGACTATCCAAAGTCTCTAGCTGTAAAATATGCTTTTGAATTAAGATTAAATCTAAGGTACTAACACCTTCCATATCGTTAATATCCTTTTCGGGCATGACGGTATAAGTGCCACCTGTAGGCATATCTGGGAAGCCATATTCACCATCATCATTGGTCATGATGATCGGAAGATCAGCACCTTGAAGATCTACTTCGACTGTTTCAACAAAGATGTCATTTTCAGTTCTAACAACACCCTCTACATTTGCCACCAAATTCATACTACAAACATTTAGTGGATCGAGTAAGGTGACGAACGATATACAGAAGCTAAAATTTCCAACTTCATCAACTGCAACAATATATACTGGTTGCATGATGTCGACATCATCGCAATCTACTGTTAACAATTGTGTTGGATTAGTAAATGTCGGATCATCTTCTGTAATAGGATCCACGAAAAACAAATCAATATCAATAGAATCCGTACAATTGTCTGAAAGTAAACAGACAAAATCTTCAGGCATCAAAGTAATTGACAATGGTCCCGAATCATCCAATTCTGGCATCAATTTCTTACAATCCATTACCGGTGGTGTAATATCATCACCTGTAGAACTGACAAACACACTATCTATACTACTATTACCACAGGCATCTAAGGCTTCAAAATGAACATAGAATTCACTCATCGGATAATCTCCACTAATGTCTCCACCTACAGAACTATTGGCAAAAGGTGAGTCATTCGTAAAAGAGACCAAATTACAATCTACAGCTTGCGCTACAAAGTTCAATTCAGTTTGACACTCAATGAAAATTGTATCAGGTAGTGGTACTGTAGCCGATACATTAATCACAGGAGCATCAGTATCTTGAATAATAATTGTTTGGTCAAATGTAAAGATACCATCACCCGAGACATTATCTAGTTGACATGAATCAATCACCGTCCAAGTCCTCAAAATGGTATCTGGACAAACATTTGTTGGATTAGTGTCCACATCCATAAAGTCAATACTGATATTAGCACAGTCAGTATTCGGTATGGAAAGAACTGGACTACCTGTATCCGTATCATCCAAACAGCTTGTTAAATTAACAGGAGTCGCTGGCCATGCGATATCCGTATCACCGTCAAATAAATCTGAGGGCAATCCTACCGTAATAAATTGTGCGCATTGTTGCACATTATTTGATGCATCTGTTGCAGTAAATGTTCTTATAATTAAACCTGCACCACAATTATTTGTATTTCGGGTAACAATCTCTGAAACTAAAACTCCAGGACAATTGTCCGAAACTGAAGGTATTCCGAATGCAGTTAAATCATCAGTATCAGCATCACATGCCACTGTAATATTGGCTGGACAAGATAAAGAAGGTAGCGAATCGTCAGTAATAGTAATTGTAGCAGTACATTGTGAGCTCATACCATTATCCGCTGTTACGGTAAGTACCACAACATTATCTCCAATATCATCACAATCAAACATCGTTTGATCCAAGCTCAGATCTAAGCTTGATGAACAACCACCTGTACTACCATTATCTACCTGATCCGCCGTAATCACTACAGCACCATTCGCGTCAAGCGACAAGCTTAAATCTTGTGCAACACAAAGAGGGCTTGTAATGTCTTCAACTGTAACTATGGCAGTACATTGACTTGTATTTCCTGCAAAATCAGTAACAGTGAGTGTCACAATGTTTTCACCCAAATCATCACAATCAAACTCTGTGATATCTAAACTTAATCCTAAAGCCAAGCTATGAGTACAATCGTCAGAACTCCCATTATTGACTAGATCAGGAGTAATAATTGCAACACCATTGGCATCAATAGCGACATTTATATTCTGTGATTGACAATCTGGAGGAGTAGCATCCAAAACAGTCACGGTTGTAATACAAGTATTTGCATTACCGCATTCGTCGGTTATAGTATAAGTTACATCAGTGATTCCAACTGGATAAACTCCACTAGCGTTACCAACATTACTATCTGCAAATGCTGAATTGTTCGTTACGGTAATTCCGGTATTACAAGGAGCCGTAATGATTGGGTCTCCAATTGCTACAAAAGTCTCGCAATTTCCAGCAGTATTAGAAACTGTCACATTCGCAGGACAACTGATTTGTGGTGGTGCTTGATTTACTACGAAAAGCGTTTGATTAAATGTTACCTGCTGATTTTCAGCATTACAACCAATATCAATGGTCCAAATTCTTGTTATATAACTACAAGTAGAATTTGGGTATGGAAAAACAATACCATCGTTAAAACTAATTGTAAAATCATCAC
>JAHDBI010000031.1:0-10212 GCA_020630475.1 Saprospiraceae bacterium
TTATATTAAGTACTGAAATAAATCCGGCTTATCATTTAAATACTCGCCAAAATATTTTCGGTCAGTCATTCTTTGCTTTAGTGATTCAAAATCTGAAGCTTCAGACAATTCAATTCCGACCACTGCCGGCCCTGAAACTCTATTATGTTTTTTAGAGTATTCAAAATGAGTGATATCGTCTTTCGGCCCTAAGACTTCTGTTAAAAATTCTCTCAGAGCACCCGCGCGTTGAGGAAATCTAATTACAAAGTAGTGTTTCAACCCTTTATAAAGAATCGAGCGTTCTCTAATTTCTTCAGTACGAGTAATGTCATTGTTAGATCCGCTAACTAGACACACCACATTTTTACCTTTAATTTCATCTTTGTATTGATCAAGCACTGCACAACTTAATGCTCCTGCAGGTTCAACGACTATCGCACTTTTATTGTACAACTCAATTATCGTCTGACAAATTTTACCCTCGTGGACTATTGCCATTTCATCGAGTTGATTTTTGCACAAATCAAAATTGAGTTGTCCAACCATTTGCACTGCCGCACCATCAACAAAATTATCTATCTTTTCCAGTCTAATATTTTCATTCCGTTCTAATGAAGTCGACATTGAAGGTGCACCTTTGGGCTCGACCCCCACAATAACGGTCTTTGGAGAAAAGTGCTTGAATACCGTTGAAACTCCAGCTGCTAATCCACCCCCACCTACGGGTAAGAACAAATAATCAATCTGCTCTTCGGACTGTTCTAATATTTCTAAACCCACGGTTCCTTGTCCTTCAATGACTTTAACATCATCAAAGGCATGGATAAATGACATATTCATTTGATCACAATATTTCAAGGCTGATTTAAGTGCTCCATCAAAAGTGTCTCCAACTAATCTGACTTCTATAAAATCTCCACCAAACATTTTAACCTGTTCGATTTTTTGCGCAGGTGTTGGGATGGGCATAAAAACTACTCCCCTAACCTTTTTGTGCTGACATGAATAGGCTACACCCTGTGCATGATTTCCAGCACTAGCACAGACCACACCTCTCGAACATTCACTAGCCGAAAGAGAAGAAATTTTGTTGAAGGCTCCCCTAATTTTATAAGACCTGACTTGTTGAAGATCTTCTCTTTTGAAAAGAATATTAGCGTCATAAGAACTTGACATTTGTTCATTCCTACTCAAAGGAGATTCAAACACAACCGCCTTAATTTGAGTTGCAGCAGCTCTAATGTTATCTATTAATTCTTGTTTTGAAAACTGCATTATTTCAATTTTTTCATGGCGGTCATCGACTCACGCAACACTATTCCTATTTTTTCAATTGAGTGATTTCTTATTTTACTATTGACCTCAATAAGGGTTTTGTTATCCACTCCATCATTCTCATCAAACTTTTGCCCAGCATGCCTTAATTCAATTTTATTCATAAATTCTTTTAGAAGAGGTTTACACGCATGATCAAATAAATAGCATCCATATTCTGCTGTATCAGAAATAATCCTGTTCATTTCATAAAGTTTTTTTCTCGAAATGGTATTGGCGATTAATGGTGCTTCATGAAGAGATTCATAATAAGCCGATTCTTCTTTCACACCTGTCGAAGTCATCGTCTCATAAGCCAATTCAACTCCAGCCTTCGTAAACGCCACCATCAATGTACCGTGATCAAAAAACTCTTGTTCACTGATTTCCGAACTGGTATTTTCTGTTTTTTCAAAGTTCGTTTCTGCAGTGGCCTGTCTCCAAGTGAGCAATTCAGTATCATCATTCTTCCAGTCGTTCATCATTCTAGAGGAAAACTCACCAGACATAATATCATCCATATGCTTCTTGAATAAGGGTGTCATTATCTCTTTTAGCTCTTCAGCCAAATAAAAAGCTTCGATCTTTGCAGGATTAGAAAGCCTATCCATCATATTTGTCAATCCTCCGTGCTTCATGGCCTCTGTTATGGTTTCCCAACCATATTGAATCAATTTAGAAGCATAAGCTGGTTCAGCACCGAGCGAACACATTTTGTCGAATATCAAAATTGTGGCCGTTTGAAAAACACCACAGAGCATCGTTTGCTCTCCCATCAAATCACTTTTAACCTCCGCAACAAAGGACGAATTTAAAACCCCTGCACGGTGTCCACCTGTTGCAACAGCATATGCCTTGGCCCATTCTAATCCTTTACCTTGAGGATCATTATCTGGATGTACCGCGATTAAAGTAGGAACACCAAATCCTTTTTTAAACTCCTCACGCACCTCCGAACCAGGTGATTTTGGCGCCATCATTATGACCGTGATATCGTCTCGTACATCCATGCCCTCCTCTACAATATTAAATCCATGTGAGTAAGAAAGTATGCTATTATTTTTCATTAATGGCATAACAGAAGATACTACATCTGTATGTTGCTTATCTGGTGTCAGATTGACTACCATATCCGCGTCAGGAATCATTTCTTTATAAGCCCCTACCGTAAAATCATGCTTAATAGCATTCTGGTAAGACAATGATTTTCTTTCGATAGAAGCTTCCCGCAAGGCGTAAGAAACATTTAAGCCAGAATCTCTCATATTCAATCCTTGGTTTAGTCCTTGAGCTCCACATCCTACAATCACTATTTTTTTATCTTTTAAGGCATTCACTCCGTCCTTAAAGTCATCGCTGTTCATCAACTCGCATTTACCTAATTGGGCTAACTGCTCTCTTAAGGTTAAACGATTAAAATAATTATTCATAGTTTCTTCTTTTTTGGCTTTCGCCAAATGTTAATGTGATTTATTTATGGCTTCTAATTCCTCAACAATTGACGCTAAGGTTCTCATTGGCTTTGTAATAGCCACTCTGCCAGACCTTACAAATTCTAATATTCCGTAAGGCTCTAATTCTTCAAATAATTGCTGGGTTTCTTCCTTTTGTCCAGTCTTTTCTAAAACGGTGAATTCTTTTTCGACAGTCAAAACTCTTGCATGATGAGCTCTAACTATTTTTTCAGCTTGCCCTCCACTGACTAGTGCTTCTGTACTAATTTTATATAAAGCAATTTCTTGAAAAACAATATCATTTTCTCCGTGATAAACGGCCTTCACTACGGCGACTTGTTTCTCAAGCTGCTTGACTACTTTTATAATTTTCGTTTCATCTTCCCTTATGACAATGGTGTATCGATGAATACCTTGCACCTCACTTTCTGACGCAGCTATACTTTCAATATTTATTTTCCTTCGAGTAAAAATGATGGTCACTCGATTAAGAATTCCAACAACATCTTCTGTAAATACGGATATAGTAAATCTTTTCTTTTCCATTTTTTTAACTTAATCTGATTTCTGCAACAGAGGCTCCTGTGGCCACCATAGGAAATACATTATTCTCCTTACCAACCTTAACTTCTAAGAAATAAGAACTTTTATATTCAAGCATTTCTTGTACCGCCAATTTTAAATCACAACGTTGGTCAACCATCTTTGCTTTTATTCCGTATCCCCTAACAATTGTCTGAAAATCTGGATTAACCATAGTTGTGGAAGCATAACGTTTATCAAAAAACAACTCTTGCCATTGACGGACCATTCCTAGAAAATCATTATTCAACACAACAATTTTTACAGCCGTTTTATATTGAAAAATAGTTCCTAATTCTTGAATGGTCATTTGGAATCCACCATCACCGATGACCGCAATTACTTGTGCATCCTCTCTTCCCATTTTAGCACCTATTGCCGCAGGCAGACAAAACCCCATGGTTCCTAATCCACCAGAAGTTATACTAGAATTAGTAGCTTTAAACTTGGCATACCTACAGGTAATCATTTGATGTTGCCCAACGTCGGTAACAAAAATATTTTTCTGATCGGACAATTCATTAATCTGATGAATCACCTCACCCATCGTCAATATATCACCTGTCGGATGCAATTCACCTTGAATAACTTGCGCTATTTCCTCTTGCTCTAATTTTCTAAATTCTGACAACCAATTATCATGAGACCTTTTATCGACTATGGGAATAAGTGCCTCTAAAATTTCTCGGGCATCTCCTAATAATGGTACATCTGCCTTTACATTCTTATCAATTTCAGCTGGATCGATTTCTATATGAATCACCTTCGCTTGCTTTGCATATGAATCTAGGTTCCCTGTTACGCGATCATCAAAACGCATTCCAATGGCGATTAAAAGATCACATTCATTCGTAAGTTTATTAGGAGCATAATTACCGTGCATCCCCAACATACCGACATTCAAATAGTGATCAGAATCTAAACTAGAAAGTCCCATTATTGTCCAAGCAGATGGTATACCCGTTTTTTCTATAAAAGTTTTAAAAGCCATTTGAGCACCCGACAACAAAACCCCTTGACCAAATAAAATAAATGGTTTTTTCGCCTTATTAATTAGGCTCGCTGCTTCATTTAAGTAATTAGCTTCACATGTTGGCGTAGGAATATAACTTCTCATCCCTTCAAACGGCTTATAGTGAAATTCAAATTTTTCGAATTGAGCATCCTTAGTGATATCAATTAATACTGGACCGGGTTTTCCTGAGCGAGCTAAATAAAATGCCTTAGCAATCGCACTAGGAATTTCACTAGCCTTTGTCACTTGAAAATTCCATTTTGTAACTGGCATTGAAATTCCAATCACATCAGTTTCCTGGAAAGCATCGGTCCCCAACAATTTACTTCCTACCTGTCCAGTAATACATACTAAAGGAGTAGAATCAATTTGAGCATCTGCTATACCAGTAATGAGATTCGTAGCACCTGGACCTGATGTAGCAAAACAAACTCCGACATTCCCAGTAGCTCTGGCATATCCTTGAGCCGCATGAATCGCACCTTGTTCATGTCTTGCAAGGATATGAGTCAATCGATCTTCTACATCATATAATGCATCATAAATAGGCATAATAGCTCCGCCAGGGTAACCGAATACTAAATCAGTTCCTTCTGCTAAAAGTGATTGAATGACTGCGTTGGCTCCTGTAGTTTCTTTTTTACTTGTCATCGATTTATTTTAAAATTCATCTGTTACACAACCCTCAGATGCGCATGATACAGATTTTGCATATTTAAAAAGAGTTCCGCTTCGTACCTTTAAATCAGGAGCTATCCACTGTGATCTTCTTCGCTCCATTTCCTTTTCCGTTACCATTAATTCAATGGTATTTTTTACAGCATCTAATACTATTTCATCTCCATTTTCAACTAAGGCGATTGGACCCCCGACTTGAGCTTCAGGTGTTACGTGTCCAATAACAAATCCATGTGTTCCACCCGAAAATCGACCGTCTGTTATTAATGCCACATCATTTCCAAGTCCCGCTCCCATGATGGCAGAAGTTGGCTTCAACATTTCCGGCATTCCAGGCCCACCCTTAGGACCGACATATCTTATTACAATAACATCTCCTTTCTGAATTAAGCCAAGTTTAATGCCCTCATTTGCCTCTTGTTCAGATTCAAAAACAATGGCCTTTCCATAAAACTTCAAACCTTCCTTTCCAGTGATTTTTGCTACCGCGCCTTTTGGTGAAAGATTTCCTTTTAATATTCGAATATGCCCCGAATCCTTAATAGGATCTTTAACTGATCTTATCACTTGCTGATCAAAGTGCAATGAATCAACTTGAGATAAATTTTCTTGAATAGTTTTCCCAGTGACTGTCAAACATTCTCCATGCAACAATCCCAAATCCAATAAATACTTAAGTACAGACGGAATTCCTCCAATTCGATGGACGTCTTCCATTAAAAATTTACCACTTGGTTTTAGATTAGCTAATAGCGGGGTCTTATCGGAAATACGTTGGAAATCATCTAAAGTAAATTCGACATCAGCAGCTTTGGCAATAGCCAAAAAATGCAACACTGCATTTGTAGAACCACCTAAAGCAATAACTAATCTAATGGCATTCTCAATTGACTTCCGTGTAACAATATCCCTAGGTTTTAAATCTAGTTCTAAAAGGTCCTTTATTTTCCTACCAGCTACTAAACATTCTTTTTTCTTATGATCGCTTACTGCAGGATTTGACGAATTATATGGTAACGACATACCTAGTGCTTCAATAGCCGAAGCCATTGTATTGGCAGTATACATTCCTCCACAAGCACCAGCACCTGGGCATGATTTTTTAATGATTTCCTTATAATGATCTTCATCAATGAGACCAGACATTTTTTGGCCATATGCTTCAAACGCGGAAACTACATCTAACTTTTTTTCCAAATGACATCCTGATGCAATTGTTCCTCCATAAACTAAAATCCCAGGTCGATTAACTCTGAGCATGGCCATTAAAGCACCAGGCATATTTTTGTCACAACCAACTACAGTAATTAATCCATCATATGACATTCCCTCAACAACGGACTCCATAGAATCTGCTATGATATCTCTTGATGGTAATGAATAACGCATCCCGGGCGTCCCCATTGAAATACCATCACTGATCCCGATGGTATTGAAGACCAATCCTACCAAATTTGCCTCCTTAGTTCCAAGCTTCACATCTTTGGCCAAATCATTTAAATGCATATTGCAAGGATTGCCTTCATAACCCGTACTTGCGATGCCCACAAAAGGTTTATTCAAATCATCTTCAGAAAGTCCTAGTGCATATAGCATGGCTTGTGCAGCCGGTTGGGAATCATCTTGACTTACTCTCCAACTGTATTTTTTATGTGAATTCATTTTGGTTTCATTTCAATAAAAAAAAAGAGCCTTTCTTAGTAAGAAAGGCTCTTTTAAAAACAAATAGCTTATCCTACTATAGAAGTATGTTCATAATAGTTATACAGATAATGCTAATTTGTCTAAATATTTTTTTCATTATTCCAGTTAAGTTATTTCGACTTAAATTCTTCATACTAAACTAAATAAAAACACAAAAGATTAATCTATGAGCAATACAAGACATGTATTGATTCAAGAATTGAAACAAAAGAACATCGAGTTTTTAAAGAATAAGGTCAATCAAAAACGAATTTAACCCTTGTGATTTTTCTTGACGCTGAATTTTAGCGTATTAAAGACAATCTCGACTTAATGAATGACCATAACTGGTTTATGAAAGACCTGGCCATCCTTTAATACAAAAGACAAGGTGTAATTCCCTTGAGGAACATCTTCAATATTTGGATTTATTGATTGATTGAAAACACGAATGGTTTGTCCATGCATATTCATTAATCTAACTTCATTAATCAAATTATTCTGATCTTCTATATTAAATCTTTGATTCACTGGATTTGGATAAAATGATATACCATTCAATGCCAATTCATCGACTGAACTTAAATTATCTAGACCGTCACAATCTTCATCAATTCCATTATTACAAACTTCCACGGTTATTATAACAATGTAACTACTTAATTGGGATAATTACTTACATCCAATTCGGTCAATTGATTTCCAAAACAATCGATAATGTCGATAGCATCAGATGGAGGCAGTTGTAATGCAGTGATATCATTGTTGCTACAATCAAAGTAGGTTAATTTTGAACATTGGGATAAATCCAAGCTGGTTAAGTTATTACTGGTTAAGTCAATGAATTTTCAATTCGGTTAAGGAGGTGCAATCTATCGCACTTATTTCATTACCACTCAAATCCAATGAATCTCATAATGGAACAAGGGATAAATCTACCTCTGCTAAATCGGAGGTGAATTGGATATTTAAATATCTGAGATTGGGCACACCACTTAAATCCACTGATGTCATTGCCCAAGAGTTCCTGGCAGAGAATATTTCTAACTTAGGCAAGCTTATTAATTCAGCACTTTCAATATCTGTTTGCTCACACCATAGCTCTTGGAGATTGGTAAAACCGTTAATACCCGTCAATTCTTGAAGTTCAGTTCCATTCAAGTTAATGACTTCAACTTGAATGGCTTCAGATTCTTGTATCAGACCGTCTCCATTAAGATCAAATCCTTCATTTAATAGATAATTTCAAAATACGAGATCGGGAACATTTACCGTTTGAGCAAAAATAGATATGCTTATACAGCACAAAACAGGAAGTAGGAAGTAGGTTTTCATAAGAATGGTTATGCTTATTTAAAATACCAAGCCACTTTATTAAAGCCAATCAGACATCATCAATTAACAAAAACTTATCATTCGTACCATAATCAACTCCACTTCGAGTGGTTAGATTTTTATCCATTCAAACGTTTTTGAAATTTCATTTTGATGGCATCGTAGGAATATCTGACCTGAAGGGATTCCTTCCATCGAAATCTCGGATTTAGAACAAGATGAAAGGATTTCTCAGAAGATCGTAAAGTTTACGCCAGAGTAAATAACGAAAACAATATTTATTATTCTTCACGACATCATCCAATAAAAATTGGCATTAACTTAATAGGATGAATAAGGTACTTCTCATTATCATCCTCAGTATTTTTTCCTTTTCAATCCAAGCACAATCATTTCTCAAAGAAGGAAACCAATGGATTATAGAGGCTTATGATTTATGGAATAGTTTACCATCCACAACAAATCATTCAATTGAGTACATCACTGTCGGCAAAGACACATTGATTAATGGAATCGTATATAAAAAACTAAATATCACAGAAACATCTCCCTGCACTATTTATAAGGATCCAGAATTCTTAAGAGAAGATGGAGCAAAGGTTTATCGTTTAAATGATGACTTGACGGAGGAGTTTTTGTTTTATGATTTTGAGGAAATTGTTTCTTTTCAAATACCTTATGAGTCTGGTTGGGTCGGTAATGGAATTGGCACAGCGATCATCGATTCATTTGGAATAGAAACAACTTATAACAACAAACAAATCGAAGTTCAGTACATGCATATCTTAGATAATGGAAGTAATCCTGATGATTTTGTGTACAAGGCATACAAGGATGTTGGTTTTGGATTAATTTTTCCGGGGCTCGGAACTGGTTTGTGTGACCCTATTGATGTTCATAAGCTTAAATGCCATGTGAGCGGCACGGACACCTTGCAATTCACCGAATTTCCTTGTGAAGAATTTATAGTTTCGAATAAAAATATTCGACTTGAAGAAATCAACATTTATCCTAATCCGACAAACGGCTTTGTCCATTTACCCGAAGGGTATCGGTTAGATAACATAATTGACGTTTACGGAAACATAAAAAGCGGGAACTTAACTAAAAATGTTCTTGACCTTAATACTTTTCCTAATGGCGTGTATACTTTATTTCTGAAAAAAGGAAAACAGGCATTTTTCACGAAGATTGTCAAGATTTAAAACTAATTTTTTGAACATTATTTTTTGGAAAAATCTTTAACTAAAAGATCTAAATATTCCATAGAATTCCAACCTTCTAGTTTATCATAAACATCTGAAACACTTAAGGCATGTATACTCCATACATACTTCATATAAACATCTCTTATAGAACTAGAACCTAAAGTCATATTACTCGAAACCAACTCAGGTTCCCTCTCACCTTTAAATAACTTATATAACTTAATTAGAACTTCGCCTAAACTTTGCACATTTAAGTCTGGATCAAACTCTTTTAATATGAGCAAGGTCATGGCATTAACATGAAATTCGGTGTCATCAAAATTTTCAAATTTTATCTTGTTGGCAACAAATAAACGATGAACCAATTGATGAACGACGAGAAACTTAAAATTTAGATAATCATATAAATCTCTTCCCGACTCAAATTTATCCCAAGTAGTAGACAATTCCTTAAAGAGTTCTTTATGCGAATCATCTAACTCTGCATATGGATATAATTTAATCTTTTTATTATCGCGAGATTGTTTTCCTGCATAAAACCATTGCAACTGAACTTCCAACAATTTCAAAGTATCACCATTAAAGTCTTGAAACTTTTGCCCAACATGCTGAATTAACATGTTTGCCTCAACGACATTCGTTTCATTCGAAAGTAGAACTTTTTTGTGTGGATGACATGCAACAATAATGGTGCAGGCGACGAATAAAAAAAAACGACTCAAAATTATATCTTAATCAACTTAAACATCTCAAATTCATTATCGTAATGACATCTCACGAAATAATTCCCCGGAATTAATCCTTGAATATTAATATTTGCTTTGGACGAATTGACTTTACCATTTTTTACGATTCTACCTGATGCATCTATGATTTCGTACGAAAGTTTTTGTTCTTCAGATTCAATAATAAAAACATCATTAGTCACCGTAGGATAGACCTTGGTAATGCTTTGTTTTTG
>JAHDBI010000031.1:10312-19103 GCA_020630475.1 Saprospiraceae bacterium
ATCAAAAATGGCTTGAAATCCATCACCACCAAAAATACGTTCCCACTCATTGATTGCTTCCGCATTCCCTCCTGTGGTCCCATTATCTTGAGCACCCCCATAGTAATTATCTGTTTCCCACGGATTATAAGCTACTCGATAAAACTGAGTGGCTGGAATATTTTCAATATCAGTATACTGGTCATCAACACCATTATAACGGTATGCACCTCCATCTGTAGCAAGGATGTAATCCGTATCATTTAGAAATACCAAATCGTGCTTGTCGGCATGAACGCTATATTCCCACCATGGCGGAGTAGCTCTATCCCAAGTTTCACCACTGTTATTTGTTCGATACATATCTACACCCAGAACAAAAATATCATCATCATCCGTGGGATTGACAGCTAATTTCCCAAAGTACCAAGCAAATCCTCCTTGTGCAGTACAAGGTAAACCATCTTCCTCTAAGGTGGGTATAACGGACCAATTCTGTCCACCGTCTTCAGATTTGAAAATCCCATACAAATCAATTCCATTGGTGGAACAACTATCAGAACCTCCAGCTCGACTATATGAGGCAAAAATGGTATTGGAATTAATTCCAGACATCGCAAGACCTATCCTTCCAAATTCGCCGAAAGGCAAACCACCTTCCAATACTTCCCAAGTGGAACCACCATTTACCGTTTTCCAAATTTTAGCATCGGGGCCCGCAATTTTGGATTCATTGTTATTTCTTATTCGATTCCATCCCGCTGCATATACGATGTCATCATTATTGGGATCAACCAACATATCAATGACGCCAGTAGAATCATTGATCATTAATATTTGTTCCCATGTTGTTCCAGCATCCAAACTTTTATACACCCCTCTATCAGGATTTCGCTCAAATGGAATGCCCATAGCGGATGCATAAATAACATCAGGATTGTTGGGTGACACATGAATTTTTGAAATAATACTGGCTGCTTCCAAACCGATGGATTGCCAAGTGTTTCCTCCATCCGTAGACTTATGAATTCCATCCCCTATGAATGGATAGCCTGAAATGTTTAAATCTCCCGTACCTATATAAATAGTCTCAGCATCGGAAGGATCCATTTCAATATCACTAATGGCCATATACGCCGCATGATCAAAAATAGGCAGCCAATTCTCTCCATTATCCGTGGTCTTAAAGACTCCTCCTTGAGAAAAACCTAAATACATGACATTAGGATTCGTCACGTCAAGAGCCACAGTATTTATTCTAGCTCCTATATTTCCTGGGCCTTGTACTTCCCATTCCCCTTGGACACTTCTAGAGGTTACAGATTGAGAGGCCTCTTTAAAGGCTTTATGATATGCCTTATAATCGAATTGCTCATCAGGATAGTTCTTTTGATCATAGTAACCTTCAAACGGAAAAGCTTTGTCTAATTTATCATCGAACGAATCATTTTCCTCTAATTCATTAGGAGCGCAGGAATAACACAAAATAGCAAGTAAAAAAAGGCAATATTTCATAATTCAAATTTCTAACAACAAGGTAATCAAATATGATGTTTAAAGATGTATTCAACTTGATTAGGGGCGACATAGACCCCTTATTATATTAAAGCGCATTTGTTACCTTTGTCATCATAAATAGCAACTACGAAATGAGTAAAACCGAACTAGGTCATGTTAAAATTTCCAGAAAAAATGGAATTGCAACAATTGAATTCTATCATCCATCGCACAATTCACTCCCTGGTAAATTACTAGCCAAATTGGCGAAAGCCATTACAGATGAAGGTCAGAATGAGGAGTCTATTGTTATTGTATTAAAAAGCGCAGGAGATCGTACGTTTTGTGCGGGAGCAAGTTTTGATGAATTGGTGGCTATTCAGAATTTAGTGGAGGGGAAGGCATTCTTTATGGGCTTTGCCAACGTCATCAATGCCATGAGAAAATGCCCTAAAATCATCATTGGAAGAGTCCATGGTAAAGCAGTCGGCGGTGGTGTAGGATTATCTGCTAGTGTAGATTATTGTATGGCGACAAAATATGCCTCGGTAAAATTAAGTGAATTGGCTGTAGGGATAGGCCCTTTTGTTGTGGGTCCTGCTTGTGAAAGAAAATTAGGTCTTTCTGCCTTTAGTCAAATGGCGATCAACGCTACTGAATGGCAAACCGCTGCATGGGCAAAAGATAAAGGATTGTTTCATGAGGTCTTTGATACCACAGAACAATTGGATGATTACGTTGAACACTTTGCTGGTAAATTAGTTTCAATGAGTGTAGAGGCTCAACAAAAATTGAAGCGCGTGATATGGGAAGGAACGGAGCATTGGGATCGATTATTAGAAGACCGTGCTGCAGTGAGTGGCGAACTTGTATTATCGGAGGCCTCCAAATCTGCGATAGGTAAATTTTTAAAAGCTTAATATGGCAAAATCCCAAGAGACGATATCGAAAAGTGTTTTAGAAAGGGCTTTTTTTCTGATGGCTTGCGCCAAAGAAATGACAGAGATATACGAAGAAAACACCAAGATCACTTCAAAGTATGTACATGCTACGTCTCGTGGTCATGAGGCGATTCAGATCGCCGCTGGTCTTTTGTTAAAACCTGAAGATTTTTTATCCGCTTATTATAGAGATGATGCCATGTTATTGGGAATCGGTATGGAGCCCTATGACCTCATGCTACAATTATTTGCTAAAAAGAACGATCCCTTTTCCGGTGGTCGTACCTATTATTCACATCCTAGTTTAAAAGAAGATGATAAACCGACAATACCTCATCAATCATCTGCGACAGGGATGCAGGCGATTCCAAGTACTGGAATAGCCCTTGGCATACAATACAAGGAAAAAGAGAATATAAACGAAAAAAGAAAAAGACCGGTTGTCCTTTGTTCGCTCGGTGATGCTTCAGTTACAGAAGGTGAAATTGCCGAGGCATTCCAAATGGCCGCTTTAAAACAATTGCCCATTTTATATTTAGTTCAAGATAATGACTGGGATATTTCGGCCACAGCCGAAGAAACAAGAGCGATGAATGCTTTTGAATATGCCAAAGGATTTGCTGGATTAGAAGCAGTCACTATCGATGGAACAAATTTCTCTGAATGTTACACTACCCTTCGAGAAGTCATAAAAACGATTCGGAAAGAGCGTCGACCTTTCCTCGTTCATGCCAAAGTTCCTTTACTTAATCATCACACTTCAGGCGTTAGGATGGAATGGTACCGAGATGACTTGGAGGAAGATAAAAAAGAAGACCCCTACCCTAAACTCATTAAGGAACTAGAAAAAGCGGGATATACTAAAACCAAAATAACTAGGCTTGAGAAAAAGGCCAAAGAATTAGTAGCTAAGCATTTCGCGAAAGCGAAATCCGCAAAAGATCCAGAACCGTCTGATTTGTATACCCATGATTTTGCACCTACCAAGGTCACAAAGGAAAAAGGAAAAAGATCGCCTAAAAAAGGGGAAGAAAAACTTATGGTAGACAGTGCTTTGATTGCTGTTCAAGAGTTAATGGCCAAACATCCTGAATGTCTTTTATATGGACAAGATGTAGGCGGAAGATTAGGAGGAGTTTTTAGAGAAGCTGCCACCTTAGCGCAAAAATTTGGTGACAATAGAGTTTTTAACACGCCGATACAAGAGGCATTCATTGTAGGAAGTACTGTAGGGATGTCAGCAGCTGGCTTAAAGCCAATAGTAGAGGTTCAATTTGCCGATTATATTTGGCCAGGCTTAAATCAATTATTTACGGAAGTCAGTAGAAGTTGTTATCTATCTAATGGTAAGTTTCCAGTAAGCATGATTTTGAGGGTACCTATCGGTGCATATGGCAGTGGTGGACCATATCATTCTTCAAGTGTAGAGAGTGTGTTAGCTAATATTCGAGGAATAAAGATTGCTTACCCTAGTAATGCTGCCGATATGAAAGGTTTGATGAAAGCCGCATATTATGATCCTAATCCAGTAGTAATGCTTGAACATAAAGGGCTATATTGGTCCAAAGTCAGAGGCACCGAGAATGCTAAGTGCATTATGCCTGATGAAGATTATATACTCCCGTTGGGTAAAGGAAATATGGTTTTGGAAGCAGAGGATTTTGATAATTCTGTATTAGTCATTAGTTATGGAATGGGAGTTCATTGGGCAATCAACGCAGCCAAGGATCATAACGGGAAAGTGGGTATTCTTGACTTAAGAACCATCTATCCTTTAGATACTGAATTAATCTTTGAGAAGGTTAAGGCTTACGCCAAATGTATTGTGGTGACAGAGGAACCTGTGCACAATGGATTTGCACAAAGCGTTGCCTCACGAATTCAAGAAGCGTGCTTCGAATCATTGGATGGACCAGTCTGGACTGTAGGTGCAGCAAACATGCCTGCCATTCCATTGAATGAGACCTTGGAGCGTGAAATGATACCTTCTATCGAAAAAGTAAGTGCGGCTATCGAAAAAGCCTTGAATTACTAAGGGTTTACCATTATAATGCAAAAGTATTTTTTTGCGTTCTTACTAAAACAAATCTATGATCATGGGAAAAACAATCCTCTATTTTGCAAGTTTACTTTTTTGTCTTTCATTAACCCCTGAATTCGCCCAAGCTCAAGTGGTAGATCTAGACAATTTTGATGAAATAAAAGTCAGTACATCGATAAGTGTTCATTTAATTCCAAGTAATGAAAACCGGGCAGAAGTCAATATGCTGAAGGGCGATTTTGACAAATTAGTCATGGAAATTGAAGAGGGTCGATTAAAAATGAAATTCAAATCCAAAAAGTGGGGATTGGGTGGAAATAATGGTAAAGCCGAAATCGATCTTTACTATAAAACCTTAACGGGTATTGACTTAAGTGCAGGTGCCAAAGTAACATCTGATAGCCGCATAAAAGCCGATAAATTTGAAATCGAAGCAAGCAGTGGAAGCAGCTGTTATGTGGAAGTTGAATCTACCAAAATGGAGGTGGACATCAGTTCGGGATCAAGAGTGGAGCTCAAAGGCTTTGCTGAAGACTTGAAGGTAGAAAGTAGTTCGGGTTCCAGTTTCAATGGATTCAATTTTGAGGCAGATCATGTAAATGCGGACTCAAGTAGTGGTTCGAGTATTTCTGTCTATGCCAATAAATCCTTAAGTGCAGAAGCCTCTAGTGGTTCTAGTGTAAGGTATAAAGGTGAGCCTACAAAAACAGACTTAGATGCGAGCAAATATAGTGGAGGCAGTATATCGAAGGTGAAGGGAAGGAAATAAATGAGTCGATACAACTCTACCCTAATCCTGGTATTTCTATTTACATCAATATTTTCTAGTTGTGGTGATTGCCATAAAGTTGATTGTCCACCATACGGTGGGATGGTAGAAATTAATATTGTAAAAGATGGTGATGATTTGGTATTTGGACCTTCAGCTAGCATAAGCTTAAAGGATATTAAGTTCAATTCCACCTTAGAGGAAAACATATCCTTTACATCATTCAATGACCAAATTGAAATATTCTTACAAGGTGAAGAAGAATATACTTTAGACATTTCGAATCAAGATTCTTTCAAATTTTCTGGAAAACTTGAAGTTATCAATTCTAGCGAATGCTGTTCTATATATGCTTTTACAAAGTTTACTTCGGATGGAGCGACTTTATGCAATTCACATTGTACATCCTTAAGCTTTGAAATTGATTGAACTAAAAATTTTAGTCTGACGGATAAAAAAAGAGCTCATGTAGAAACATGAGCTCTTTTTTTTTATCGTAATTAAACCTTAAACCGCAAAACTCTCACCGCATCCGCAAGTACGAGCTGCATTCGGATTATTAAAGTAAAATCCTTGACCATTTAGTCCACCAGAAAACTCAAGTGTTGTATTACACAAGTAAAGAAAACTCTTTAAATCTGTGACCACCTTTACATCATTGTCTTCAAAGACTTGATCATTCTCTTGAGATTCGTTATCAAAATCCAATTGATATGATAATCCCGAGCAACCTCCACTAGTGACGCTTACACGAATAAAATATCCGGCGTCCATACCTTGAGCCTCTCGGATTTCTGAGATTCGTTCTTTGGCGCTGTCAGCTACAAATAACATGGACTAGTTATTCTTTTTAGACTTGTAATCTTCGATAGCACTTTTGATCGCATCTTCAGCTAATACCGAACAGTGAATTTTCACTGGAGGTAAAGCCAATTCCTCAACAATATCCATGTTATCAATAGCACCAGCCTCATCGATCGTCTTTCCTTTTAACCATTCTGTGGCTAAAGACGAAGACGCAATGGCTGATCCACAACCAAAAGTCTTAAACTTAGCATCTTTGATAATCTGAGTTTCCTCATCCACTTCAATCTGTAGTCTCATGACGTCTCCACACTCAGGTGCGCCTACTAAACCAGTACCAACGTCTTTAGAACTTTTGTCTAATGTCCCTACGTTTCTTGGATTCTTAAAGTGCTCTATTAATTTTTCAGAATATGCCATAATGTGTTAATGTTATATTTCTTTAACGATTATTCTTTGTAATTAGTTCGATTAATGCTCCGCCCATTCAACAGCGTCTAAGTCAACTCCATCCTTATACATCTCCCATATCGGACTTAAATCTCTCATGTGATTTACACCATTGACCAACATATCAACGGTAGTATCTATTTCTTCTTCGGTAGTAAATCTACCCAGACTAAATCTTATGGATGAATGAGCTAAATCATCACCAAGCCCTAACGCGATTAAAACATATGATGGCTCTAAAGATGCACTCGTACAAGCTGAGCCAGAAGAAACAGCAATGTTTTGATTAAAAGTCATCATTAAACCCTCTCCTTCAACATGCTTGAAAGAGATGTTGGTGACATGTGGCATTCTATGTTCTGTAGAACCGTTAATGTAAGATTCTTCCAATTTTTCACACAGCGCCTTTTCTAATTTATCTCTCAGTTTAGATAATCTTTCCGCTTCCCCAGCCATTTCTTGTTTACACAGTTGTGCAGCTCTACCAAACCCCACAATACCTGGAACATTCAATGTTCCCGATCTCATTCCTCTCTCATGGCCACCACCGTCAATTTGCGATGTCACCTTTACTCTAGGATTCTTTCTATTTACAAATAAAGCACCCACTCCTTTCGGACCATACATCTTATGAGATGTAAAAGCCATCAAATGAATACCGATTTCTTTTGGGTTAACCGGAATTTTTCCAACCACCTGCGTCGCATCGCTCATAAAGAGTACTCCATGCTTTTCGCAAATCTCACCAATCTCCTTCATGGGTTGGATAACACCCGTCTCATTATTTGCCCACATTACAGATACCAAAATGGTTTTATCTGTAATGGCAGCTTCCAATTCTTTTAAATCAATTAAACCTTCATCATTGACTTCTAAATACGTCACATCAGCACCTTTCTTCTCTAAGTTCTTACAAGTATCCAAGACTGCCTTGTGCTCTGTAGTCACAGTAATGATGTGGTTACCTTTTCTCGCATACATTTCGTACACTCCTTTTATTGCTAGGTTATCAGATTCCGTAGCCCCTGAAGTAAAAATGATTTCTTTTGGATTGACATTGATTAGGTCAGCTATTTGCTCTCTGGCATAATCAACCGCTTCTTCCGCCTTCCATCCAAATGGGTGGTTTCGACTTGCAGCATTTCCTGGAATTTCATGGAAAAACGGCAACATCGTTTCTACTACTCTAGGGTCTGTAGGAGTAGTAGCATTATTATCTAGATAAATCAGTTTCTCTGTACTCATTAGGATTTCGGTTTTTTTCCAAAATTAATTCACAAAGATAACGCAATTGGATGTAAAAAGTTCATGGTATTTGCGAAATTGCAGGAAAAATAATATCGCCGTAAAGGGCTCTAAATCAATAAGTTCGTGCAATTATGTCCAAAAGCCTAGACTTTAAAGAATTTAAATCTCGCTCACAACAAGAATGGAAGGAAAAAGTCACCCTTGATCTTAAAGGAAAACCTTGGCCTCAGCCAGAAAAAATGAACATTCAAATTGATCCATTTTCCAATTTCAAAAAGTCAACTAAACTTAAATCGAAAGTGCAAAGTACTTGGAAGATTGGATGTGGTTTTACGACAAGCGACCCTGAAATCCTTAATCAGCAAATTCTAAAAATGCTTGCCTTAGGTGTGGGTCATTTAGAAATCAGAACGAACCAAATTCTTGACGAGGAAAGAACTTTCAATGGTATTCACAAAGAAATGATCTCGTTTACAGAGGGTGTCAATGACGTAGTTAACTTGAATGATCCAGATGATTATGTTTCTGCCTTTCGGCGAATGTCTCAAGAGGAGGTGATACGATTAGAAGCTAGTAAGGATTTCATTGCAAATATCTGTTTTATTCGGGCTTTGCGCCAATGCTTGGGTGAAGATCAACAAATACTACTTAAACCAAAATACCGTGATTTAAATGATGATCCAGACATTGCATTAATTGAAAGAACCATGATAGGTCTAGCTGGATCTATTGGAGGGGCAGACATTATCGAATTGAATGAATTCAATCATCTTGATGCTGATCAGAAGGACTATAATCGTATTGGAACTATGATTCATCATTTGATGACTTATGAAGCCAGTTTAGCTCATGTCATCGACCCTTTAGAAGGAAGTTATCTCGTCGAAGAATTAACAGATAAAATTATCCAAAAATTAAAAGCGGAGCCGGCATTGTAAGAGAGAAATTTAATAACAAAATACCGACCCCATAAATTTAATATTTGGAAGCTATTATTTGATAATTATAACAGAAATCAGGATAGCATATCTCGTAGTCCAATTGTAACGAACCATCATTGAA
>JAHDBI010000031.1:19203-34205 GCA_020630475.1 Saprospiraceae bacterium
CCATCGCCTTCTAGCAATTTACTAGGTGGTGTCGCTCCGAACTCCAAAGAAGTCATTCATTTATGTGAAGCTTTTGGTTTTGATGTAATAATTATAGAAACGGTCGGTGTCGGGCAATCAGAAACTAAAGTGGAAAATCTTGTTGATCAACTTATTGTTCTCTTACAACCTGCTTCCGGTGATGGTATTCAAGGTATTAAAAGAGGAATTATGGAAATGGGTGACCTTTTCGTAGTCAACAAAAACGACGGAGACTTAGTAGATGCGGCTAAAAAAACAGCTACGCAATACGCTCAATCGTTGAAATTGATGCAGGTCAAAGAACATCAATTACCTGCACAAGTTCTCAAATGCTCTGCATTAGAAAACAACGGCATTGAAGAGCTCATAGCAGCCATCAATGCATTCAATGATGACATTTCAAATAGTCATTTTAAATCTCAAAAAAGAAAACAACAGGAATTAGACTGGTTATCAGAAAAGCAATTCAATGAATGGTATAAGCGTTTTAAGAAAGACGAACATTTAAAAGGGCACTATCACAATCTAATTGAAAAATTCAACATTTCTGAAATCAATATTTACGACGCTTTTTTTCAAATAGCTCAATTAATAAAAGCCTAAAATGAAGCGTTTATTTTTATTGCTATTTGCATTGATCCTTTGCGGATCCATTGAGGGGCAATCCAATGCTAAAATTGTATCCCCGATTCAACATAAAATTCGTTTAGCTGGATCTTTCGGTGAGTTACGCTCAAATCATTTTCATTCTGGCATCGATATAAAATCATCCAAAGGATCTGTCGGAGATACCATTATGGCTGTGGATTCAGGATTTGTTTCCAGAGTGAGAATCAGTTATTCTAGTTATGGTAAAGCGCTGTATTTGGATCATCCGTCGGGTTATACATCAGTATATGCCCATCTTCTAAATTTCTCTCCAGAAATTGAAGCTTATGTTGAAAAAGTCCAAAAACATCTGGAATCTTACGCTATTGATATTTATTTAGATACGGACAGACTTCCCATAAGCAAAGGGCAATTCATTGGAATCATGGGTTCTACAGGTCGCTCCTACGGTCCGCATTTGCACTTTGAAATGAGACATACTAAAACCGAAATCCCTGTAAATCCTTTACGCTTTGGATTAGATTTAAAGGACAATATCGATCCCATCATTTCGAAAATCCAAGCTGTTTCGTTGTATAATGATCTTTCTGTACAGAATAGAAAAACATTAGAAACTTCCAAAATAAACTTAGCGGGTTGGCGAGCAAGCATCATCGTAAATGCCTTTGACAAGATAAATGGATCATATAATAAACTAGGGCTGCATAGTTTGGAAATGAGCGTCGACGATACGCTATATTATCGGGCGGTTTTCGATAGTATTTCCTTTGACGAGACAAGATATATCAATGCGAGCATTGACTATCCTCAAAAAAAGAAAACACGGGAAACATTATTCAGATGTTATAAATTACCCGGAAATCAACTTTCTATTATTGATAGCATTAAAAACAATGGTGTTTTTAATATCTATTCTGGAACGCCACGAAATGTGGTCATCACAGCTACTGATTTCAAGCAAAATAAAACGATCCGATCATTCAAAGTATATAGGGATTCTAAAGGTGAATACCCTACTCAAGCATCAACTAATCTGAAAATTCCTTACCATATTGATACGACCATACAAAATGGAAATATCCTTTTGACCATAGACAAAAATACGCTCTATAAACATCTATATCTTAATATATCAAGAAATGGAGCCAATGAATGGAATATTGGAAAAGAGAATGTACCTCTTCAAAAGCATATGGGAATTTCTATTTTGAACCCAAGTTATTCTGGAGATAGTACAAAGTATTTTTTGGCTTACGCCAATGGTTCCAAACTCGAAAGTTACGGAGGTAGCTTTGTGAATGGACAGTTCAAAACTAAAATCAAAAAATTAGGTAAGTTCGTTTTTGCTAAGGATGAAATAGCACCTACGATCGAGTTAATTAGCGGAAAGGCCAGTCTAAAATCAAATTCAACGGTGAAATTCAGAATAAAAGATAACATAAGTACGAGCTCTCCAGCTAAGAATTTAAGGTATAATTGTTGGCTCAATGATCAATGGCTCATTGCCGAGTATAGTTCTTTTCGACACACCCTAGATTTGAAAATACCCACACTCTTAGAGGGTAAAAAGTACCAATTGACAATTCAAGTCATCGACGACCGAGACAACAAGGCGACAAAATCATTTTTTGTTCAATAATTTCGTGAAAATATTAAACAATTTATTCTGCCCTATGTTAATTGCGTATGACACATTTAAACGAAGGAGATAAAGCACCAGATTTCAAGGGATTGAACCAAGACGGAGTAGAAATAAGGTCAGAAGATTACAAGGGTAAAAAGCTAATTGTTTTTTTCTACCCAAAAGATAATACGCCAGGTTGTACCGCCGAGGCTTGTAGTATCAGAGATCATTATAAAAAACTCGATCGCGCTGGGTATAACGTATTAGGAGTGAGTCCAGACAGTCCTAAAAAACACAGAAATTTTATCGATAAATTTGATTTCCAATTTCCATTACTCGCAGATACGGAACAAGAAATGCTCAAGGCTTTCGGAGTTTGGGGAGAAAAGCAATTTATGGGGAAAACCTACATTGGTGTGCATAGGTCTACATTCGTCATCGATGAAAAAGGCAAAATTGCTAAAATCTATAATAAGGTAAAAACCAAACAGCACGGAGCCAACCTTTTAGAGGACCTAGCTTAACTATTCACTGGGACTTGAATTAAATATGGCTAGGAATACCATCATAATGCGCATTTCGTAAGAAACATCGCTATCAATCTCATCAATAATCTCCCAGTCCCTGGTGTCGCCTAAGACTTCAGTATACATCTGAAATAGGCCATACTTCTTTTCAGTACTTTTTCTAACAATCCATTCGCTGAGATCATTTCGATATAAACTTTCGAATTCTACTGTCATTTGACCATCACTGAGCTTCCAAAGTGTGAAGTCATTTCTCCATTTAGTTTGTGCTGTTATGATTTCTCCTCCACCTCTAAATTCCCAGATGTTGGGATTATCTCTCCATTTTAATTTTATTTCACCGTAAACCTCACCGATGTCCACGGTCCAGCTGGTCCAATCATTACGAAGACCCCATTTCATCTCAATGCTTCCTACAATATCCTCATCCTCCGTGAGTACTTCCCATTCTCGAAAAGTATCATCCCATATGGCATGAATAGAGTATAATGTTTGTGCAGAAATAGTACTACACAATAAGCAAAGTATAAATGGTAAAACAGATATGGACTTAAAATGGAAGATCCTCAAAATCGTCTGTGATATTTTTAGGTTCATCTCCCACACCTGGCATTGAATCAGGAGCAGCGATAGGGGCACTTTCTTGTACCTTTTCCACCTTCCAAGCATTTAGATTCGTAAAGTACTTTTCATTCCATTCTCTTCCTCGTAAATCGAAAAACACTTTGATTTTTTCGCCATCATTATAGCCATCAACAAGTTGACATCTATCTTGAGTCAATTGAAACTTAATAAACTGAGGATATTGCCCCTCTGTTTGTATAACAAATTCTCTAGCTTGGAATGTATCGGTTTTATTTTCCGTTTCGAATACTTTATGTACGTTTCCTTCAATTTCAAAAGACATATAGAAATAATTTATATCAAAAAAAAAATAAAATGTAAAGGTATGAATTCATGGCTATTAACGAATATAAACCACACTTAGTTCTAATAAAAAAGCTCAGGACGTAAATCCTGAGCCACAACTTGATACATTTTTTCTTGAAATTTTCTTGACAACTAAACCTATGTACCCTAACAAATTAACGTTGTAAGAAAACTTAGTTGGTTTAACTATATAAGATCAAACATACAAGTGCATTTTTACCCTTGCAGTTTGAAATTACGAAAGGCAGCATTAAAAAATGAATACTTTGTGTAAAAACACAATGTAAAGTGAGCATTTTACATAAATCCTACAATTCTAATAGGCTTTAGCAAATAAGACTCTTCCTTTACTTGGTGCACCTGTTAAAATACATTTTCCTTCCTCTTCTACCATATCATTTGGAATACACCTGATCGTTGCCTTAGTCAACTCTTTGATCTTATCCTCGGTTTCACTAGTGCCATCCCAATGCGCCTTGATAAAGCCTCCTTTTTCTTCTAAAACTGTTTTGAAGTCTTCGAAATTATCGACACTGGTGGTATGATCACTTCTGAACTTTTTGGCTTTCGCCAAAAGATTATCCTGTATTTCAACCAGCAGGTTTTGGATATAATCCTCACAACCATCGATATTCACATTCGTTTTTTCTTTGGTCTCTCTACGAGCGATCTCTACCAGATTCTTTTCTAAATCTCTCTTACCTAATCCCAATCGAATCGGTACACCCTCCATTTCATATTGTGCAAACTTAAATCCAGGTCTCTTTTGTGCATCTTTATCAATCTTTACACGTATTCCTTTGGCCTTTAATGCTTGAGCAATGCGCTCTGCATGCTCCATTAACATTGGATCAGGCTTCGGAATTGGTATGATAACGACCTGTACTGGCGCCAATTTTGGAGGAATGACCAAGCCTTGATCATCTGAATGCGTCATGATGAGCCCTCCTACAAGTCGAGTAGACACTCCCCAAGAGGTTGCCCACACGTATTCTTCTTTATTTTCATTGGATAAATACTTCACGTCAAAAGCTTTCGCAAAGTTTTGACCTAAAAAGTGAGAAGTTCCAGCCTGCAAAGCCTTACCATCCTGCATTAAAGCCTCAATCGTATATGTTTCATCTGCACCCGCAAATCTTTCGTTAGCTGTTTTAGCTCCTTTCACCACAGGCATGGCCATATAATCTTCTGCAAATCGAGCATAAACTTCATGTATTAATTGAGATTCGGCAATAGCCTCTTCTTTGGTGGCATGGGCTGTATGACCTTCCTGCCATAAAAACTCAGCTGTTCGTAAAAAAGGCCTTGTTCTCATTTCCCACCTCACAACATTAGCCCATTGATTGATCAATAAGGGTAAATCCCTATACGATTTGATCCAATCTTTGTATGTATTCCATATAATTGTTTCAGAGGTTGGTCTGACTACTAATTCTTCCTCTAATCTAGCAGAGGGATCTACCACAACACCATGACCGTCCGGGTTATTCATCAACCTATGATGAGTAACAACGGCACATTCCTTGGCAAAACCTTCCACGTGATCCGCCTCTTTACTTAAAAAGCTTTTTGGAATAAATAATGGGAAATAAGCGTTAACATGGCCTGTCTCTTTAAACATGGCATCTAATTGAGCTTTCATATTCTCCCAAATGGCAAAACCCGTTGGTTTAATCACCATACATCCTCTTACTGCCGAATTATCCGCTAATCCTGCTTTTTTGACTATATCAAGGTACCATTGAGAATAATTTTCTGAACGGCTCGTAATTTCTTTAGACATTGATTATCAGTTAGTTTTAGTTAAAAAAATGCTAATAGGCTTTACAATCGAACTTATTCTTTCTTTTTCACGTCTGCATTAATGAAGGCTTCTAGTAAATACCTAAAGAGGTTTAACAAAAAGAATGAAGACTTTAAAACTCTCTTAACTAAATTAAAGCTGTAAATGTAATAAATTGCAGTAGATCATTGTAAGAGAGATGATTTATAAGATTTTAAACTTAGTACCATGAAAATTAACTTCGATACCAAAATTTTGAGCTTCCTACTAGCAGTTTTATTTGCAACAGGCTTGAATGCTCAGTTCGACGATTTGTATTACGATCCTGACACGGATGATTCCGCATATTATGAGGATGAATCGTATGACAATTATGACGATGATGAGTATGGATATTATGATGAAGATGAATACGATTATAATGATCGTTACGAATACGACGATTATGACGAATACAGATACTCGTCTAGAATCCGAAGATTCAGAAGAAATTTCAATGGATTTGGTTACTATGACCCATGTTATGTAAATAGCTTTTACTATAACCGAGGAAACTACTGGAACAATGGATTTGGATTCGATCCTTTCTTCGGAGGTGGAGGAACTTCTATCTACATCAGTTTTGGAAATGGATTTGGTGGAAACAGATGGAATCGTTGGAATAGATGGAACCGATGGAATCGATGGAACTCTTTTGGGTACTTCGGTAACCCTTGGAATCCATTCAACTACGGATATTTCAACAATGGATTCTATAATAATGGTTACTGTCCGAATGGAAATGGATTTAACAACAATTCTTGGACAACCAACAATTATTACAATGTAAATAACGCCAACGGAACCTACTACGGTTCAAGAAGATCAGGCTCTGCGAGCTCTTCAACTAAAGGTAGATCTGACTCTCCTAGATATAGAGGTAATGATAGAGACGCAGAAAGATCAATAATCGGATCTAGAGGAGCTACAAGTACAAGAACAGATGCTGAAAGATCTGCTCGAAATGGAGAAAGAGATCAAATCTCATCTTCAAGAAGTAAGCGAACTAAAATCTACGATAGAAAGTATAAGAGAAGTGATCGAAGTTCGGCAGATAGAAGATATCAAAGAACGGACAGATCGGACAGTAATCAAAGATCGGATAGATCACGATATGAAAGATCAGACAGAAATCGAGGCGCATCAAGTACAAGATCAGGTTCGAGAAGTAGTTCAAGATCAAGCAGTACTAGACCATCAAGATCAAGCTCTGGGTCAAATGCTCGATCAAGTTCAAGAAGCTCAGGATCTTCAGCAAGAAGTTCAAGATCTTCAAGCAGAAGATCTTCTTCAAGACCATCTGGTAGCTCAAAAAGAAGTTCTTCCAAAAGAGGCGGAAGATAGTCCTCAGATAAAATAATATATTGGGCGGATAAATCACTTGTCCGCCCTTTTTTTGCCCAATCGCAAACGTATAGAACATGAAAAAGATATTAATAACAATAGGTTTCTTCCTGACCATCGGTTTCAGCATCAATGCACAATCTTACTCTGATGCACTGAGATTATCGCAACTCAATACATTCGGAACAGCTCGAACATTAGGCGTAAGTGGTGCCTTTGGAGCCATGGGTGGCGACTATGGAAGCATTAATATAAACCCAGCAGGCATAGCCGATTATAGAACTTCAGAATTTATTTTAACCCCGAGTGTAAATTCATATTCAAACGATGCAACACTTTCTGGTGCCGAAACAGTTAACTCCACAGGTTCTGGATTTGGAATTCAAAATATAGCAGTTGTTTTTGGGAACAATGTCACCGGTTCTGACTGGCAAACATCTAACTTCTCCATTGGCTTAAGCCGAATCAGTGATTTCTCTGAAGAATTTAGTTATGCTGGTACAACTCCCGGAAGTATCACAGAAAGATTTCTTGAACTAGGAAATTTTGCTGGCGATGTATCCAATCTAGATAATTTTGAAGCTGGTTTGGCCTGGGATGTGGGTGCTTTGTACTTTGATGCTAACGATAATTTCGTCACGGACTTTACCTCTCCAGATCAAACAATTTTTAAGAAACAATATATCAGAAGAAGTGGAAAAATCAATCAATTAGATTTTGCATGGGCTGGAAATTTGAACAACAAAGTGAATATTGGAGTTTCAGCTGGTCTTCCCTTCTTTACGTTTGAAGAAACGAAAATATATGAGGAAGAAGATCCCAACGACGAAGTTTCATTTTTTGAGAGATTAAACTTTACTGAATTTTTGAACACCTCAGGAGTAGGATTCAACATGAAATTGGGTGCTGTATTTAAGCCAACAAAAAAGCTTAGAATTGGAGCTGCCTTGCACACGCCTACTTGGTATAAAATGGACGACAGTTACTATACATCATTGCAATACGTGTATTCGGATGGTGGTTTAAACGATAGTACAGCGACCTCACCTAATGGTAGCTTTGATTATAGAATGACCACTCCATGGAGAGCAGTAGGAAGTGTAGGGACAATCATCAAGGTAGGTGATATCCGTGGATTCATCAATGCAGATGTTGAATACTTAGATTATAGAAACAACTCATTTAATTTGACGAGTAATAGTGACAACCCTGAGGACTTGGCATATGAAATCGAATTGAATCAGGAAATCGATGCTCAACTTACCTCTGCTGTTAATTTTAGGTTGGGTGGTGAATTTGGTTATGATATATGGAGATTCAGAACTGGATTTGCGCTTAATGGCTCGCCATATGAAATTGACCAGCAGTCCAGTAATAACAAAGTGTTCAGTGTCGGTTTAGGTCTAAGGCAAGATAGATTCTATTTGGATCTTGGATACCAAAGAACGAAAACTGAAGAAGGTTATATTCCTTATATTGTACTCGAAGAACAGGCCAGTCAATTGGTCAACATCGAAGGTACTAGAGGTAAATTTCTAGTCACCGCTGGATTTAAATTCTAAGAAGAAATTATTTTATAAAAAAAGGAGGCACATGACCTGTGCCTCCTTTTTTTATGCATCCTTTTCAATTCATGAATATTTTATTAACTTACGAATAGTTAGTATAACAAGTATTTATGGAATATCCAGAAGTAGTATCTGCCAGAGAGCAATTATTTGGATTCATTGTAGAAAAAACTGCGAAGAAAATGAAGCTTTCATTTTCTAGAGTTTTAGCCGATAATGAGGCCGACATTACCGTTGATCAATGGGTAATCATGAACATTCTGCATGATGAAAATGCCATTAGTCAATATCAAATTGCTCAACGATCGTACAAAGACGCTCCTACTGTTACGAGAATACTCGATTTGTTAGAACAGAAGGGATACATTCGGCGAAAGCCAGCAAAAACAGACAGAAGAAAATTTGAAATCCATCTTACGGAAAATGGATTAAAGAAGGTTAAAACAATTCTTCCTCTAGCACAATCGTTTCGGCAGCGATGTTATGCAGGATTGGATATAAATGATCTTCAGCAAATGGAAAAGACCATGAATACGATTTTCGAAAATTTAAATCTTTCGTAGATGCATTATTACAGTATGGGTAAAATTCCGCCAAAGCGGCATACCCAATTTAGAAAGGAAGATAAAAGTCTATATAGTGAGCAATTGTTTTCTACAGAAGGCTTTAGTGATGTTTATTCACTACTCTATCATTGCAATCCACCAACCCAGATTGTACAAGTAGGTGAACCTTACTCTATTAAGCCAAAAACCATTCATGACAAACAGTTAAAGCACCGAAGTTTAAAAGGATTTTCCGTGGCACCAGAAGATGACTATTTGGATTCTAGAAAGGCCGTTTTAGTTAACAATGATTGTAAGATCATTTTAGCTGCTCCTCGAAAAAGTATGACCGATTACTATTTCAAAAATGCTGATGCAGACGAGTGCATTTTCGTTCATGAAGGAACTGGAACCTTAAAAACCATGTATGGAAACATCTCGTTTTCCTATGGTGATTATTTAATTGTCCCAAGAGGTACGATTTATCAAATGGAATTTGACACGGAAGATAATCGTTTGTTTATCGTTGAATCGTACAGTGCCATCATCACACCAAATCGATATCGAAATAAATTTGGTCAACTTCAAGAGCATTCCCCATTCTGTGAAAGAGATATTAGAAAACCAGAAGTACTTGAGACGCATGATGAGAAGGGTGAGTTTCTTTTGAAAATTCAGAAGCAAGACAACATTTACCCTTACCATTATTTGTCTCATCCGTTTGATGTGGTCGGTTGGGATGGCTATGTTTTTCCATATGCTTTTTCCATTCACAATTTTGAACCTATCACCGGTCGTGTGCATCAGCCACCTCCAGTACACCAAACTTTTTCCGCGAGAAATTTTGTGATTTGTTCCTTTGTACCTCGCTTATTTGACTATCATCCTGATTCGATTCCGGCTCCATACAATCATAGTAATATTGATAGTGATGAAGTACTATATTATGTAGATGGTGATTTCATGAGTAGAAAGAGTGTGGAGAAAGGAATGATCACTTTACATCCAGGTGGCATCCCACACGGACCACACCCTGGAACAGTTGAAAAAAGTATTGGCGCTAAAGAGACACATGAATTAGCTGTTATGGTAGATACTTTCAAACCGCTTTTGATGACAGAATTGGCTGCACAAATAGAAAACCCCGATTATTATAAAAGTTGGTTACATGACGATATACCTCCGAATGGAGTGCGCATGAACAACATTACTTCCTAATACAATTGATAAAAGATTAAAAAAAAGATATGGATACATTAACACAAAGCAATCCAACAGAAATACAAGATACGTTCCCTATAAACGGTACGGATCACGTAGAATTTTACGTTGCCAATGCTAAGCAAACGGCTTTATATTACCAACATTGTTTTGGTTTTGATTTAGTTGCCTATAAAGGTCCTGAAACAGGAAGCATGGAAACAGTTAGCTATGTTTTAGTTCAAAATAAAATCAGATTCATTATTAGTTCGTCTGTCCGAAACACCCACGAAATAGCACAACATGTACATAAACATGGTGATGGTGTGAAGGTGATGGCATTATGGGTTGATGATGCTAAGGATGCTTATGAAAAGGCTATAGCCAAAGGAGCGGAATCTGCATTTGAACCATACACGCTAAAAGATGAGGATGGCGAAGTTGTACTCGCGGCCATTAAAACCTATGGTGAGACCATCCATACATTGGTAGAAAGAAAAAATTATCACGGTGCATTTATGCCGGGATTTATGCCCAAGTCAAGTCCTGCGAATGGAAAGACCGTTGGACTACAATATATTGATCATGCAGTTGGGAATGTCGAATTAGGAAAGATGAATGAGTGGGTTAAATTCTATCAAGATGTTTTAGGATTTAAATTATTAATCACTTTTGACGACAAAGATATCTCCACAAAATATACTGCTCTAATGAGTAAAGTAGTGAGTAACGGAAATGGATATATCAAGTTTCCAATAAATGAACCAGCAGCTGGATTAAAGAAATCTCAAATCGATGAGTATTTAGATTTTTATAATGGTGCAGGGGTACAACACGTTGCTATTGCTACCAATGATATTTGTAATACAGTAGCAGAATTGAAGGATAGAGGAATAGAATTCCTTCACGTTCCTGATACTTATTATGACGACGTTTTAGATCGTGTCGGTGAGATCCAAGAAGATTTAGAGTCTTTAAGAAAATTGAATATTCTGATTGATCATGATGAAGAGGGATATTTATTACAAATATTTACTAAACCGCTTCACGATAGACCAACCTTGTTTTTTGAAATTATTCAAAGAAGAGGAGCTAAGTCTTTTGGAAAAGGAAACTTTAAAGCATTATTTGAAGCTATAGAAAGAGAACAGGCGATTAGAGGAACATTGTAGATCCTATGATTGCGTACAAAAAAGCCGATGGAAAAAATTCCATCGGCTTTTTTAGTTATGTTTTGGGGTTAAAAGGGTATGAAGGATAAAATGGTTTAAACCATTTATATCCCTTCAAGTTTTTCAAGTCTAATTTTTATGAAAAATCGATGGACTATCTTCTTCCTTTTTTTCTTTTTCTACCAAAGTGTTGAACCCAATAATTGCCTACTTTGGCTACAGCCATTTCATCAACATTTCCGTTCATGAGCATCTTACAATGTGTCTCGCTTTTTATCCAATCGACGAATACTTCCTTGAAGTTTTGTTGGCCTTTTCCTATGTTTTCACCGACTACTTGCCAATCATATCCAAAGCTCTCAATACGTTCGGCAATATTTTTACCATCTTTTGAAAAATGCGCAAAAAAATCATACTCTCTCATTTCAATAGCGTGCGCCTTGGCAGATTTATATAGAATATTATTCCATTTAACTGGACGCACAGGTTCCATCCACTCACCACCACAATTGCAACCAGATGCTCTTAGTTGATTGACCTCACCAAGCACATACGTTTTCACCCTATCCGAAGGATTGAATACTGTGAGCAAAATACTTATGAGCAATTGGACCATCATAAAATAGAAACGAATTGAATACTAATATTAGTCTTTTTGTCTTTCTATAATTTTATCACAAGCTTCATTAAGCATATTAAACACACCATCAAAGCCACCTTCATAGTAAGGATCTGGCACTCCGCGGTTTTGCCCAGGATACACATAGTTTAAAATCATTTTGACTTTGTTTTTATCCTCTTCATTTCTTGCCAATCTCATGATGTCTCTATAATTACTCGTATCCATCGTTAAGATCAAATCAAAATCATCAAAATCTTGTTGGACAAAAAGTCTAGAAACTTGTTTAGTAATATCCACATTATTGGCCTTGGCAACACTGATGGATTCGCGATGAGGAGCTTCACCATTATGGAAACCTGAAGTTCCTGCTGAGTCCACCGTCCAGGGTAAATTTGCTACAGCAACTTTTGATTCTAAAATTCCATGAGCAAGTGGTGATCTACATATATTCCCTAAACAAACCATTAAAATTTTCATTCGGCTAGATATTTAAGTGGTTAACATCTCAACGAAATAAAGGTTCTTTATTTTCCCTGAATAAACTAGGATTCAATGGACATTTAACTTTAAAATAAGGATTTATCTATTTTGGCTTGCGCCAATGAGAATAGGAATGTTGACCTAGCGGTAAATTTCATACCAATGATGTGGGTCCCCATCAAAATCAAAAGTTTCGGTACGGGTCATTCCTAATTTTTGAAGTATTCTATTGGAGGCTATATTTTCTACATGAGCGCCACCGCATATTTTATCGAGTTTCAAAACTTCGAAACCATATTTTAATGAGGCCACACCGGTCTCTGTTGCTATTCCTTGACCCCAAAAAGCTTTTTTCAAGCGATAGCCAATATCATAATAGGCATAATCTGTCCGAACTTTCGTTTCATATTTAATTCCAGACCAACCAATGAATGCATTTGATTTTTTGTCGATGATGGCAGAACGACCTATACCATATTCTTGATACTGCTTCAAAACATCTTGAATCATCTCTGCAGATTGTTCAATCGTTTTTACCGGTTTCTTACCTAGATATTTGTGCACATCAGGATCTGAGTCAAGCTCGAAAAAATCCTGCACATCATCTAGGCATATTTTTCTTAAATAAAAACGTTCCGTCTCAAATAGAATTTCCATATTACTGACTCACCTCGAAGACTTCGATATAAATAGGACCACCATCTACAGGGTATCCGTCAATTTCGTTTCCACGGACGGTGACCGTCATCCCTACGTAATCATCCAAGTTAACATCAGATGAACGCAAGGCAAAAACCTCCGCTGTTGTAGTGATCACATGAGTACCATATTGATAAGTCGTGATTCCTTGTTCGCTTAAAAATCCGGTCACCTGAACATTTTCTCCATCACCTCTACATGAAGTAAATAAAGCGATTAAACTGATCATCAAGCTTGATATTAAAATAAGTTGTTTCATACTTTATTGAATTTCAATTAATATAGATTTTCCTTTGGAGAAATCTTTACAAGTCCATTCCCACGATTCATGTAACTCGATTAATCCTTGATTTATTATCATCTGCGTTTCACATTTTCCTGTTAGGATTTCTCCTAATTTATTTTGATGTTGGTAGTTAAAAAATAGTTGATCCTTTCGGCGAAAGCCACTTAACATACCAAATAAAATATCACCACCGTGATAACTTGCCCACACAATACCTTCCTTTTCTCTGTAGCGAAATACCGTTTCCTCCCCTACTTCACCATTATCAGAATTCGATACCGCTTTGAAGCTTTTATAATTCAAGCTCAAGCCAGAATCGTTCTTTTCAAATGGAGCTTCGACACGATCACCGTGCGCGTTTGGGCTCGAAACCACTAAGAAACGCAAAGGAAATGCTGCATCGTTTTTAATGCAATGTTTTATACCCGCTTCAACCTCAATAGATTCACCAATTCCTAAAATGTAGACTTTACTATCCAAAGTAAAATTAGCCTGTCCATCAAGAATGTAAAACACTTGTCGAGCATTTTCATGAAAATGTAATTGCTCCTCCGTACCTGCCGGCATCATCTCTTCGATCACCGTCAAATCGGATGATTCACTTAAAAACCACGCGTTACAGTTGGTACCCCAAGGATAGTGTTTAGCATTTTCCTTTGACTTTTTCACGTTTCAAAGGTATGAGATTTCGTGAATACTCCAATGCCAGATCAACTATTGATCATCCAACTTCAACCATCCTTGCACGTTGTTTTCGCCAAACCAAGTCACATGATTCGCCAAGAATGTATTTTGATCATACAGAATATATGCGTCAAGGTCAAAAAATGGTTCACACGACACCGCTGTTTTGTCTTCATACACTTCATTCCCTAAACGAAACTTGTCCACAGTTCCTATGTCATTGCCTACAAAGACTTGATCATTGTCATGCTTTAAAAAGCAAGCATCTTGAGTCAAATTAACGGTGGCTACTGGGTTAATTCGCAAAGTATCATTGGCATAAAACCAAAAGATAGCGGATTCATGTCTGTCTGGAATCAATAGGTAATCCTCTGCCTCCGTGATTTCATAATATACGGCACCAGGTTGAGCATCGAAGGATTCGGAATACGGTGTGTAGTATTCAGAAACATAGAAATTATTCGGAATAAAGCTAGGTGTCAATTCCAAGATTAAGGTATCCGGTTGAAAAACCAGCTGATCAAAAATGCTGGAACAGTTGGTGGTATATTTCACAAAAGCAATTTTTTGCCCGTATTCCATATTTTGAAAATCGAGGGGTTTCTCGATGGTGAATGATCTTTTTTCTGCGGGCTGTATTTGGTCATCATCTGAGCACGCGCTTAAAAGAATAGAGAGAATTGCGAAAATGACAATATGATATTTCATACTTATAGGTTTAGTTGGAAGGATAGACGGGGATGTGGAGGAGATGGTTGGGTGTTTAGGAGAGATCGGGAGGTCGGGAGGTCGGGATAAGTTTTTGAATCTTAGTCGGTAGTATTCTAAAAAGTGTGTCATATTTAATAAATACGTTTTTTCATTGAAAG
>JAHDBI010000002.1:0-42153 GCA_020630475.1 Saprospiraceae bacterium
TACTCTGGCTTAAACTTTATAATCTTCTGAGGAATCTCTTTCATCTCTAAAAGCTCAATCATTGGTGTGAAAAAGGTCACTGTATTTCCATCAATTTTCGCATTGATGTCATTGGTGAATTCTATTTTCCCGGGAACAGTATAGGTAGATTTTACACCGGAATCACCCAACATCATTTCCATCATCATTTTAGTTTCTGGATCATCTAAGTCCATATCCTCATCTTCACCAGGTGATCCTAGCTCTTGTGTCATTTCATCATCCAACTCTTGAGGAGGAATAATAAGAATCCCTTTCTTTAAATCGAGTTGTTCCATTTCTCCAAAAATTTTATCAGAATCTTCTGGTAGGGCCGACTTTTTAGATTTCTTACTTCCCATAAATTGAGGTAAAGCATTTCTGATTTGTTCCCGATGCTTTTGATCTTTATAATCTATTCCTATCGAGATAATCATTTCTTCCCGTTCCTTATTAGATTGAATTCTTGCGAAGGCGTTTTTCATTAAATATGCATCTGGAAGATTTCGAAGCGAATCGCCCATGACTTCATAAACATTCATGGTTGAATCCATGTCTTCCTTGATGTCTGGATTGCCAAAAAGATCATTTAGACTGAAGTCTTCTACTTCCTCCTCGCTTTCCATCATCTTGATCATTTCCTCTTCATTGAGATTTTCTTCAATTTGTTCTTCAAGTTTTTGTTCATTAATCTCACCATTATCATCTACGGATTCTCCGAGCATTTTACCCATTCCCATCAATCCACCCATATCCATTTTGAAAATTTCTTGACCTGATTCGTTGGCCATAAATTTCTTTTCATATTGAATGTTACAAGAACTTAGGATAAATATGAATACTACAAATCGAAGAATTAATCTCATCGTATTATGTTTTATTTGCCGTTAAAGTAAGAATAAAAGATATAATATTCTTTACCAATCAATAGGACGATAATCTTTTAAAAATTTTCCACACCAATGTTTTCCAGTATTGATTCCATCAAATAGCGGATCAAGAACTCTCGCTGCACCATCCACTATATCCAAAGGCGGTTGAAAGTCATGTACTTCTTCTTTATGTTTCGCTAAGTCTACAGGGTCTTCATCTGTCACCCAACCCGTGTCTACCGCGTTCATATAAATGCCATATTTGGCGAAATCAATAGCGGCCGTATGTGTCATCATATTTAATGCCGCTTTGGCCATATTGGTATGTGGATGGCGATCTTCTTTAAAAAATCTATGGAACTTTCCTTCCATGGCAGACACGTTGATGATGTGTTTCATTCCCGTGTTATCTTTTTTCATGAGGGAGGATAATTGATTGCACAAAACAAAAGGAGCAACAGAATTGACGAGTTGTACTTCTAACATTTCAGTGGCACTAATTTCACCTAATTTTAACCGCCAGCTATTCGTTTTTCTTAGATCAACTTGTTGCAAATCAACGTCAAATTCACCTTCTGGAAATACTTCTTCTGGTGTAAGTGAATTGTCAATACTATACGGAATCTGTGATAGTTTCGCGGAGTGACTCAATCCTATGCCCAATTGTTTTCCATGCCAGGATACGGGAAGGTTTTTTTGTTGCCTTTCGGCGAAAGGTTCACTCAACTGTTGAAGTTCGTTTACACATTTATAATGATCTGTCAATAATGACAACGCATATGCTGGCAGATCCTTAATATCACGTTCTTCATTTTCCATGAGATGTTTGTAAAAGGCGGAAGGTCTCCGTACCGTTTGAGCGGCATTATTGATTAACACATCTAGTCGGTCATATTGCTGTTCGATGTAATTGCAGAAAATCTCTACGCTCGGGATGTGTCGAAGGTCAAGTCCATGGATTTTTAAACGATGTCCCCATTCTGTAAAATCTGGTTCTTTTGAATAGCGTAGTGCGGAATCCACGGGGAATCTTGTTGTTGCAATAACCGTAGCTCCAGCTTTTAACATCATTAAGCAAATATGGTATCCAATTTTTAATCTGGATCCAGTGACCAGTGCCACTTGACCGGTCATGTCTGCATTTTGATATCGTTTGGCATAGTTGAAATCACCACACTCCTGACACATACTATCATAGAAGTGATGTAACGTATTAAATTCAGCCTTACAGATGTAGCAATTTCTTGGTGAGGATAAGGGTTTGCTCTTTTTGTGTTCTTCTCCAGTTAAGGCAATCATCGGTGGAGCGACAAATACAGAGGCTTCTCTGGCTGAACGAATTCCAGTTTCTTTCCGGGCGTGTTTGTCGCGTTCCGCTTGTTTTCTTTTTAGTGCCTTTTTATAGTCCTTCCTTCGCCTAGTGAGTTCATCTCTATTGGGACGACTTAATAGTCCAGCTAAAGTGAGTAATTCTACGCGCGTATCTTCAGGAAGGTCATAGAGTTGATTCGTATCGTCTTTTAAAGTTTGTAGAATGTTAATGCACTCAGTGATCTGTTCATTGGTGAGTTGTGATAATTCTTTATTCGATATGTTTTGCTCCTTTTTCATGGCATTCTACGCCGCGAAGTTAGGAAATTGTCGGATTTAGTTAACGATTTAGGTATACCCTGATTTTTTCATCAAAGTTATTTCGGTTTAGGCCTAAAAGCTTTTCGGTCATATCCATAAAGTTGTCAAATCGATCCTTGCCATCCCCACAGGTGATGAGCTGATTTAATCCTTCCTGACCTTTTGTTTGTTGGACCTCATGACAAATGATTCCGGCAATTACACGTCCGACTTTTATGTCTGGAGCTAATTCTTTATAGATTTCCGTTGTGTCATTCCAAAAGTGATCTGTGAATAGCGAGTAAAAATCTAGACTGGGATTTTGAATTAAAAACTCCTTTAGGATCTCCACCAATTCCTCTTGATTGGCATTCTCTCCATTATGCTCAATAGTGTAATAGGCATTTCCCCATAAGTAAGCGAGTCCTTCTTCTGTCACCCAATTTCTCGTTGGCCGTTCGTGTACTGTGCCTGAGTAGTAATGAAAGATATCATGGCTGAAATCTTCATTATTCATCACCGAAAATATAAATTGATCTTTTATAACACCCCAACCATCTCTCGTTTGTCCAATTTGTTTTTTACTATAATCAATACCAATCAATTTTTGTAATTCTTGATAATCTCTAACCATGTAGAAATCAAATGACTGCGCTGGAAGATTAAATTGTTTGGCTATCTCGTGATTTTTTTTGTCAAATGTTTTAGCTCTGGATATATTAATATCGTTGATATGGTGATAGATTGTTTTACCGACTTTCGTCGAATGATAGGAGGCGGTGTTGTAATAGATCGATGATTCTAGGGAATAAGCATCATCCACTTTTTTAGCATAAAGATTCCAGATTAAAACCAATTCATTTTGATGATAACAGGCAAATTGCAAGATATGTCCTTTCAATCCGTCCGGATAAAAGTTGATTAACTTCCGTCTAATTTTATTCGAATTAAGGTTAGCTAACTCTTCGTATTTTATCTTATTTATAATTGCAACAGATAGAGGATCCTCTATTAGTGATAATTCCTTACTTAGTGGATTATTGAAATCATTTAAACATTCATCTACTAAACGAATCAATTTTGTTGGTACGTCTATGTTATCAAGAATGCTGTAGTTTTCTTGACCGTAAAATGGAAAAGCGCAACTTAGAAAAATGGCTACAGCGATTATAATTTGCTTGATCATTTTGTTTTTTTTTTCAAAAGTACAGGTCCGAAGTCTTTTATTAATCCAATGAAAATCAAATGCTTGTTAATGATTTTTAAATGTGTTTGTTGTACTATTCACGATTTAAGGAATAATTATTCAACTTTGACCTAGACATTTTAAAAATGGAAGAGTTAAAGGAAATTCGCAGATTTAATGCACCGATTGAGCATATCTCAATACCCGATGCATTCACCTTCCCTTTTTATTATGAGCCTCATCCATTGACGAAGTTGGCAGTAGAGCAATTACAAGATGCACTTATGACTTATGAGTTCAACTATGATTTTGGCTTAAAGGATCAATCTAATGAAAAAGCCGTAGGTAAGATGTTTGGTGTATTGGTCGTTCGAGATGAAATAGGACAGTTGGGGTTTTTATCTGCTTTTTCAGGTAAACTAGGTGACGAATTACTGATCGATGGATTTGTACCGCCTGTTTTTAATTATTTGGATAAGGAAGGTTTTTACATAAAGGGCGAACTCCAATTAATCCAATGGAATAAAAAGATATCAAAGATTGAGTCTGATAAATCATATGTAGAAGCGCAAAATCTATTGGCGAAAGCCAAAGAAAAATTTAATAGCGATATGGCTGTTTTAAAAAAGTCCTTTTCTGATTCGCGAAAAGCAAGACGGAAAATACGTAAAGCAGCAAAGCAGGAAATGTCAGAGATTGAATATGCCGTTTTGCATGATGAGCATCGAAAGCAAAGTTACCTTCAGCAAAAAGAAATGGCGATGAGGAAGGAGACTCAAGCTGTTGAAATAAAACCTCTTGAGGCTCAATGTGAAAAGTTTGTCCATCGTTTGAGTGAATTCAAAGAGCAAAGAAAGCGATTAAGTCAAACATTGCAATCTAAACTCCATGATCAATATGTTATGCTCAATGCTCATGGAATCAAAAAACCATTGCTCGATATTTTTAAGGACAGTGATTTAAGTTTCCCATCTTCTGGAGCGGGCGAATGTGCAGCACCAAAATTACTACAATATGCTTTTTCAAATCTATTGGAACCGATTTGTATGGGAGAATTTTGGTGGGGTAGAAGCCCTAATGCCGAGGTAAGGAAACATGGATTTTATTACCCATCCTGTAGGAGTAAATGCGCACCAATCTTAGGACATATGTTGGATGGCCTAAACGTGGAAGATAACCCATTGCTTAAAAAAGTGCTGCAAAAACGTGACATCGAAGTCTTGTATGAAGATGAATATTTTGCGGTGATTAATAAACCAGAGGGAATGTTGTCCGTACCGGGTAAGGCGAGTGATTATTCAGTATATCTAGAAATGAAAATGAAATATCCCGATGCCACGGGTCCTCTAATTGTACATCGCTTGGACATGGCTACTTCGGGTATCATGCTTATCGCAAAATCAAAATTAGCCCATAGCGAGCTACAAAATTTATTTTTAAAGAAGAAAATTTCCAAGAGATATGTCGCTTGGCTTGAAGGAGTGTGCGAAAAAGATGAAGGAGAAGTATCCTTACCCCTTAGAGTCGATTTAGATGATCGACCTAGACAGGTGGTTTGCTATGAATATGGAAAGCAGGCGAATACTCGATGGAAGGTCATTGGACGAACGACAAATCGGACTAAAGTGTACTTCTATCCAGTTACGGGAAGAACGCACCAGTTGCGTGTCCATGCTGCTCACGCAAATGGATTAAACCTTCCTATTGTAGGTGATCAGCTTTATGGCCAGTTAGATGATCGGTTAAATTTACATGCCAACCAGATTAGCTTTACTCATCCTTTTTCTGGAAAGGAAGTAAGTTATGAGTCTGAACCGGATTTTTAAATGGCTTCAAACTCTAATAAACATTTATACTTGGGTTATAAAAACATGGCAAATGTAAAGCCGATTTCTGTGAAATTTGTTTCGGCTAATCGCACAATTTCAATCGAAGGTTCCCAAAAGATATTGTCAGCTAGGCTGGAGGTCTATTTGTTTAAAAAATAAATCTCAATAGGAAGAGTCCTGTAATCCTCATTCATTTCCAAACAAATTGTTCTGAAATCCTTACTGTCTACTTCATCTGTTTTACTAGTAAAGCTATACTCTAGATGAAGTGTTTTGCCTTCAATGCGTTGTTTTCGTTTGAACTCGTAAGCCGAATTAGAGGTTTCTTTTTCCGCCGTTGCTACTTTGATGGCATCTGGAAGTAGGATGCTCGTTTTTTGATGGAATTTAGATGGGTATGCAAATCCAATGGGGTACTCAGTGTTATCACAGGAGATGTTTGTAATGTATTCGTATAAGCTTATGGGTTCATAATTAAAGCTCTTTTTCTTGACTACATCATTGAGGGCAGTTTCACGCCAAATGTTTCCAATGTTATATTTTTCAGTGACGTAAAGTTTGTTGGCTTCGAGGTCATCTTTGATTTTGATTTTTCCATCATTTTGGATTTCCGGATACATGAGGCCGTAGTATTCTTTGGAATATTTTTGTAGAGTCCGAGCATTATTATATTCCAAATAGGACCTCATATAATCAGCTGACAATCCTTTGTATTCTGTTTTAATGGTCAAGGCACCGTCACCGTCAAATGTTGAAAGCTCATAATATTCTTCAATATTGATGTGGCTAAGGTTAGGATCTATTTTTACTCTTTTAAGCTCGTTTGATCGACCATCGACAATTAAAGAATAACCATAATCTGTCATCCCTCTATCTTTAAATGATCCGCCTTGAAAAGTAGTAGATGGATCTATCCAATATTCCTCACCTTCATATTCATATTGAACGATACAATGATTAAATAATCGAGTACCAGGTAGATAGTTTTGTACACCCTTAAAAATACTTGAATTGACCAGTGCTGGAAATGCCTTTTCTATTCCTATTTTTTTAAATAATTCCGTAAGCAATAATGACTTATCCTTGCAGTCACCATATCTCTTTTCAATGACCTCATGAGGATGTCTAGGCTTATGGGAACCGATTCCACTTTCCACACCCATATATCTAATGTCACTTTGGACAAAATCAATCAATTTAGTGATGCTTTCTTCCTTAGAATCATCGGTTGAAATAATCGTCTCTATCAAAGAATCTAGTTGGATCGGCCTATCCATTTGAAAAAGATCATTTGCCCAGCTTTGATAATCATTCCAATCATACAATGACGAGTATTCAAAAGTAAAATATGGATTGTGGTACGGAGAAAGATTGTCAGGAATGATCAATGGATCAACATCTTTTATTGCCAATTGAAAGCACTTGATTCCATTAGATTCTTTTTCTACAACTTCATCTTTATACAACTCGCTTACACGATATGTACTTTTTAATGATTTACTCTGTTGAATGTTGATGAAAATATCGCCTATTGGATTTGAACCATTTAAAAAGACAATTACATGTTCGTTTCCATCCATGATTGGATTTCTTCCAACTATAGAATATTCATAAAGGATATCGTCATCCACTCTAATGTCTTCTAATATAGCATGGGCGGTAACTAGTCCATACACTATGTTAGAATTTAATTCTAGCTCATTACTTAAAATATTGAATTCTGTTTTTTCAAGAATATCAATGGTTTTTCCTTTTCGCTTTATTTGAAGCGCATGTATTTGCAATTTTTGATATGTGGTATCGAAAACAATTTGAATTTGCGAAGCGGACTCTACGCCTGCATTGGACAAAACCTTTAATTCAATTTCATTGTATTCAATGGCTTTATCTACTTCATATTGATAATTCAAAAGGGTATAATAAAATCCCGTTTCTACGTCGTATTTGCTCACTTCTTTTGTTCCTTGCTTTTCGTATTGCGCAATCCAGTTTGGTGAAGGAGTCTTCAAATAACCTTGAGCAGTCAATTGAAAATTAAAGAGGACAAAAGCGTATATAAGTAAACGTAATTTCATAAGTCGATTTTCTGAAATTTCTAATTTCTCCCAAACTACTTAAAAAAATAAGATGACACTTTTAATTTGAATGTTTTTGTTAATTATTATTTATGACCATATATATTGGGGAGAGATTGTCAATGCACATATTACCATTATAAGGAATGAATATATATTCTTTGTGAGACAGGCTAAAGGTGATGTATTGATAGTTTTGCGAAGGACTAAAGGAAATTATTAATTCTTCCCAATCTGTGTTCTCAATTGCTTCAGTGTTGGTTAGTAATTCCAGTTGCTGTCCAAAATCATTGCCACCATAAATAGAGAGAATTGCTGGTTTGTTATAAGGAGAGCTTCTTTTAGAAATTCTTCCATTCCATGGACTTAATAAATCTTCACTCATTACAGCAGATAATTTGAAAAAGTAAACTTCATTTTCTAAAAGAAAGGTGTCTAATCGTTGTGAAACGCACTCACATTCCTTGTTATCTCTGACTACCATATTTATGTATGCTACACCTTCATGTGGTTCGTGTTCAATATTGAATTCTTTAGGATCGTCAGAAAAACTGTCGTGAGTTACAAGAGTTGGAGCACTTTCAAAAGGGTTGCCACAATTTATCCAATGGAGTGCTTGTAGTTCTAGATTTTTTGAATTTACATTTCTAATTCGATGTGTTTCTTCAAATGAAGGATTTTTAAAATTTGTATAGATTTCATAAGTGGTTGAATCATTAATTTGATATTCGTTTTGAGAGTTCGAATTATTGATTATAAAAAGAGATATCGAAATGATTAAGAAAAGTCTATTTCTCATCCCTGATCCTTCATCTTTACCATAGTCAAAATAGTCGCAATCGCTACTGTCTCATCTGTTTCATCGTATACGTCTACTAAAAACTTGACAATTCCTTTTGCGATGTCTACTTCATCCTTTTTTTCTTGCTTAATCTTTTCTTTGACGGTTAAACGAACACCGATGGTCATCCCAGCGTATACAGGTTTCGTGAATCGACATTCATCAATACCATAGTTTAAAAGCACTGGTCCTTTTGCGGCGTCCACAAATAATCCCGCTGCTGCGGAAAGGATAAAATAACCGTGTGCCACTCGTTGTTCAAAGGTGGTTCCTTCTAAACTCGTCACATCAGTATGTGCATAAAAATGATCCCAACTTACATTGGCAAAGTTGACAATATCTGCTTCCGTTACGGTACGCTTTGCAGTAATGATGGTTTCCCCAACTTCCAATTCTTCAAAATGCTTTTTAAAGGGATGCTTACCTGGATCTTTATATTTTCCTCCGTATTGATAATGCTGAGTAACCTCCGTTAAAAGGGTAGGGCTACCTTGAACAGCACATCTTTGCATATAATGTTTCACTCCTCTGATTCCACCCATTTCTTCTCCACCTCCAGCTCTTCCTGGGCCTCCATGAACTAATAACGGAAGTGGCGAACCATGTCCAGTACTTTCCTTAGCCATATCTCTATTGATGACTAAAATTCTTCCGTGATGGGAGGCAGCACCAATAACAAATTCTTGGGCTACTTGAGGGTCGTTGGTGGCAATGGAGCAAACCAGCGATCCCTTACCCATTCGCGAAAGCGTAACAGCCTCCTCTATATCCTTATACGGCATTAAGGTACTTACTGGTCCAAAGGCTTCCACTTCATGAGCAGCCAAATTTTTGAATGGATTATTTTCTCTCAGAAGTATAGGTGATATAAAGGCACCTTTGATTGAATCTCCTGAAATAACTTCGACTTGATCTGGATCGCCAAAAACAACTTCACCAGTTTGCATCAGTGCAGCGATTTTTTCTTTCACCTCTTCAACTTGTGCTTTTCCTGCTAAAGCACCCATGCGTACTCCCTCAACGCGAGGATCACCAATGGTCGTTTTTCCAAGTGCTTTTCCAAGTTCGATTTGAACATCGTCTAATAAATGTTCGGGAACAAATATTCTTCGAATGGCTGTACATTTTTGACCACACTTTGTCGTCATTTCTCTTCTTACCTCTTTGATGAACAGCTGAAATTCCTCTGTATCCGGTGTGGCATCCGGACCTAAAACAGTACAGTTTAAAGAATCGGCTTCCATATTGAATGGGACTGCTTCATTAATGATACGAGGATGAGCCTTTAGCATTCTACCTGTATCCGCAGAACCCGTAAAGGTGACCACATCCTGCGAGTCAACATAGTCTAAAATATCTCGCGCGCTACCACAAATGAGTTGTAAGGCCCCTTCAGGTAAAATACCGGACGCAATAATGTCTTGTACCATGGCTTCCGTTAAAAAGGAGGTAATGGTAGCAGGTTTAACAATGGCAGGCATTCCAGCGAGCCAATTCACCGCGCACTTTTCAAGCATTCCCCAAATAGGAAAATTGAAAGCATTAATATGAACAGCAACCCCTCTTTTAGGGACCATAATATGTTGACCTACGAAAGTTCCGTTTTTAGAAGTTTTATGACTTTCACCATCCACCCAAAATGGTTGGTCCGCAAACTTTCGGCGTAAGCTAGCATTAGCAAATAAATTGCCAATACCTCCTTCAATATCTACCCAGCTATCCGATTTTGTCGCACCCGTTTTGTAACTGATTGGATAATATTTGTCTTTAATACTAAAAAGATGTAACGCTAGTTTCTTTAGCATTAAACCACGTTCTTGAAAGGTCATTTTTCGCAGTGCTTCGCCTTCCTTTCTTGCATAACGCATCATCGCGTCAATATCCAATCCATTGCTGGTAGCATGAGCGATTAATTCGCCTGTAGAAGCATCTAGAAGTGCCTTTCCATCACCTTCTCCTTCAACCCATTTACCCAATGCGTAATTCTTTAATTTCATATTACTGTTTAATCAGTTTTTTAGTCATTAAGTTATTTTTCTCTTTCATCACTAAGAAGTAGATCCCTGATTCTAAAGATTCAAGATTTAATTCCTTTGATGTAGTATTGGCAGGCATAATAAATTCCTTCACTAACCTTCCTAATTGGTCGGTTAACATCACCTGCATTTCCCCTTGATTTCCGTCAAAGATAAGATGGAAAACATCCCTAGATGGATTAGGAAAAACATTTACAAAACCGATTTGTTCATTAACATCGTCCGTATTGCTTAATTCACCGGCGATGAATTGATAGTTGACAAATCCACCAAAATCATCTGCAATTAGAAAAGGGACTTCATCGGGCTCGTTCATGATTAAATATCCGTTTCCGTCATTATTCGCCCAGAAAGCAAATCCATCATCACCTGTATCTATCGCTTCGATTTTGTAGCAACCATTCAGGTTGGTGAGATCATCTACGTAAGTTGTATTCGCACTTAAGGAAGATCCGTTTCTTTGATGAATCACCTCTCCAAATTGATTATATACTTTATAGCTTGATTCAAAAGGGAACAGGTTTGTTCGGAAAGAAAGGGTCAGGTCTTTGGAGTATTTAGGCACAGCTGTAAATGGACTAATGAATTCGTCATTATTACTGTATTCATCGACTTGTCCATTGACACTTGTAATGCGTACTTCAAAGTTTCCGTCAGATGTTAAGGTCATTGCATTTAAAAGAGGTAGATCTATTTCTTTGGTTTGGCTTACGCCAATAAATCCAGTCCAAGTATAGGTCTCGGTCGGGAATCCTTCTACGCCATATTCCAATTGTATTTCAGTTAAGGTATTGGAACCTCTATTTTTAACGACAATCATGGCTTGATCACAGATAGGATTTAAACGAGTGTATTCTACCTTGTTTGATGGATAAATCACATCTTCCAATGCGGCATCTAATTCAAAATTATTTGGACCGTAAGAAACAACTTGTGTATTGATAATATATCGAGAATCACCAAAAGGTGAGCTTTGAATACCATAATCTAATTCAATGGGTTCACCTGGCACAAAAATTCCTTCTAATTCGTATTCCTGAACGTGGGAAGCTTCACCTGGGCACCATCCAGCACGATCAAAAATCCAAGTACCACCTTGAGGGTAAATAGGGTTTTCAGAGCATTCGCTCCAAATTTGCCATTGGAGTTCTGGGGTGCCACCATTCAGATTAAAGAAGTGAGTTTGGGGTATAAATTCACCCTCTTGACCATGTCCCGTAACGACTGCTTTAAGTTTGAATTGCTGAGCATCCGCATTCGGTACAAAAGATCGAGGTTCGAATTTTCTGTCTTCTGAAAGAACAATATAATTTTCCGAACTGACTGGCCAAACTTGTTGAATATCGATCACGTCTCTTTGTGGAGTACCCTCATGAAAAACAAACTTGATATCCATGTCTTCTTGCCATTGACCACCTCGATCCATGAAAAGTCTTTTATCACCTTTTAGTATAGGTCCAAAATCCGTGACATCAAATGTCCATGATTTTCCATCTGGTCCCAGGTCTAAGAATATTCCATATGGTGTGACGAAAGACATGATTTCAAATTTTGAAGGACTCTTCCTGTAGTAATCTAATGTGTCGATATCTATGATATCCATGGCATCTACGTCGATTGTTCCAATCTGTTCGCATGCCTCGTTATAAACGGGCATTGCTCCAGCTTCATAAGCAAACGAAGTTTCGTCAAGAATTAAGTCGGTACCCTCAACAAAGTAAGACTGAATTCTATTGGGTGGATTAACGATAGAATCCAAAACGACCTGACTTGTATTATTCATTTCGTAATCCCCACTTCCTAAGGTTAAATTAGGAAGGAGATTGGAGACATTGAAGTTTTTGATTTTCTCATCACCTAACCAAGATCTGTATACTAATTGACCTTCTGCTGTTAAATTGTAGTTGTTAGTGGAAAGATCAGTCTGCATTGTTTCATTTGCAGAATCAAAATTGTAGGAAGCCACCAAATGTTCATATTGAGGATGAGTGCTATTGATTTCTTTGAACATCCATTGATTTATTTCATCTTGATTTAGGGCTTTCGCCCAAATGTTGAAGTCGTCAATTTTACCTGGGTAAGCAAGGCTCTTTGCCGCATTTCCTCCTAAGACAAACTTTTGGATGTCAATAGGTCTAAACGCGTTGGTGCCGCTGTGCCATAATTGACCGTTTAAATAGATTTCCATAATTCCAGAAGTTGCATTTTTGACAAATGCCCAATGATTCCATTTTTTCTTGAAATCTTCTTCATTTGCAGGCTTATTGATTCGATCATATCCACCGCCATCGTTACCACAATCCCAATAAACTTGACCATTATTCCATGGTAAGTGAACATTAACCTGTCTTCTATTTGAGCCATCAACTCCTTCAAAAATTGTAGTATTGACTGGTAAAGTATTGTTTCCAAATGACCAAAAACTAATCGTAATTTCATTAGAAATACTGGTCAAGGGACCGTCATTGCTTAAAAATTGTGCACCGTTCAATTCAAGATTTAAATCTTCTTGATTAGATACCATGACCTGCGATTCAGAAACAGAAGTCGAACTTAAATAAGAAGGTCCATCTTCACCATTTCTGTAGGATAACTGAATGAGTATGTTTGAGGCCCCATCCCAAATAAATGGAGTATGAAATACAAATTGTTGAGACCCATTAGCACTCAAGGTGGCGTCGTTATAATATACTTCTTCTAGATTTTCAAAATCAGGTCTTGCCGTATCAACAATATTTTCAAGGGTGTTTTTTAAATATATTCTAAGTCTCGAAAAAGAACCTTCATTAGCATCGGATTCAAAGCTCAAATGATGAATCGGTCCTGCTGTCATTCCCTCGTTGATTAATTTAGACGCCTCATAAATCATAAACGCCTTAAGATTCTTAGATTCAGATTGAAATATGTCCGTATTTACATCAGATCCTGAATTAACGGAGTACAGTTCTTCATTATTAATCTGGATGATTTCATTGTTGAGGAGCTCGCTTTGATAATAACTGTAGGTAGCTTCGGTGGTATACGGAAATTCATCCCCTGAAAAATTACTGATGACATGGGTTAAGGCGGTTGCCTGAATAGAATCAATGTGCGTGGAATCAATGATGTTAGTATTGCAACTATAATCCCATTCTCCACAGCCTAAATTTCGATCTGTGGGAGTAGATACCAATCCATCTTTACATCTCATGGCATAGTGCATGATGATTTTTTCGTAATTGTTGTGATCTCCTTCAGGAAAACTAATAACCGTATCCCGTGTGGTAGATTCGTAAGTAAAGGCTTGTACCGTTGTGGTATTTTGAGCTTCTAAATTGGCGAAAGCCAATAAAAAAAATACAGCTAAAAAGTTTAGTTTATGTTTCATGAGTTGATGATATTGAGTTTCTAAAGATAGTAATTTTCGTATTCTGAAAAATTGCCTCATCTTTCACAAAAATTGAATAAATGATTTACTCTTTTAAAGGCTTTACTCCGGTTGTTCACGAATCTTCTTTTGTCCATCCTCAGGCTGCTGTGACGGGTAATGTAATTATAGGAAAAGAGGTGTATATAGGACCTGGTGCTGCCATTAGGGGAGATTGGGGAGGGATAGAAATCAAGGATGGTTGTAATGTCCAGGAGAATTGTACGATCCATATGTTTCCTGGTGTGACCGTGGTTTTAGAAGAATCTGCACATATAGGACATGGTGTGGTGATTCATGGTGCACATATTGGTAGAAATTGTATGGTAGGAATGAATAGTGTGATTATGGATAATGTTGAATTAGGGGAGGAGAGTATTGTGGGTGCCATGAGTTTTGTCAAGGCGGAAATGAAGATACCAAAACGAAGTTTGGTCGTAGGTAATCCAGCTAAAATCATCAAAGAAGTCACGGATAAAATGACAAATTGGAAGACTAAAGGCACAGCTTTATATCAAACCTTACCTAAAGATTGCCACGACCACTTAAAGGAGGTCGAGCCTTTGAGAAGTATCCCAGGGGACCGTCCAAGTCAGGAAAGTCTATATGAGACTTGGGAGAAGTTGAAAGGGTAAAAGGATTTTGAGATTTTGAGATTTCGTGAATACGAGTGTTACTACGTATGTTTAAAATCATAAAGAGTAAACCTCTTTTAAAATTTGTTACTAAAAGTTGATAGAATTGAATGTCTCGTTCTCCCAAATTCTCGATTTCCCGCTCTCTATATTACTCCCTATTCAAAATAGACAACAAACGTAAAAACTCCACGTATAGCCAAACTAGAGTTACTATTAATCCCATGGCAAAAAACCACTCCATGTATTGAGGAGCGCCGTGCTCTTCTCCTTTTTCAAAGGCATCAAAGTCCAATAATAAATTCATTGAAGCAATACCGATGATCACCACAGAAATGCCAATACCGAGCAATCCTCCTTGATGTAAATAAGGTAATTGGGCTCCAGCCAAATTAAAGCAAATGGCAATGAAATAAAAGATCATCACTGCACCCGTAGCCATGATCACTACAGACTTAAACTTCTCGGTAACCTTAATCAAGCCTGTTTTATAAACGATTAACATGGTAAGTAATGTGCCAAAGGTTAATAAAACAGCTTGGAATACTATTCCTCCATAGGCTACACTATAAAAAGCTGAAATAGAACCCACAAACAAACCTTCAAACAATGCATAACCCGGAGCCGTAATTGGTGAAGACTCGGGTTTAAAGGAAGCATACACTAACAAAACTAAACCACCAATGATACCAGTCCACATCAAAAACGAGGTAGGCATTAAGTAACTAGCGAATGTGGTGATCATCATGATGGAAAAAAGAATCAATGTTTTATTGATCGCTCCAGATACAGTCATTGCCAAGTGTTCACCTTTCAAGGTTTTGGCCACTGTTTTATCTAAACTCTTTTCTTTAAGAAGAGGGTTTGTCGATTCGAAAAATTTGTTGTGTTTACTCATGTTTTTTTTATTTATACCTCTTTTGAGGATAATGTACGTTTATCTTTTGGCATATTTTTCAGCTGCACTTCTAATTTCTTCACGTCGATTTTCAGGGCTAGGGTGTGTACTTTGAAATTCTGGTTGACGATTTGGACCACTTGCTGCTTCTAAAATATCCATTACACCAATTAGTGCCATTGGATCATAACCCGCCTCTATCATCAATCTCACTCCAAAATCATCGGATTCTAGTTCTTGATCGCGACCATATTTCATGTTGATTAGGTTTCCAATCATTTGAGCGGCTTGAGCAGTTCCATAATCACCAGCTGCTACTACAGCTGCACCAGTCAGTCCTTGGGTTAAATCCATTTTATGTAGACGCTCTGCACCATGACGATGAATGACATGTCCGATTTCATGCCCCAAAACACCCGCTAATTGATCTTCATTTTCGAGCTGTTCAAAAAGAGCAGCAGTGATAAATACCTGGCCACCTGGAAGTGCAAATGCGTTAATAACATTTGGATCAGCCAATAAATGAAAATCATAGGGATAATTCGATTGCCTTGCAATGCTGTTATTGACGAGACGAGCTCCAACTGCATCTACCAGATCTTGAGCTCGTTGATCTGGATGAAGACCACCATGTTGTTGAGCCATTTGAGGGGCACTTTGTAAGCCAAGTGCAACTTCTTGTTCGGCTGTCAAACTTAAATATTGGGTTTCTCCAGTAATTGGATTTTCTTGCGAACTCCCAAAATACTTGAAAACAGAAAAAGCGGCTATAATCAAGCCTATGATTAAAGTGACTTTAAAATTTCCTCTTCGCCTTGGTTGGCCATATCCTCCTTGACCACCGCCATAAGGATTGTTTTGAGGAGTTCTTCTTCTAAACATGTTGTTGGTTTTTACTTCTTCAAATTACTTTATTCAATTCAAAAATCAATAAAATCGTTCGATTAGAATAGGATTTTTCAAGGTCTAAACCCGCTCTAATATCGTCGCATATCCTTGCCCAACGCCTATACACATCGAGACTAAAGCATATCTTTTTTGCTGCTTATGTAATTCGATCGCTGCAGTTTGTAAAATTCTTGTCCCAGACATTCCAAGAGGATGGCCAATAGCAATAGCTCCACCATTTGGATTGATCCTGGAGTCATCATCATCCAGTCCCAATTCACGTGTCACAGATAGTACTTGAACTGCAAAAGCCTCATTCAATTCGATGATATCCATATCATTCAGTGTTAAACCAGCTTTTTTTAAGGCTTTTCTCGATGCATATACTGGTCCAATTCCCATGATTCTGGGTTCGACTCCTGTAACAGCTGAACTTACGATTCTAGCCATTGGTTTTAAATTGTGAGCTTTAATTCCTTCCTCTGAAGCGACGAGCATGGCTGCTGCTCCGTCATTTAATCCTGAGGCATTACCCGCAGTAACAGTTCCGCCTTCTGGTTTAAATGCGGTTCTTAATTTTCCGAGAACTTCTATAGTTGTAGTTGGTTTAATGAATTCATCGGCATCAAAAGAAATAGAGTCAGCTTTTCTTTGAGGGATAGAAACGGCTACAATTTCTTCTGCCAATCTACCATTTGATCTAGCCGCAGAAGCTTTCATTTGTGAACTGTACGCAAATTTGTCCTGATCCTCTCTACTGACATTAAATTCCTCAGCTAAATTTTCCGCAGTTTGCCCCATGGAGTGAGTACCGTACATCTCTTTCATTTTAGGATTGACAAAACGCCATCCAAAACTTGAATCGTGTAATTTTGAATCATTGCCAAATGGTCTGGAAGCTTTTGACATCACCCAAGGGCCTCTGGTCATATGTTCGACACCGCCACAAACAAATACATCTCCATCGTCCGCTTTAATCGCTCTATTCGCATGTATGACTGAAGACATTCCAGATGAACATAAACGATTCACGGTTTCCCCTGGAACAGACCAAGGTAGACCTGCTAGTAAAAGAGCCATTCGAGCTATATTTCTATTGTCTTCACCTGCTTGATTAGCGCATCCCATGATGACATCTTCGATGGCCTTTGGATCAAGAGAGGATTGACGTTTCATCAGTTCTCTTATAGGAATCGCAGCTAAATCGTCAGTTCGAATACTGGATAAACTTCCTCTAAAACTAGCAATGGGCGTTCTGATCGCGTCAATGATAAATGCGTCTTTCATAAAAAAGGTCTTTACATGAAGCCACAAAATAGTGCTAATGTAAAGACCTTAATAATTATCGTTTATGATTCTTTAGTCGGCTGAACGAATCACTGTATTTTCTTGAATCCAACATCCCACTTTAAAACTGTCTCCAACTTTTTTTCTTCTCAAGAAGATGTCTTCTTTGTTCGGCATGTATTGCTGGTATGTACGTATCCATTTATTGGCTTCCGCCGAAACAGATGGATCAATTTTCATAGCATATTTAAACTTGTCTATAGCTGGCCAAGTAACGATTTGACTGTCCCAGCCTGTTCCTGGGCCGCATAATGGACCACTAGAAGCATAGAGTTTACCAATTAAAATATACGGTTCGCCCCAGTTAGATCTTGACTTAGCAGCTTCCAAAGCATATTTTCTTGATTTTCTAAAGTCCTTAAGATCCCCGTAATAAATTTTAGCGATCACTAAATTGTATTTAGCTTTCTTATCTAGATCTGAGGTGTTTTGGATAAAATCATCAAAATGACCTACGGCCTCTTTGTACTGTCCAGCAGTATATGCTTTATAGGCCAATTTTAAAGGTCCTTCGGCAGGAGGTGGGGTATAGCACTTCGTATCCTTGGCTGTTTTTAATTCGACCACTAATGCACTATTGGCTTCACATCCACCTCTTAAAAGCCTACTGTACACTTTATTAATGATTTCACAATCTTCTGGATTTTGTTGATATAAGCTATAGTATTTGTTGCTGTAGTAATCACAATCGTAGAAGTCTTCCACCCCTTCGAGTGACTCTAAAATAGCGGGGGAGTAGCTATTGATTATTCCCCATGCTTCACAGTTTTTACCACAATTTTTTGTGCCATAGTCTAAAGCAGATAGCAATTTACCCGCATACTTTTGGGCTTCCGCCAATGGTACCTTTCCTTCTAGAAATCTATCATTAAGCATTTTGGTGAATGGATTAATGATAAAGTAATCTGCCTTTTCATTTTTACCATCGATGGCACTTTTAAACAATGCGTAAGTTTCTTCTTCCGTTGTATAATCTCTGAAGGTGTAGTAGTAGTCAAAGGCTTTTCGACCATCGATATACGCCGGATCTCCAAAACATTCTATACGTTTATCATAAATCATCATCACGGTATCGACGTACTTTTGTTTCAAGGCTGAATCTTCAGTGCTATTAAAAAGATGCGTGTATATTTTTACACCATCATCAAATTGATATTTGACTCGTCCATTACTGGCAGGTGCCAATGAATAAGCTGTTTGCCATTGGGCGTAAGCCGTTTCATAATCATTGGTCTTTAAAAAGTCTCTATATAGAACATATGCGGTTTCAGCTATATCTCTATCCGAAGTATTTAGATCTGTGAACATATTGCAAGGGGAGGCTCGAACGGCATCCTCAAAAATGGGTTCTTCAACGGGTTTCTCTTCTTGTGTTTTGACAGGTGTAGTTTTGGGACTACAAGCAAAAAGAAATAGAGCAAACAACAGATAAACGAAATTTTTCATAATTCAAATTTGTATTTCGATAATTACCATTCAGACGGCGGTGCGCAAAATAAGATAGTTAAAGCTATCTTAAAAGTATAGATGCAAAAAAGCCAGTTCGAGTTGCGAACTGGCTTTTTTTATTTTTGATAAGATGGATTACTTAAATCGAACCTTTACCTTTTCTCCGATCCAACATCCTACAGTTGCCGTATCTCCTTTTTTCTTCTTTCTCATAAATCCTTCCTCCTGAGATGGCATACTACCATTATACTTAGAGATCTTATTAGCGGCTTCTGACGCTACTTCTGGATCAATAGACTTTGCGTAATTGTATTTATCTATTGCGGCTAGGATAGCCAATCGCTGATTCCAAGAATCTCCACAGTTTCTGGCACTAGTAGCGTATAAGTCACCAATCAACATATATGGTTGACCCCATCCAGATCTCAACGATGCTGCTTCTCTTGCTAATTTTCTTGCTGAGTTATAGTTCTTTAGTTTTCGTCCTTCAATAGATGCCGAAGAGAATAAATAACTCGCTTTTTTGGACGGATCTGTTTCTGCATTAATCGCATCTCTATACTTTGCTAAAGCACCCTTATAATCCTTTTCCTTATATAGCTTGTTGGCCATAACTGCTGGATTACTTTGTTCAAATTCCGCTTGAATCCTTGCATTTTCCGCGGAAGCGTACTTTTTCCATTTTCCATCCAACTCGTCATACATAGGGTCTCCAGGCTCACATCCTTGACCTTTTAAGATGGCCAACACCTTTTTGATCACATCAGGATTATCTGGGTCAGCATCATATTCTGGTCTCAATTTGTTCTTAAAGAATTCACAATCAAAAATGTCTCTTTCTATCTGAGCAAACTGGCCTTTAGCTGCATCCCAGCCTTGCTGATAGTATTCACTGTATTCATTGTTCTCAATATTATGAGCAGCAATTTTTTCTAATTTATCGTAGATCGCTCTTGTTTCCTCTTTACTTAAAAGTTCCTTTTGGAATTGGTACACTGCAATTCTAGCCGTAGGGTCAAGAATCACATATTCCGAACTCAAACCACCTTGATCAATTGACTCTGTTAAAACTGCAAGGTTTTTCGAGTATACAGAATTAACTGTATAGTACATGTCAGAACCTTTTCGACCTTTTAGCTGGGCAATCTTTACATTGTAACATGAGTCTGTTGCACATTTAGGCATTATGGCCTTAGACTCATAGCAGGCTATAGCTTCATCATAGAGTCTAACAATTATTTCTTTATACTCCTTCTTTTTAGCTTCATCAGTTTCTGTTTTAAGAAGGGCTTTGTGAATTTCAATTCCGTCTATATAATGAGAACTTCTTTTTCCGTCAGCAGCAGGTGCGATATCATAAGCGATTTTCCAACTTTCATATGCCTCAGCATATTCGTTCGTTTTATAATGCCCTCTATAGATTACGTGAGCGTTTTCTGCTTCTTCTTTTTGCGGAGATCCTTCCCATGATTCACATTGTGCTGATAAACCAGGTAGTATGAATAAACTCATAACAATAAGGCTCCAAAATTTCATCATACTTTTCATCTGTTAATATTTACAAGGTTTCTAGTTATATTTTCTCTTAATGAACCATTCGTCATCATTAAAAGTAAATGAGAAGCTAATTTTTGCGAAGGTCTCTTCAATCAAAGAACCGCTTCCTTTTCTTCCAAACTCGATACCAAGATTGGCGTGTGACACTTTTCGTTGAAAAACGAAAGGCATGCCCATACCAAAAGTAGCACCGTATGTTTTAACTTGTTCTTGACCAACAACACGGGGATCTGTGTTGTAATATAAACCGTATCTATAAAATACTCTTTTGAAGAAATTATTGTACGATTTATAATTAGGACGCAAATATCCTCCAAAAGATACACGAAAAGAATTATCTAATGTTTCAGGGTTGGCGTCATTTTTATATTGTGACCAATAAGTTTGAGCAATTTCAAACCCTACCGAATATTTATTTCCTCTGAAATAGTTTAATCCAAAAGCGAATTCTGCAGGTAATGTTCCACTGCCTTCTATACCAGATTCGTTTCTCAACGTATCGCTGTTTAGTTCTTGTCCATTTAAGATCAGAATACTTCTGTCGAGGATATCAGCTTCTGTAGAAAATGAAGTATTTGTTTTTCCATAAAATCCGAATGTGATTTCGTTGATCGCAGCTCTGTTTTCCTCGACGTCTTTTTTATTGAGCGTTTTACGATACAGAAAGCCTGCATTCCAATAAAGACCATTCATGGTATAACTCGTACTAAAATCATTGTCGAAACTGGCCGGAATATCATTAAAGAAAGCAAATCTGCTGTAGTCAATATTACCAAAAAGATATCCAAGATTTAGTCCAAAATGATAATTCTTATACGCCATGCTATTGCCCCAAATAAACTTGGACGAACCACCTGATCCAGAGAAATTCCTTTCGATTTGCCCTATTTCAGGGTTTGTTTCAAAGGATGTGATGTTATATCCTACATCCGTATTCGGGATCAAAGCAAAAGCCATGGCAAATTTATATGGAGATTCACTTCGATCTAAAAGACTGCTGAACGGATTTTTAAGAGGGAATGCTAAACTCATATATCCCAAATTACCATTCCATAAATTATCTGAACTGGTATCATCTGATAATCGCGTATAATTAGCAAAAACACCAACATCGAAAGCCGTTGCTCTTAAGGCTGAATAAGATGCGGGATTCGATAAGTTAATATGGTATGGATCAAAATATCCTGCTGCTGCTCCACCCATAGAACGCATATACATGGTATGAAAATCCACAGGGTCACCAATACCAAACCTAGAATATGGAGAGTTTGCATTGGATTGAGCAGAAGCAAAAGTACTTCCTAACACCAAAAACAATAGGATAAATGTTGTTCTAATCATTGTCTGCATTATAGCGTAATATTTCATTTAATCCAATCATAAGAAGATTAGAAGACACAAATATCTTAGTTTTGATCTTACTGCCAAATATACTTGCGTCACCACCGGTTAAAATAACGTTAATGTCCCTGTATTTGGACAAGATTCTATCAATAAACGCCTCAATTTCACCAATTGCTCCCCACATGGCACCATTCTCGATGGCCGTCATCGTACTCTTACCGATGTAGTTTTTATGCAATTTGAATTCACCAAGAGGTAATTTATCAGTAAAGTGATTCATTGCTTTCAATCTAAGATGCACCCCAGGTGAAATATTACCGCCTTTGTACACTTTATTTCGCGTCACCAAATCAAAGGTGATGCAAGTTCCAGCATCAATGACCAAGCAATTGGATTTAGGAAATAACTTCATCGCACCTACAACTCCGGCAATACGATCTCTGCCTAATGTTGAAGGCGTGGCATATTCATTCTTGAAAGGCACTTTTGTTTTATGGTCCAATTTTAAAAACCGGTAATGCTTTTTTAAGTGTGCTTCAAGGACTTTGTTAGGATTTCTTGTGCTTGAAAGAATAACTTGTTCAAACTTCCACTTTTTGAACAGCGCTTTGATATCGCGAATCAATAATTTTTTGTAACGCTTAAAATAGAGTTCCTGATCATCTTCAAAAAATGACAGTTTATAAAAGCTATTGCCTATATCGATACAAAGATTTCTCAAAGGACTATTAATGTTTAAAATGCCTAATTCCGGTCATGACCATAGCCAAATCATTCTCGTTACAATAATCAATACTCAATTGGTCTTTAATAGAACCTCCCGGTTGAACGACTGCAGTAATTCCAGCCTTGTTCGCAATTTCAACACAATCGGGGAAAGGAAAAAACGCATCCGAAGCCATCACTGAACCAGCCGGATCAAAACCAAAGTGTTTCGCTTTTAAGATCGCTTGGTTACAGGCATCTACCCTAGATGTTTGTCCACAACCCATACCAATCAACTGATTGTCTTTACATAAAACAATCGTATTAGATTTTAAATGTTTTACACATTTAGCCGCAAATTCTAAATCTCTAAATTCTTCCCTAGTTGGACCTCGTTTAGTTTTTAATTCAAAATCACTCTCAGCTTCCATTTTTGAATCAACATCTTGAACAATCGTACCATTGAGTAAGCTTTTAAACATTTTTTCTTGATGGTTAAAATGCTTGATTTTTAGTAGGATTCTTTTCTTTTTTTGAAGCAATAAATCTTGAGCATCTTGATCAAAATCAGGAGCGATCAGCACTTCGTAGAAAAGTTGATTGATCGACTCGGCGGTTTGCAAGTCAATTTTCGTATTAGCAATCAATATACCTCCGAATGCAGAGACGGAATCTCCAGCCAAGGCCGCATCCCAAGCCACTTTGATATTATCTCTTGTAGCTACACCACAAGGATTAGTATGCTTTAAAACGGCAAAGGTTGGAGGGTCATTTTTGAATTCTTTCATTAGACCTACCGCTGCATCAATATCAACCAAATTGTTATACGATAAATCTTTCCCTCCTAGCTTATCAAACTGCAGATTAAAATCGCCATAAAAAGTAGCACTTTGGTGCGGGTTTTCACCATACCTCAATGTTTTAGATTGATGCTCGCTCATTTTGAAATAAGCTTGGTCGTTAAAATCTGTGTTGAAATACTGATGAATTTTAGTGTCGTAGTGAGACGAAACTGCAAATGCTTCAGAGGCAAATCTTTTCCTTTGCGTGAGACTTATTTCACCATTCTGCTCATTCATATAATCAGCAAGCTCTTGATAACTTCCTTTGTTCGCTATTACCGTTACATCATTGAAGTTTTTTGCTGCTGCTCTTATGAGTGCAATCCCGCCAATATCTATTTTCTCTATGATCTTAGATTCATCATTGGTTTGTTTAATTGTTTCCTCAAAGGGATATAAATCAACAATCACTAAGTCGATTTCTGGTATCTCATATTGTGTAAGCTGAGACAAATGATCTTCCTCTCGCTTCGCTAATATGCCTCCAAAGATTTTTGGGTGAAGTGTTTTAACTCGTCCATCCAAAATGGAAGGGTAGGAGGTCAATTTTTCTACAGGAAAGACTTCTAAGCCTTTGTCTTCAATAAATTTTTGAGTACCACCTGTTGAATAAATTTTTACATTGTTTTTAGATAGTTGATCTAAGATTGGCTCTAAGCCATCTTTATAGAACACAGAAATAAGGGCAGACCTAATTTTTATGTTATTCATGATGTTTGATTTAATCCTTTACAATTGGCCAAAAACATATAATGATAATTTTTAATATTTGGCATGGTTTTCGCACAAATGTAAGCAAAGAAGTTTATTCATTAATCACCCTTTAATTAATTGAGTAAGTTTTAGTTAATCCTTAAAATTTATTCTAAATGAGAATTTCTTTATTGCTATTTGTAATAGCACTATTATCGATGAATACGATGAATGCTCAAATGGGAGTTTTCATGAATATTAATCCCAATCCGATGCCGAATCCCTTAGTGGATGGTACCACTTATTCCATAACAATGGATTATGACAATACCAATTTGGTCGGAACAGAATGGGTAAACCAAACCAATGCCATTCAAATCAACAGTGGATTGGCTGTTTTTGGTCCTATCAATCTTTTTGGAAATCAAATTAGTTTTACGGTCACTCCATTGGCAGGTGGAGGTCCATTGTCTTTTACTTTCGAGGCAAATGATGGTTCGAGTAATGGTTGGGCAGTATTTAATTATGCTGAAGCCGTACTTCCTGTAAGCTTGAGTGGATTTGATGCCAGATTAAATGGAGATGACATTACTATTTCCTGGGAAACAGAAGTAGAAATCAACCACGACCATTTTATATTACAACGATCAGCAGATGGCTATAAATTTGAAGATTTAGAGCGTTTTGAGGCTTTCGCCAATAATGGTGATGGTGCGGAGTATGATTATAGAGATATAGGAGTAACTGATTATGAATCCGAAAGTATTTATTACCGATTGAAGCAAGTAGACCATAACGGAATGTATGTCTTCTCGGATCGACTGGTGGTGATGCTTCCAAAGCAATATGATCAAGTTTTCGAAATAGAAGAAATCGAAAAATTGTCTTCAAATGAGCTTTTACTTCATTTGCACTCCAAAATGGACGAATCAGTTTTTATCCAAATTTCCAATATGACAGGTCAATATTTGTTGAATCAATTTAAACCTGTTTCTGAAGGTTCAAATATGATTAGATTAGGAATCAAAGAAGTAATACCAATTGGTGTATATATAGTAACGGTTAAGTCAAAATATAATCAAGTATCCGAAAAGATAATGTTTTAAGATATTCACCCGAGATCCTGGATGAACACGGTTAAACCGAATCGTGTTTGTCTAGGTCTTTTCTTTTTGCAGGGTACTAAAGTCAAGAATATTACCCATCTCATAGCAAATTCTACAACGAGGCTCATATTTATCTTTCTCTCCTAAAAGGACTTGTTTTTTTTCTGATGATAGTCGGTAGGAGTGAGTAGCTAAACTTCCACAATGTGGGCATATAGCGTGTACCTTTGTGATATATTCGGCGACAGCCAAAAGAGTAGGAATAGGGCCAAAGGGTTTTCCTAAAAAATCCATGTCTAATCCTGCAACCACAACTCGTATACCTTTTATCGCTAATTTTTGACATACTTCCGGAAGATCCATGTCAAAGAATTGAGCTTCGTCGACACCGATTACATTGACATCGTGAACATGCTCAAACATATCTACACTTCGTTCAATAGGGATAGATAAAATAGCATTGTCATCGTGAGATACGACGTTCTTTTCGTCATACCGAGTATCCTTTTTAGGCTTAAAAATGGCAGTTTTTTGATTGGCAATTTTTGCTCTTTTTAGTCGGCGAATTAATTCTTCTGTTTTACCAGAAAACATGGATCCGCAGACCACTTCAATCCATCCACTACGTTGACCTCTAAAATTTGGTTCTAAAAACATGTCATTTCTTAAGAATGCCAATTTATGAAAATATGTTTGAATTCAATTAATGATTGGAAACGATCCATATTAACTCAATCACTTTGTACTTTTACTTTAAGAACAAACGTTCTAATTTTCTACGAAATATAAATTCACCCATGAAGGATAAAAAAGTCAAACGATTACTCGAAAAAATCAACCATTTATACAAGCATCAAGAAATTGATGGTGAACTGTCAACCATCGAACATGATTTGATGTTAAGTTATATCAGAGATTTGTACGAGCAATATGCTTTTTCAAAGGAAGGGCAATCTCATATGAAAGTCAAAGATTCGGATCAAGTTAAAACTGAAAAGGTGAAAGAGGAGAAGATAGTAGTTGCACCTGTAGAAAAGGTGGTGGAAGTCAAGAAGCCAGAACCAGTAGAAATCGTTCCTGATCCTGAACCAGTCGTAAAGGAGGAAGTGACGAAAGCACCAGTAAAGGAAAAAGAGGAAAAAGAAGAGGTAAAGGTGGAAAGTTCAAGTGAACTAGATGCGCTTTTTGGAGAAGTGTCTATTTCTGATTTGTCAGATAAGTTAGCTTCAAGCCCCATTAAAGATCTTGGAAAGGCGATGGGTATTAACGAGAGAATATTTACCATTCAAGAACTTTTTGGTGGAGATCAAGACTTGTTTACTGGGACGGTTGATGCTTTGAATGGATTCAATTCTTTTACAGAAGCAGCATTCTTTTTAAAAAATGGCGTGGCGTCCACTCAAGACTGGACGTCAAAAGATAAAATGAAAAAAGCCACGCACTTTATAAAATTAGTTAGAAGACGATATTCGTAATGTTAGAAAATGATGTCAAGGGGTTTATTAAAACGATTCGGTTTCCGATCGCCTTGGTTATCATTTTATGGTTGGTTCATTTCTATAATGTATCTACAAGTGGTAGCCTTGGTATTAATGGAGTTTACCCAAGAGCTATTGATGGCTTGAAGGGGATTTTATTAGCGCCATTCATTCATAATGCGAAAGATAATTTTCAGCATTTGATCAGCAACACGGTGCCTCTATTTATGCTAACATCTATGATTGCACTTTTTTATAAAAGAGTGTTATTTCCTGCTTTTACGATTATTTTTTTGTTAACAGGATTTGCGGTATGGATGTTTGGTCGTCCTGTATATCATATTGGTGCAAGTGGGGTAGTATACGGTCTACTTTCCTTTGTTTTTTGGAGCGGCGTTTTTAGAAGAAATATTAGATCAATCATATTGGCTTTGATTGTCACTTTAGTGTTTAATGGTTTCTTCTTAGGACTATTCCCAAATAAGGATGGGGTTAGTTGGGAAAGTCATCTTTTCGGGGCCATTGCAGGATTGTTTACGGCCTTTCTATTTAAATCAGTGTTAGAAAAGGAGGAAGAGGACGAAGGACCTTGGTCGGATGATACAGAAGAAGAATTGCGTTATTTTCTACCTCGAGATACTTTTGAAATGACGCGAAGAGAACGTTGGGTTCAGGCTGAGGCCGAAAGACGCGCCAGAGAAGCCCAGCAAGGTGGTTGGGACTCCACTATGAGTTAGCATGAAAGAAATCAATGGCTTTCCTCACACTTCCGTGTTTTAACAACAACTCCTTCGCTGCGGCATAGTCTAGTTTTGTCTGTTTGGCGATCAGTAAAGTTCCTCTATCTACCAATTTATTGTTACTGAGATGCATGTCAACCATCTTATTGTCTCTGACCCTTCCAAGCTTAATCATCACACCAGTACTGATCATATTTAGAATCATTTTCTGCGCTGTCCCGGATTTCATTCGTGTACTTCCTGTCACAAATTCAGGACCTACAATAGGAATCATAGAGTGATCTGAATAGTCTATAATAGGTGAACCCGGATTGCAAGTGATACAACCCGTAGTAATTCCTTTTTCCTGAGCTTTCTTCAAGCCACCAATGACATAAGGAGTAGTCCCTGACGAGGCAATGCCAACGACCGAATCTTTTTCGTCAATGGCATAAGCTTCAAGATCTTTCCAGGCCTGCTCAGAATCATCTTCGGCGAATTCTACAGCTTTACGTATGGCACCATCTCCACCCGCAATGATTCCTATGACCCAGTCATGTGGAACACCGAAAGTTGGTGGGCATTCTGAAGCATCCAAAATACCTAGTCGACCACTTGTTCCAGCACCGATATAAAAAAGTCGACCTCCCTTGGACATCTTCAAAGCCAATTGATCTATGAATGCCTCAATATTCGGGAGGATCTTTTCTACTTGTTTCGCTACCTTTTGATCTTCACGATTGATAGATTGTAAAATCTCCAAGGTGCTCATTTTATCTAAATGTCGATATAGAGAATCCTTCTCGGTTATCTTATCCATTTTTGGTTGGTTTACGGCTAATCGTCCAAAGTAAAATAAAGGTGATCAATCCATTCAAGGCAATAATCGTCGAACCAAATTGAAACCCATTCAACCAAGAATCAGCATTAGTGTTTATGATATAAGAAATCAATGGTGATGCGATACAGATAGGAATAACCCAATGATCCAGGATATTTCTTTTTGTGAGGATTCCAAAACTAAATAATCCAAGTAACGGACCATAAGTATAACCGGCAGCTATATATAGTTCATTGATTACGGCACCAGCATTTAAGGCTTTCGCCAATACGATTACGACAAACAGCACAGTTGAAAATCCTATGTGAACGTAAATCCTTTTTTGCTTTTTTTCCTTTTCGGAAAGTAGAGACTTTTCAAATCCCAAAAAGTCGATACAAAACGAAGTAGTTAAAGAGGTCAAGGCACTATCAGCACTCGAATATGCAGCCGCTATCAATCCTAAGATGAACAAAATTCCAACGGCAGCTGGCATATGTTCTAAGGCGATGGTCGGGTACAATTGATCTGTTTTCTCCGGAATGGCAATTCCTTCTTTTTGTGCATAGATATAAAGGAGCGCCCCTAAACTCAAAAAGAGCAGATTCGCAAATACGAGAATAATGCTAAATGTAAAAACGTTTTTTTGAGCATCTTCTTTTGATCTGCAAGTAAGATTTTTTTGCATCATATCTTGATCCAAACCAGTCATTACGATGGCAATTAATGCACCACTAATAAATTGTTTGAAAAAGTTATTAGGATCATTCCATCCGACATCAAAGAACCACATTTTTCCATAATCACTTTGTTGGATTTCAGTGATAAGGCCTGTAACCCCGATGTCCATCGATTGACCAATGAAGTAGATGCTACAAACAACCGCAGTGAGCATACAAAAAGTTTGCAAGGTATCGGTGAGGATAATTGTTTTAATTCCCCCATTTACGGTATATACCCAAATCAAAAGGATGGTCAATAGTACTGTAATAAAAAAAGGAATCCCTAAGGGTTCCATCAAGAAGTTCTGCAATACAATAGCCACTAAGAACAAACGTAAAGAAGCGCCTATGATCCTTGATAGAATGAAGTAAAACGCGCCCGTTTTGTACGAATAAAAGCCAAACCTAGACTCAAGATATTGATATATACTGGTTAAGTTAAGACGATAATATAATGGGATTAGAATTGTGGCTATTACAAAATAGCCTACAAGAAAACCAAATACCATCTGCATGTAGGAAAAACACATGTTGGTCGCTTCTTGTCCTACAACACCAGGTATCGAGATAAAGGTAACTCCAGATAAACTTGCTCCAATCATTCCAAAGGCCACCAGAAACCAGGGAGCATTTTTATTGGCGTTAAAAAAGCTCTTGTTGTCTGCGTTTTTGGATGTAACAAGTGATATTCCTATGAGTACAAGGAAGTAAACGATAACAATGGTGGCTATTGTTAAAGGTGAAATATTACCGCTCATTTAATCTTGTTCTTTTGGTCCAAAAGCTAAATCTCCTGCGTCACCAAGACCAGGGACAATGTAAGATTTACCCGTCAATTCTTCATCGATTGCAAAAACCCAAAAATCAATATTGGGGTACAACCTTTTGACATAATTTAAGCCAGGCTTGGAAGCGATTGCCGAAACAACATGGATTTGAGAGGGCGTACCATTTTCTAACAATGCTTCAATCGATTTGGTCAATGAAGCTCCAGTGGCAATCATTGGATCCGTAATGATGAGTTGGCAGCCATCTAAGTTTGGACAAGTCGCATATTGCAGACTTATTTCAAAAGTTCCATCCTTGTGATGTTGGCGATAAGCAGATACAAATGCGCTTTGAGCATGGTCAAAAGAATCCAATAGACCTTGATGTAAAGGTAAACCCGCTCTTAAAATAGTGGCTAAAACGATACGTTCGTTAAAAAGATCAACATTAGCAGTACCTAAAGGTGTTTCGACTTCCGTCGAATGATATTCAAAAGTTTTACTGATTTCGAAAGCGGCTATCTGTCCTAGTCGATTCAAATTTTTTCTAAACCGAGCACGATCGTTCTGGATATTTATATCTCGTAACTCACGGACATATTGATTCGAAATGCTCTGATGTTCTGAAAAGTTGAAAATCATAATTGGTTTCTTGTATGATTGAATATAGGAAAATGTGTCGCCTTGATAGAGGATATTCGGATTTAAATTCTACGATCTGATAGACTAAAGGTTATTTCGTAACTTTATTAGAACAAGGATGCGATTTTTGTCGTTATACTGTCAAGCATGGATAAGAGATTTCCGACCATATTAATTCTGTTCTTTGTATTCGCTTTGAATCAAAGTTTTGCGCAAACCACCTTGCTTCCTAAGCAGGTCGAGCAAAAGAATGTTGGGATTGTGTATAAGACAGAATGGGCTACAGATCTTAGGTTACATACCAATGGTGCCGCCTTGGCATTAAATATTGGGCAAATTAAGACCTACTACAAAACAAGCTATTATCAAATAGAATTGGGATATATCAAGGACCCTCGTGAGCGACGACAAACAAAGACTTTTACAAATGGTCTTAGGCAGACAACGGGCTCATTAATCTATGGTAAGCAAAATTCCTTATTCGTTTTGCGCGGAGGATTTGGTACGAAAAGATATTTATCGGAAAAAGATAGACAGCGAGGTTTGGCGATAGGGTGGAATTATGAAATTGGACCATCATTGGCCATGTTAAAGCCGTATTATCTCGAACTCATTTATTTGGTGGAAACACAAAATGGTGTCAATGCGGAAATAAGAACAGAAAAGTATACAGAGGAAAATGCTGATGTCTTCTTAAATGAATCAAGTATTTATAAGGCTGCTAGCTATTTCAAAGGCTTCGGCGAAATAGATTTTGTACCTGGAATTCAAGGAAAATTAGGTTTGCATTTCGCCATGGGGGCATACGACAAATACGTTCGTGCTTTTGAAGTTGGATTTATGTTTGATGCATTCGTAAAAAAGATTCCGATTATGATTGAATCTGACAATATTAGTAATAAGCCATATTTTGTAAACCTTTACATAAATTTGCATCTCGGTAAAAGAGATTACAAATAAATCATAAACATAACTGTGTTAGAATTACCTGTTGTCAATAAAGAGAGTGGACGAACTAAAAAGCCGGATTGGTTGAGGGTTAAATTGCCTATAGGTGAGCAATATAAGCATGTCAGGAAATTGGTAGATGATTTCAAATTGCACACGATCTGTCAAAGTGGGAATTGCCCAAATATGGGAGAGTGTTGGGGAGCAGGAACGGCTACGTTTATGATTCTTGGAAATGTATGTACCAGAAGTTGCTCGTTTTGCGCTGTGAAAACGGGTCGACCACCAGAATATGATATAGACGAACCAGCCCGTGTTGCCAAAGCGATTCGATTAATGGAAGTCAAACATGCAGTAATAACATCTGTTAATCGAGATGAATTGAAAGATCGAGGTGCTCAAATTTGGTACCAAACTGTTGTTCAAGTAAAAGAGACATCACCGAGTACTACCATCGAAACACTTATTCCTGATGTAAAAGCCAATTGGGAAGCGCTAGAAAGAATGATTGAAGGAGGCCAAGAGGTCGTTTCTCATAATATGGAGACTGTAGAAGAACTCTATAGAAAAGTAAGACCACAAGGTAAATACCACCGAAGCCTAGAGGAAATTAAGCGAATTAAGGATTACGGGAAACGAACTAAATCGGGGATAATGGTCGGTTTAGGTGAGACAGACGATCAAGTATTTAAGATTATGGATGATCTAGTAGAGAATGGTTGTGATGTACTTACTATTGGTCAGTATCTTCAACCAACAAGAATGCATCTGGCTGTTGAAAAATTCGTTCATCCGGATAAATTTGCCGAGTATAAAGAAGTGGGTTTATCCAAAGGTTTTGACTTTGTAGAGAGTGGGCCTTTAGTGAGGTCGAGTTATCACGCCGAAAGACATCTGTAGTCTATTCCCAACCAAAGGCTTGTCGCAGTTTATTGTAAATGGCTGTGTTCTCATAAATTCCAGAAAACAATCTTTCACCGGGACCTTTAGCAAATACTGGGATCATAACAGCTGTGTGTTTTGTTGAAGTAAAAGCCAGATCCAAAGAATCGAGTTTAGACCCATTTTGAATAGCCAATCCACCCGTTTCGTGATCTGCAGTAACGACAACTAAAGTCTCTCCATCTTGTTCTGCCCAATCCAAAACCTGATGAATTACCTGATCGTATTCAGCCATTTCGGTTAAAACATAGTCACCATCATTGGCATGCCCGCCCCAATCAATTTGCGATCCTTCAATCATGATGAAAAATCCATTTTCATTTTGTCGCTGTAAATGATCAAGACTCAATTTAGTAGCAGGAAGTAAATAATCTCTTCCTTGTGAAGCGGGTACCGGGTCGTTGTCAGCTGTATAGTAAATCAATTTTTTCCCAATCGGAGGATCAATTTGGATAATGTCTTTGTTGAAATAATCTTCTACCATGTATCCAGCATTTCGGAATTCTTGAGATAAATCCCTACGATCAGATTCTCTTCGATCAAAATACTTTTTTCCTCCACCAATTAGAATATCAATTGGGGTATTGACATAATCAGCTGCAATTTCTTCATAGTTTTTTCTATACTTATTATGAGAAATAAAGGAAGCTGGAGTGGCGTGAACAATCGTCGATGTCGCAATTAAACCAGTTTTTAATTTTTTTAAAGAAGCCTCTTCTAAGATCGTTTGTACCGCAATCGTATCACTATTCACACCGATAGCTCCGTTATACGTTTTGACTCCACAAGCAAAGGCAGTGGCACCTGCTGCAGAATCAGTAATCAAATTATCAGAACTATAACTTTTATGAAGCCCAACTATAGGAAATCGCTCTAAACTGATTTTATTTCCGTTGTTGTACATCCCAGCAGAAATTTGAGTTAGGCCCATTCCGTCACCAATTAATAAAATGATGTTTTTAGCTTTTACATTTTTGGCAATTTTTTTCTTGAATTCTGAAGGATTTGCCACTCGGTCTTGTGAGCCACAAGCCACGATGAAAAAGCTAAAAAGAAGAATTAATGCTGATCGATTGGCCATGATAAATACTTTAAGTAGCATAAAAATAATTTATTAATTCAAACGACAAACGAATTTTTTGCCTGGTAACTTAATGATATCACCCTTGAATTCTAACTCTAATAATGTTTTCGAAATTTTAGACAGATTCCAATTCAATTGTTGGGATAATTGATCTATGGAAATATTCGGCTGTTGATCAATAATATTTTTGATTATTAGCTCCTCTTCATTAAGCTGTACAAATAGTTCACCTTGCTTTTTTGAATTAGATTCCTCTTCCCATCCCATGATATAGGAAATGTCTTTAGCTGACTCCATTAAGGATGCTTTATGTTCTTTGATCAACTTATTACAACCCAAGGATAAATCTCTTCCAACATTTCCGGGTAATGCAAATACGTCCTTGTTATACTCATTGGCATAATTGGCGGTGATCAGCGACCCGCCCTTTTCTTTTGATTCAATCACAATAACGGCATCACACATCCCTGCTACGATTCTATTTCTTTTTGGAAAATTTTCTCTATCGGGTTTTTGATAGAAACTAAATTCAGAAATTAATCCACCATTTAAGATCATCCGTTGACTTAAGGATAGATTCGAACTAGGGTAGATACGTCCGATACCACTTCCCAGTACACCGATAGTTTCTATTTGATGATTAACCGCGGCACGATGTGCAATAGAATCAATACCATGCGCCATACCACTAACAATGGTCACCTTATATTTACTCAAATCCGAAATTAGAGATTCACAAAACATTTTACCGTATGAGCTCGGAACTCGAGTACCAACAATAGCCACCATTCTATCTTTATTCCAATTGAAATCTCCTTTTGAGTATAAAACCACTGGACAATCTGGATATTGTTTTAATCGATACGGATAATCAGGATCTAAAAAGAAACTGACTTTTATGTCATACTTAAGTATCTGATCAAGTTCCTTTTTTGCTCGTTCCAAAGCTTTTTTGTCGCATATGGCTTCTGCCAAAATGGGTCCAATATTTGGGATTTTTAAAAGGGCTTGCCTTTTAGATTTAAATACCTCTTCAAGTGAACCGCAATAGCTAAGGAGTAATTTGCCTTTGATGGCACCTATTTTTGGAATCTTAGTTAACGCTATTTTATAAAGAAGATCATTGTGAATTTCCGGCATTGATTCGTTCGTATTTATCGCGATGAAAACTCGCCTCTTGGTGCATGTTTAATGCGGTATATACGGAAGACAGTGCAAAATTAATTTTAGGGTCGTCTTGATCAAGGCTGTAACCCATCTTTAAAAAATGTAATGCCCAATCATTTCGTCCTTGTTGACGATGTAAGATGTTATAACAAGAGTCATAATAGAAATTCAACAAGCCTTCTAAATCGTTTGCTCGTGGACCGAGGTAGTCCAGAAATTGCGTTAAATATTCAACATCTGGTCTGCGACTCATAGTTTCTTTGAACGCTCTTAAGATTGTAGCCTCATCTCTTTCAATTTTGTACATTTCGGCATAAATACCTGAGTACATAATATTTGCATTTTTGTAATTGGGCATGATCTCTACAGCCTTCTTAGCATAAGGTAGAGCCTCTTTTAGTAAAGCTAATTTCTCTTGACGATTCGGAATATCCCTCGCTTGCTCAAAAAGAGCTGTCGACATGAATGAATTGGCCCTCGCGCTATTCTTTGACACTTTAATAGCCGCTTGGTTTAGGCTTAGACCATTTTTCCAAACTGGGACTCTGGTGTAACTTTTAAATGCAAAGGCCATAATGATTACTGCTAGTATACCGATTGACGCGTAGTTAAATAATTTGTTCTTTTTCTCTATACCGCTTTCGCGGAATAAGTAAACGATGAACAAACAAATTCCTATGGAAGGCATGAATAAAAAGCGTTCATTCATGAAAGTTCCTACGCCAATAAAAATATTTGATACAATAGACAAGGTCAGCAGATAAAACAAAATGGAAAATCCCCAAACTTTTTTCTTAAAACTTCCATAAAGTCCTGCACCGATGAGCATTAGGTATACGACACTTGTTACCCAAGGTATGAGGTTCGACCAAGTCATGACAGGAACATGATAAGGATAATAATCATGTGTCAAAGGGTGAGGGAAAATACCAAGTCTTAGGTAATCTAATAAGGTGTAATTAATGGTAGCCATTTTGGTGGAGAAATCCATTCCTAAGAATGGATTGTTCATGATGTCCGCTATTTCAACTTCACCAAAAAGATATCCTATGACCTGAATTCTGTAAGCCAAATAGCCAATGGTACCGAAGAACAAGGTTCCAGTAACCATGATTAATTGATTTTTACTAACTTTTGTGAAACAATAAAGCGCCAACGGAATAACTGCTAAAAAGGTAATCACATTTTCTTTGGCCAAAAGCCCGAGAACGTAAAAGAGCACAGCAAGGATTAGCAGGTATATTCTGCTATTCGAAACATACCTTCTACAAAATTCTAATGTCCCAATAGCAAAAATCAGGGATAGAATTTCGTCACGACCTTTAACATTGGCGACAGCCTCAACGTGAACAGGGTGAACAGCAAATAGTATTGTACTCAAAAAGGCTAACGAAAGCCACCAACTAGAATGCTGGTGATTTGAAAGTAGATTCCTTAAAACGAGAAACAACAACACACAACAAATCCAGTACAGGATAATATTTAGAAGATGGGCTCTTTTGCTATCAAGACCCCATAATCCGTATTCAATGGCGAAGCTTACTAAGGAAAGTGGTCTATATCTAGCACCTTGCAAAAAATTCTTTTGTTCACCAAAATACCCTTGAAAGCTTTCTGAGGTCATGATATCAGATATACCATCGAATCCTTTCTTTACATAATTATTTTTAGTGATCACCAATGTGTCATCTAAAACGTATTCAAAATCGAGACTTTTAAAGTATAATCCAAAACAGACTAAGCCTAAAAGCGCCATCGCCATGAAGGTTGATGACTTCCGATAAGGGTTGTGGTTTACAGTAGTCATTTTTTTTTAGTTTTGAATATATTCTACATCTGGCCAGAGTAAACTATGTGCTTTGAATGTATTTTGACGTCTAAGATAAATAATATCTAGATTTGTGAATCTAAGTTTTGACTATGTCACCCTTATATAAATGTCTTTTTTCAGTGTTTTTACTTACCCTGTCAAGTTCTACCTTGTTTGGACAGTACAACCTGCGTGTTGGGTATAATGTAAGTTATATGAATGCAGATGCTATTAATTCAGTAATGAAATCCTACAACAGCAATGAACCTTCTTTGCAAACAGGATATCCTGAGCTCAGGGTAGTTCACGGGATAGGTCTAGGAATTCGTTATATATGGGAAGGCATAGGTATGGAATTAACCTATGATAATTTTGGAAGAACTAGGTCTTCTAAAATGACGGATTTAAACGGCGATGTTATAGATAATGATTTAAAATTCTCTATTCATTCTCTTGGCTTTGGCTTGGAAAACGTTTTTGAAAAACTGGGTTACGGTGCTAACTTTAACTGGAATATACTCAGATCAAAGAGTGAAATGGCTGGCACGGACGTTGAAAAATCTGTTTTATCTGAAAATTTCTTTGGTACAAAATTCTATTTTATGTGGAATTTAAATGGTTCAGGAAATGTCAGTGTGAGCATCAGGCCATACGTACAAATTTCATTGAAGGATGTAAGCATACAAAGCTTTAAAGAAGCTATTGTTCCTAATGCAACAAATCTATCCTTAAATGAATCACCAACTTTGATTGGTATTTCTTTTAATTTCTACAACGGTCCTAGTATCAACTAAAAGCTCGCTTAACTAAATCAGCTTGTTGCTTGTCGTGTACCTTTTTAAATCCAGTTGCCGGCGAAGCTGTGGCTTTTCTCGATATCAGTTCAATCGGAGATCTTCGATAATAGTTCATGACATGAGACCATGCTCCCATATTTGCAGATTCTTCTTGAACCCAATAAACTTCTGATTTGGCATAGCTTTTAAGAATTTTATCCACTTGCTTTTTAGGGAAAGGATATAATTGCTCGATACGAACAATGGCGGTATCCTTAATTTGATTTTCCTCTCTGTATTGCAAAAGATCGTAATAAACCTTCCCAGTACAAAGCAAAAGACGCTTAGACTTTTGAGCTGTTATTTTATCATCAGGAAGCACTTCTTTGAAATGAGTTCCAGTAGCAATTTCTGAAATGTCAGAGACAGCTAAGGGGTGACGGAAAATTGATTTGGGGGACATCACCACTAATGGTTTTCTAAAGTTTCTACCCAATTGTCTCCTGAGTAAATGGAAATAGTTTGATGGCGAACTGACATTGGCCACAGTAATATTATTTTCTGCACAAGATTGTAGAAAACGCTCCACCCGGGCACTCGAATGCTCCGGTCCTTGACCTTCATATCCATGGGGTAAGAGTAAAACCAATCCACTCATTCTTTGCCACTTGCTTTCTGCGGCAGAGATGTATTGATCAAAAATAGTTTGAGCACCGTTGTAAAAATCACCAAATTGCGCTTCCCAAATAACCAAGTCATTAGGAGAGGCTAGAGAATAACCATATTCAAATCCAAGTACGGCAAATTCGGATAACAATGAGTTATAAATCATAAATCGACCTTGCTTTGGATCTAAATGATCAAACCGATTGTATTCTTTGAATGTCTTCGCATCGTTAAATACAGCATGTCGGTGAGAAAATGTTCCTCTCTTGACATCTTGACCACTCATCCTCACATTTTTACCTTCCAACAGGATGGTTCCATATGCTATCAATTCGGCGAAAGACCAATCAATCTTCTTAGCATCGACAAGTTTTTGTTTTCCTTTTTGAAGTCTATTTACCTTAGATAAAGGAGTCAATCCTTCTGGTAAGGTCATCAAATGTTTAATGATTTTATTGATTTTCGTTTTTGCTACTCCTGTATTTGGCGAAGTTTCAAAATCTTTGTCATCTACCGTTCTTTTTAGCTTTCGCCAATCATTTTCTGGTTTTTGATATTCATAGGGTAGTGGTTTCTTCTTAAGGATGTTTAACCTATTTTGAAGGTCGTCCCAAAAAGATTTTTCAATGTTCTCAGCCATTTGCTGGTCCACATCACCTCTTTCAATCAATCGATTACTATAGATATCTTTTGGATTTGGATGCTTATTGATGATCTCATACATCTCTGGCTGAGTAAACTTAGGATCATCTCCCTCATTGTGTCCATGTTTTCTATAGCAAACAATGTCAATCATGACATCATTATTGAATTTCTGACGATAAGCCACCGCTAATTCAACCACAAATAAAACAGCCTCAGGATCGTCTCCATTGACATGGAATACTGGCGCTTGCACCAAACTGGCACTAGCGGTAGCATAAGTAGAAGATCTGGCATCATCAAAATTAGTAGTAAAACCAATTTGGTTATTGATCACTAGATGAATTGTTCCTCCAGTGTAATACCCATCTAATTGACTCATTTGCACGGTTTCATAAACAACACCTTGTCCAGCAAAGGCAGCATCGCCATGAATCAGAATAGGTAGAATTCTGTCATAATCACTGTCGTATAGAATATCCGCTTTTGCTCGAGCAAAACCTTCCAAAACAGGATCTACGGATTCTAAATGAGAAGGATTCGGAGCTAGCTTAAGATGCATCGTCTTACCTCCTGTGGTCACCACTTGTGATGAATATCCAAGGTGGTATTTTACATCACCATCACCAAAACTTAAATCCGGAATGGCTGTCCCTTCAAATTCGTTAAAAATTTGCTCATAGGTTTTACCCATTATATTGGCCAATACATTGAGTCTACCTCTATGGGCCATACCGATCACTACTTCTTCCACCTTATCATTAGCCGCTTCATTAATGATTCCATCCAATGCCACTATTGCCGTTTCACCTCCTTCTAATGAAAACCTCTTTTGACCGACGTATTTGGTATGTAAGAACTTTTCAAACATTACCGCATCATTGAGTTTTTCAAGGATGCGTTTCTTTTTTTCAGTACTTACTCCATGATCGCCTTTTAAACTTCTTTTCTCTATTTTATCTCGAAGCCAATGGCGCTTCTCCATGTTTTCTATATATCCATATTCAAATCCAATATTTTGACAATAGATTTGATGAAGACGCTCAATGATTTGTCTGAGGGTCTTGCCTTCCATATCAATAGCCACTCCCGCCTTAAAGGTCAAATCCAAATCCGCATCACTTAAACCGTAGTCATTTAAATCTAAATGCGGTCTTCGGTCTCTTCTCTCTCGAATTGGATTGGTCGTGGAAAGTAGATGCCCTCTCATTCTGAATCCATTGATGATCGCTAAAACTCCAAATTCTTTTGAATCAACCACCGATGACGATGTAGAAATACCAGCATCTAGAGAGGCACTATTAAATTCGAACCCTTCAAAGAAGCTTCTCCAGCCGTCTTCTACCTTTTGAGGAGATTCTTGGTATTTCAGGTACATTTCTTCTATAAAACTTGGATGTGCATTGAACACGTAAGAATAGTCTTTCATCAATGTTGTACTTTGTGGTCTTTTATACAATAAGTGCTAATATCGTAACTAATTCATATTTCTTGCCAAGAATAGCGGTCTTTAAGATTATTTATTTTTTTCTAAAAGCCTTTTTTTATATCATTTATTAGCTTATTTTTGCGCCTCGAAATAATAAACAATATGCCAAGTCACAAGTCATCAAAGAAAAGAGTTTTACAAGACGCGAAGATTAGATTAAGAAACAGATACTATAAGAAGTCTGCTCGAACTGCTATTCAAAAGCTAAGAGAGATGTCTGATAAAGCAGAAGCTCAAAAGTATTTGCCGAAGGTGGTTTCTATGATTGATAAATTGGCTAAAAGAAATACGTGGCACAATAATAAAGCAAGCAACTTAAAAAGTAAACTAACAACTTTTGTTAACGGTTTATAGGATGAAGTCTTAAGATATTGAAAGAGGTAAGCAGATTTTGTTTACCTCTTTTTTTTTGGCTTTCGCCAAAAGAGAACATTAGAGTATATTTGTAGCCTAACGCACATTCGTATGGCAGATCGTAATTATTATCCATTAAAGGTTTCCTCGGTAAAAAAGCTTACACCAAATAGTGTGGGTGTCTCCTTTGAATTACCATCAGAACTCAAAGAAACATTTGCCTTTACTCAAGGACAATATCTCAGTTTAAGAAAAAATATCAATGGAGAGGATGTCATCCGATCCTATTCCATTTACAGTAGCCCTTCAGAAGGAAAGTGGGAGGTAGGAATTAAAAAGGTGGAAGGCGGAAAGTTTTCTACTTATGCCAATGAATCTTTAAAAGCCGGTGATATCATTGATGTCATGCCCCCTCAAGGGAGGTTTTATTGTCCAATTGAACCTAATGCAGAAAAGAAGTATGTCATTTTTACTGCTGGTAGCGGTGTGACTCCCATATTTTCTAACATCAAGGCTATCCTAGAAAAGGAGCCTCATAGCCGAATTCTTCTGTTTTACGGAAATCAAAAGACAGAGACCATAATGTTTAAAGAAGCCTTGGAGGATTTAAAGAACATCCATCTAGGGCGATTGAGCATTTTTCATTTGTTATCAAAAGAAATTCCTTCTGCTCCACTATTTAATGGACGAATAAATACGGAAAAGCTTGATCAATTTATAGGCAGATTCTTTAATCTTGGAGAGGTGTCTCATTATATGCTCTGTGGTCCGGCACAAATGATCATGTCCGTAAAAGAGCATCTGATCACATTGGGCGAAGACCCAAAAAAAATACATTTTGAATTGTTCTCGACAGAAGGGCTCGAAAACATCAAGGAAAGTCAAATTGAGGAGGTGGAAATAGATCGAACTAAAGAGAGTAAAATAAGAATTCAATTGGACGGAGATCAGTTTGAATTTAATTTGGCCTACGGAGGTCAAAATATATTAGATGCTGCATTGGAAAATGGTGCAGATTTACCTTTTGCTTGTAAAGGTGGAGTGTGCTGTACATGTAGAGCTAAGGTTGTCGAAGGAGAGGTAAGCATGGATGTCAATTATGCATTGGAACCAGATGAAGTTGAGGCAGGATTTGTCCTAACCTGTCAATCACATCCACGTACAGAATTTGTAGAGATCGATTTTGATACTAAATAAAATGACCAGAAAAGAATCCATATTTAGGGAAGCAGCGCTTCTTTTTAGCGAAAAGGGCTATTCTGCATCTTCAATGAGAGACTTAGCAGAGCGGGTAGGGATTGAACCTTCTAGTTTATACAGTCATATTAAATCCAAGGAAGAAATTCTTAAAGAAATATGCATGTCCTGTGCTCAGGATTTTGTTGATGGCATCAAATCCATTGATAATAAGGATAGAGATGCTTTAGCTAAGGTTGAAGCACTTGTGAGATTGCACCTAAGTATTACCGCCGAAAATCCTAATTCGATTATTGTATTTAATGACGAGTGGAAGCATTTGGATACGAATTCATTAAATCTGTTTAAAGCTCTTCGTCAAGAATATGAGACGATTTTTAAATCTATATTAAAAGAGGGTCAAGAAAGTGGTCAAATTAGAACAGGTTCGTCTGGAATTATGATGAATTCCGTGATTTCTGCATTAAGTTGGGTTCATCAAGTAGATGGACGGAGCTCAAAAAACTATGATCTTAGCGATGAAATGGTCGCATTTGTACTCGCCTCGATTAAAAGCTAACAAAACGAACAGTTGTTCGTAAACAAAATATAT
>JAHDBI010000002.1:42253-43805 GCA_020630475.1 Saprospiraceae bacterium
GATGGTGCGGCTATCATGAATCAAGTCCCATTATGTAGATGCTCATATGGCCCTTACGCAAGAGCTATGGTCAGGGTTTGTAAAGAAGAATCCTTTCATCAACGACAGGGTTTTGAAATCATGATGACTTTGTGTAATGGCTCCAAAGAGCAAAAGGAAATGGCACAGGATGCATTGAATAGATGGTGGTGGCCATCTTTGATGATGTTTGGACCAAATGATGACGAGTCACCAAATTCGAAGCAATCAATGGAGTGGAAAATTAAGCGATTTAGCAATGATGATCTTCGTCAAAAGTTTGTAGACGTGACGGTTGAGCAGGCCAAGCATTTAGGAATAAGCATACCTGATCCTGATCTTCAATTTAATGAAGAAACGGGGCATTATGATTTTGGTGAAATCAATTGGGATGAGTTTTGGAATGTGGTTAAAGGAAACGGCCCTTGTAACAAAGACCGAATCAGAGCAAGACAAAAAGCGTATGATGGTGGTCAATGGGTAAGAGAAGCAGCCATGGCGTATTCAGAGAAGAAATCTAAATCTAAATCAGAAAAAGTAGCATAATGAAGAATTGGCCCTTATGGGAAATATTTGTTCGAAGTAAACAGGGACTTTCTCACAAACATGTAGGTAGCCTACATGCAGCAGATGCAGAAATGGCCATGCAAAATGCTCGCGATGTTTATACACGTCGAATGGAGGGTATAAGCATTTGGGTCGTAGAATCTGAGCAAATTACAGCATCAGATCCTGCAGAAAAGGATAATCTTTTTGACCCTGCAAATGATAAGGTGTATAGACATCCGACATTCTATGACGTTCCAGATGGAGTATCACACATATAGGCTATGGATCAAAAAGTACAGTACATTTTACAAATAGCGGATAACGCCATGATCATCGGCCATCGACTATCAGAATGGTGTGGGCATGGTCCAATCTTAGAGCAAGATATTGCTTTGACGAATATTGCTTTGGATCATTTAGGTCTTGCGCGAAACCTATATCAATACTGCGCCGAATTAGAAGGAGGAGATAAAACGGAAGATTATTATCCTTATCAAAGAGATGTCCGATCATGGAGACATTTAATTCTATGCGAACAATCGAATGGGCATTTTGGAGAAACTATTGTGCGTCAGTTTTTATATGATTCTTTCAACTACTTTTTTCTAGAGTCACTAACAAAAAGCAAAGATCAACGCCTTTCCGATATTGCGGCAAAAAGCTTAAAGGAAACGGCGTACCATTTGCAATTTTCTCGAGATTGGATGATCAGGTTAGGTGATGGAACGGAAGAGAGTCATAAAAAAATGCAAACGGCGCTCCACGATTTTTGGATGTATTCTGGAGAAGCCCTAAAAGTTTCTGAGCTTGATCGAGTTGCATCAGAAAATGCCATTGGTGTAGATCTCGATGCCATTCGGACGAAAGTCCAAACAGAAAGAGCAAATGTAATTCGTGAAGCTACACTAGAAATGCCCGAAGATGGTTGGATGCAAGATGGAGGGAAAGATGGTCGACATTCAGAACAATTGGGGTACATTTTAGC